>JAHDFB010000074.1 GCA_020628475.1 Saprospiraceae bacterium | reverse complement strand
GGAATTTCTCCCGACAAGCTTCAATGGAGGCTTGCATTAATTTTTTGCCGATTCCACGTCCTCGAGCATGTTTTGCATTGACCACACGTCCTATCGAGCAATACTTATCGTATGAAATCCCTTTTGGCAATAGTCTTGTATAAGCGATCAGCTGGTTGTTTTCCCACATCATCAAATGATAGCCGTGCTGATCTTTTCCATCAGCATCCAAATATGGACAGTCCTGTTCCACAACAAATACTTCTTGCCGTAGGACCATGATAGCATATAATTGTTCGAGAGATAAACGATCGAAAGACAAGCAAATAGTTTCCAATTTTCTATGACTTTTTATGTAAAACAATCAACATGCCCTCCGTGTAGGTCATCCCAGAAACCGTAGATTGTACAGGATTGATGGAGGAAAGATCATAACCTAATTGTTCATATTCAACCAAGAGTGCTTGAATTTTACTGGACATATCCAATCCATCTACCCGAAACATGGTGTATAAATCCATTTTCTTCTTGCTAACTTGTCGTTCTGACGGAATGAAAAATGTTCTGTAATTGGTCATAGTTCTTTCGGGCCGTTATAGAATTGAAGATTTGCAAATATTCCGATTCGGTTACCACTGGTATCGATCATATCTCGAAACATGGTACATTCCAAATCGGATGAATGAAAGATATGATCATAGGGAACTGTCAATACGGACTGAGACACATCGCGGCGACTATTCATCAAAGAAGCATTTTCTCGAAAATCGCGGATTCGATTGGACCAGTATACCATATTGAAATCACCGAGTACTAATTCCGTCCCTTCATTTTCTTGGAGATAGGATTGAATATAGCGTAATTGGTTTTGCTGTGTACTGTCAAGTGAGCTGTTGATAGATGGAATGATCATGGTATTGACAATCGTGATGTCATTCTTTTCGGCCACTTGAACTTTGGCAGATAAAAAAGGTACATTTTCTATAAACAGTGTATCTACTTGCAGGATTGGAAATTTGGAGTAGATTGCCATTCCAAAAGGATCAATTCTAATATTTTCAGTATAGTGAGGATAGGTTTCCAGTAAGGAACTTTTTAGTATTCGGGACCAATCCGGTTTGACTTCTTGAAACGAAATGATGTCTAGATTTCGATGTACCAATTCATTGGTTAATGCTTCGTAGGATTCCTCTGCCGAACTTACATTGATGTGGCCGATGGACACTTTGGTCTCATCATTAAGTTCTGGCATTTTCAGATTTGCATTGGAAGCTGATTTTAAGAATACACATAGTAGGGCACAACATGCAAAACTGCTAAATATGATCCTTCGAATATCGAATACATAAGCAATCAGTCCGATACCCAGAAATCCTAGCATTATCCACACCGCTTTTGTTTGAAATTCTTTTAAAAAAGAAATATTGGTGCTAAATATTGTCAGAATTACAATCAGTACACTCAGGGTGATAAATCCGTTTTGGACAAAGTTCTTTATGTTCGCTGATTTTGGAATGATTACTTTTTTTGCAAAATTAATTCATCTATATGTAAAGTAGACCCAATTTATTGGAAGAATGATGGTTTCTTAGAAAAAATCCAATAGTTTAACATGTTTACGTACACGAACTGTTTCTCCTGAGGTTTTGAAGGCTTCATATTGAATAATATAATGTCCTATGGCCGCTTTTCCTCCATCTTCCATGATACCATCCCACCGGGCAATATCTTGTTGAGCAGTGATTTGATTATTCCAAACCGTTTTTATCAATTGTCCATCGATATTATAGATTCGAATCGTGCTTAAATATCCCACATCCGGAAGATTAATCAGCATGATTAGTTGATCAAGATCACCATCAGAATTCGGAGAGAATACGTCATTTTCTACATCGAAAATATCTTCGGACATGGCGATTTCATTTCGAAAATTTGCATTTTCATACCCAGGTGTCCCAAAATTTGTTGATTGTACACCCGAAGTGAAATTTTGTGGAATGCTTTCACCTGTTGGAAAAATTCTTTCCAGAGATACGCCTTTTGTTTCATCCAATAAACTCAAATGTTGATCTTCTGTATAATCATAACTATCCATCACACTACCATCTTCTAAAAGAATGGAAAAATTACCATCCGTTTTATTGAAGCTGGGTAAGTTCATCTCATGTATTCGGGCGGTTGTAATCGGTTGGTATTGTGTCCGGGTCGTACTTGTATCTTCACTGAAAGCAATGATTTCATCAGGTAGAAGGAGTATTGATGCACTGATCGAACTTTCTTCTTCTTTGGCAAGATTGGCAATTTGGACTCCCTGTAAATCAATAATTTTATCGGAAATATTTATGATTTCTACATAATCAGATCCACCAACAAAAGGGTCAAAAAGTATTTCATTGATCACTACATCACCCAATTCAGGTTGTACAGGAACGAAGAATTGAAAACTAGCAGGATCCATGACATTCCCTTTATTATCACTTAAGCCGTTGATTTCTATTTGGTATTCGGGTCCACTTTCAAAAGTCGTTTGGAATTCCAATAACAACTGATTTTCATTGGCACCGACGATACTGGCTTGATTTAATTCTAACATCGGTTCTATGAGAAAGTCTAGATCATCCAAACTGGATAAGGCGATCGCTTCATCAAATTGAATCAAAATAGATTGATTGTCAGGTAAGCTAAAGTTGAGGGCTGTTGGCCCAATAATATCGGGAACAAAGACCTGACCATTGATATTGTCAATAAAAATTTCGTCAACATTACTGCTGGTGTATTTCGCATCGAATCCAAAAAATCCGTCGGTTTGAAACTCATAGGTATCATCAAAAAAATTCAATTCTTCGATGGGAGTACCTTGTTTTTCATAATCCGTACTGATTGTCCATAAACCTTCTACCCGATCAACTCGAATAGATACTTGTGCTGGTTTTTCAGAAAGCGCACCCATTTCTCCTTCAGCTAATAAAGTCGGCATTCCGGCATCTAATCGATAGAAAATAAGCCGATCATTGGCGAGGTTTTCACCGATTTCAGCATAGTAGCCATTGGCCGTGCTGATATCGGTTTGATCGATCAGGAAATAAATCTTGGCTTTGTTATTATCAGAAGGTGCAAAATTTAGGGCGATATCCAATTCCCAAGTGAAATCTACAGCAATGTCAACGGGTATGTACAGAAAGCTTTCGCCGGCTTCAGAAGCATCCAATTGTAGCTGTCCAATATCATTTACCTTGAAATTGTCAACGTCTCCTTCCCAAGTCGGATTCAAGCTTAAATCACCATCTGAAAAATTGTCTGAAAATTGACTGCTTAATATTGCTGGAAAAAGCAAACAAAGGCATAATATTTGTGCTATGTTGTTCATTGTAACATAAAAGTAATTAAATAATTCAATAGGCTTTAAAGTTTCCAGATGGATAACATTGCTTTAAACTTAAAATAAGATATTATGAAAATAGCTATCGTTGGGGCTACTGGTTTAGTAGGAGGAGTCATGGCTCAGGTGTTAAATGAATCCAACTTACAGATTGACGAAATTATTCCTGTTGCATCTCCGAAATCATATGGTAAACAGATTGATTTTCAGGGAGCGGCTTATACCGTCATTTCTCATGAGGAAGCGATTGCTAAAAAACCGGATGTAGCATTATTTTCTGCGGGAGGATCGAGTTCTTTAGAGTGGGCTCCCAAATATGCGGATGCTGGGATTACCGTCGTAGATAATTCTTCCGCATGGAGAATGGATCCTTCTAAAAAGTTGGTTGTACCAGAAATCAATGCACAATTGCTTGACGCCGATGATAAAATTATTGCGAATCCCAATTGTTCTACCATACAGATGGTCGCTGCTTTAGCACCTTTACATAATAAATATGGTATCAAAAGATTGGTTATTAGCACCTATCAATCGTTTACGGGAACCGGAGTAAAGGCTGTAGATCAATATGCAGAAGAGAAGGAAGGAAAAGTGGCCTCAAATCCTGCTTATCCCCATCCAATATTTGAAAATTGTCTACCTCATTGCGATATTTTTCTCGAGAATCGTTATACCAAGGAAGAAATGAAATTGGTACACGAAACGCGAAAAATTTTAGGAGATGATTCGATTGCTATTACTGCAACTGCAGTACGAGTGCCGGTACATGGAGGACACAGCGAAAGTGTAAATGTAGAGTTTAGGAACCAATATGAATTAGAAGAAGTTTATTCTTTGTTGTCTTCTACCGATGGAATTGTAGTACAAGATGACATTGAAAATAATGAATATCCTCAGCCTAGATTGGCTAAAAATAAAAATGAGGTATTTGTCGGGAGAATTCGTAGAGATGAATCTATCGAAAATGGATTGAATTTATGGATTGTTTCTGATAACTTGCGTAAAGGTGCAGCGACGAACGCGGTACAGATTGCAGAATATTTGAATGAAAATGGATTGATTTAAATCCGGGTAAAAAAAGAAAATGAAGAACAAGATTGTAATTTGGGCGAAAGATGAAAAGGATCAAAAGCAACTGCTGGCGATTCAATTGAATGAAAAAGAAAATCAAATTGAGATTTATAAATTTCCTGAATCCATTGTCACGGAGGATTTTTATAAGCAACTGATGAATCAATGGAAAAATGATGAAGAGGTTCCGTTTGTAGAAGGCTATGAAACAATTACTAGACCTCTATCAATGACGGAAGACCTGTTGCCAGAAAATTTATTAGTAGATCGTCCAGATATTATTACACGTGCTAAAGCTGAATGGCATTTTGTTGTCTTATCTTCCAAATTATATGAATTATACCATTCTGAATTAGCAGACATCTCTGAAAAAGTGGATCGTCTGGAAGCGTATTCTGCACCCATTTGGGAAGAAATGAAAGGTTTTTGGAGTAAGGTCCAAACTCAAGTTCGTGAGAAAAATTTATTCAGAGAGCATGCCAATGAGTTGCGCAATTCAACAAATGCCTTGTTTGATAAGTTGAAGTCCATGCGAAAAGATATGGATAATAAATTCCGTGAAGAATCGAAAAAACACGTTGCAAGTTTTTCGGAGGCTGTGGATACGATCAAAGAAAAAATTCAGTCTGGTAAAAGTTTACAACCTCTTTTTGAAGAGCTAAAAAAGATTCAGTCTTCATTTTCTTCGACCAAATTTTCGAAAGAAGATCGATCCAAAGTATGGAACAAAATTGATAGCGCTTTCAAAGAGTTGAAAGAGAAAAAGTATGGTAAGGCAGGAGCCCAAGGATCAAATAATGCCTTGACACGATTGGAAAATAGATATCAAGGATTGCTGCAAGCGATTGGTCGTATGAAGAATTCGATTGATCGCGACCTTCGAGATAAGAACAATCAATCGAATCAGGCAGAACGAGCTGGAGGACAATTGGAGGCTCAACTTCGTCAAGCTAGAATCATGATGATTGATGAACGTATCACTTCGAAGCAAGCGAAGATGAAAGATATGTTGAAAACGAAGGAGGAGCTGGAACGAAAAATTGCTAAAGAAAAAGAGCGAGCAGCTAAACGTAAAGAACAAGCTGACCTAAAGGCAAAGACGGAAGAGAAAAAAGAGGAGATCAAAGCGAAAATTGCGAATGAGTCCCAAATGAATGTGAACGAGGAAGAATCTGCAAAACTTGCTGCCGCAGCAGCCGCAATTAAGGAGGGTAA
This sequence comes from Saprospiraceae bacterium, assembly GCA_020628475.1. Classification (GTDB taxonomy): domain Bacteria; phylum Bacteroidota; class Bacteroidia; order Chitinophagales; family Saprospiraceae; genus JAHDFB01. The sequence continues at coordinate 8,983 of JAHDFB010000074.1, read as the reverse complement.
GCAACAGGTAAAGAGTACCAAAAAAGAAGTTCCACTAATTACTTCTACGGAAGTTAATGTCCAAGATGTAGCTGCGGACAAATTAAAGGATGAAGTGTCCGAGGATTCAAGCTCATCAGCACCTCAAGAAGAAAGTTTGTCCGATAAGGTGGAAGATGTCGTTGAAGATGTTGCCGATATAGTGGAGGACGTGGTCGATAATATCAAGGCTGTTGCTTCTACGGCCATGGATACTTTAGGATCTATTGTCGACAAGTTATCTGGCGAAGAAGAGTAAGACTCAAAGACTTTTATCGTTGTAGAAACACAAATTGAGCCCCGAGTTCGCTCAAGACGAAAACACATATGTGATTTTGAGGATCTTTATAGACGCCTTTAAATTCTTCGATGTTTTCCTGTTTGATGATTTGTTTATAAACCATTTCTTCTAAGGTGGTGGCATGGATATTCCAATTGCCTTTGACCTTGCCTTTTTCTGCGATGAGAAGCCCTATTTCCATGGTTTGTTGATGTGCCACGAAAATGGGATATTCTGTCACATCTTGCGCTGACATGATATCAGAGGCATCTCCCATCATTTTTTTGTAGATGGCTAATTCTTGTTCTAATTTTAGAAATCGCTCCGCAGAAATGGTGTTTTCTTCTTTCTTCATTATTAATTCAATTCTAAGAGTGCCACTGTTTCAACATGGTGTGTATGAGGAAACATATCGACCGGTCTTATTTTTTTAACGCTATATGCTTCGGATAGTAAATCTAAATCCCTGGCTTGTGTAGCAGGGTTACAACTAACATAAACAATCTTTTTAGCTCCTGAGTTCAACAGTGTCTCTACGACTTCTTTATGCATACCTACTCTCGGTGGATCGGTAATGATTACATCTGCTTTTCCATGTTTTTCGACAAAGGATTCCGTTAAGATATCTTTTACATCACCCGTATAAAAGGTCGCATTTTCTATTTGATTGACTTCTTGATTGATTTTGGCATAATGAATGGCTTCCGGAATTTCTTCTATTCCCGTGACCTGTTCTACGTCACTGGCAATGTAGAGTGCTATGCTACCTAGACCAGTATATAGGTCATAAACATTTTCAGTTCCTTGAAAGTCAGCATATTCTTTGACAACATCATACAGCGCTTTTGCCTGTGTGGTATTGGTTTGGAAAAAGGATTTAGGACCGATTTTAAATTCGACTTCACCGAGGAATTCTGTCAAGACATCTTTTCCATGATAATGGTGATAATCCAAATCAATAGTGACAGAATTGACTTTGTCACTGATTACATAATACATGCTGACGATCTCAGGATATGCTTCTAACATGTCATTCAATAACTGCTCGCGTTTCTCTCGGTCTTCATAGGCCAAGGATAATAAAATGAGCATTTCGCCTTTTTCGGTGGTGCGAATCATGATATTACGCAACCAACCTTTTCTGCTCCGAGAGTTATAATATTCAAAATCAGTGCCTCTGGTATAGTCTCTCAACCAATTTCTTAAAGAATCAGATCGTTCCGATTGTAAGAAACAAGTATTGAGATCAATAACCTTATCGAAGGTCCCCGATTTGTTGAACCCAAGTCCTTTCTTATCTTCAATCACTTCATCGGATTGAATTTCTTCTTCGGTCATCCAACGCGCACTCGAGAAACTATATTCCAATTTGTTTCTATAATAATTGGTTTTTGCACCTGCTAAAATTTCTTCCCATTCACCGACTTCCACTTTGCCAATACGTTTGATGGCGCTTTGAACATATTCGGTTTTGTATTTAAGTTGGGCATCGTAGTCCAGATTTTGCCATTTACAACCTCCACATAGATCGAAATGAGGGCAAAATGCCTCTACTCGTTCTTCGGAAGGTTCTTCTAGTTTTTCAACCTTTCCAAATGGAACTCCTTTTTTCTTTTTCTGAACGTGTACGGTTACCAGGTCACCTGGCACACCACCTTCCACGAAATATACTTGCCCTCCCTGATCACGACCGACGGCTCTACCTTTATCTGCGATGCCAGATAAACGAACATTTTCTACAAATTTTGGCTTCCTTTTCCTACGCCCCATGTACCAAATTAGTTTGGATATATGATTTGAAATTCAATTCTTCTATTCGCAGCTCGACCTATGGCTGTATCATTACTTTGTATAGGACGGCTTTCGCCAAAAGCTTGAATACTTATTTTGTCCATAGAAATTCCTTGTTGCATCAAGTATTGCTGAACTGATTCTGCTCGTTGGCGGGACAAAATTACGTTATCTTCAGTATTCCCCACATTATCTGTGTGACCATTTAATAAAACATGCATTTCTGGATGTTCCATCATTAGTTTTATGAGGGTATTTAACTCAGAATACGAAGAAGGTAAAAGTGTGGCTTTGCCTGATTCAAATTCAATATTTCTTAAGGCAACAGGAGGAAGGGTGTCTTGAACAAGTTCCACTGGAATAGGATTTAAGAATATTTCATACTCAATAGGATGCAATTCTTCCGTTTCGATATCAAAACGCGCTTTTTCTGAATGAAAAATATAGTTCTCCTTCTCAATGGTGAGTCGATATGTTTTTTCGGGATTTACAATAATGACATGGCCTTCTTTTCCGATCACTTCTGTTTTTGATTGCTTGGATGGCAGTTCTTCTATTTGCACATTCGCTGAAATGGCCTTTTGACTGATCGCATCGAACAGTTGAAATTTTACATAAGTCGCCGCTTGTGGCTTGTATTTTGAAGGAAGTTTGAACCGATAAACATCAGAATTGATCTTTCCTTGATCGCCTTTTTCGGTTTTCGAAAAGTAGGCATATTCTCCTTGCAAGTCGATAAAGATGCCTCCTTCATCTTTCGTAGAATTAATAGCAGGCCCCATATTGATCGGTTCAGACCAGCTTCCGTCAAATTGTTTGATAGACATAAATAAATCTTGGCCTCCCAATCCTGGATGTCCGTTGCTCATAAAATAAAGACTCTGCCCATCGGGATGTAGGAAAGGAGCCTCTTCATTTCCCGAAGTATTGATGACATCTCCCATATTTTGGACATCTCCCCAAGATCCATTTGTATATTCTATCGAATATAAGTCTTTGCCACCTTGTCCACCATTTCTTGAAGAACTGAAATAAATGGTGTTTCCATCTGGACTAAATGATGCCTGAGATTCCCAAGCATCGGTGTTAATATTGGACATGAATTGTGCTTCTGACCATGAGCCTTTGTCATTTTTAGCTATATACAGATCACAGCTTCTATATCTTTTTGGAGCATCACATTTTGTAAATATGATCCATTTTCCGTCCGTAGATATCGTATGGGCTCCTTCATTTCCTGGTGTGTTTAGTGCCTTAATGGCTGTGGCTTCCAACCATTGATCTTCCTTTTTGAAACTCTCGTAGAAGTCCTCTTGTCCATTGATTCTTCGTGTGAAAATAATATGATCGTTTTCGAGATTGATCACTGGTTTATACTCGGCATGTTCTACACTATTAATAGTAGTAGGAAGCTTTTTGATTTGGATAGGTTCTATGTCCTTTAATATTTCTCTTTTAGCTTGAAGATTTTTTAATCGTTTGCTGACAGCAAGCTTCCTTTTTTCTGATTTAGTTCTCGTCAAAAATTCTTGTAAGGCTTGTTCTTCTCCATCAATATCCAGTAATTCCTTGCAATAGTTGGCTAATATCAAGTAGTGATTTGCTTTGTATTCAGGATCGAGTTCAATGGCTTTAGCAACGGTTTCTTTCGCTCGGTTTAGACGATTTTGTTGGTAATGTAAAAAGGCCAGATCGATATAAGGGTCTACAAAGCCTGGGTATTTTTCTATCAATTTATTGAATGCCGCTTCTTTCTTTGTAGACTGATCATCGGGAATAATCTCAGCGCGCTTATACCATTTTAAGGCCTTTTTGGGGGCACTCTTTTTAGTAAATACTTCTTGGCCTTGCAATGAAAAAGAGCAAACCACGAAGATTAGCAAGATGATTGATCGTAGTAAAGAACAATTAGAAAACATAGCTATAGCGGATTACTTCTCTTCTTTCGCAGAAGTCGTAATAAAACTTGGAAAGCTGGCACTACCGTAATGACAGTAGATTTTTTCATTTTTCAAGTTGGAATTGTATTGTTCAATGAATTGCTTGAAAAGCACTTTGACATACTCATATTCCATATTTCTGGAGTTCGGCTTTGGATAAAATGCTATGTGCTTTAAGCTCCCGTCCTCATTCCAAAAAACATTTATCCAGATTTTGACGCCATTGATATCGACATCATTTTCTATGGCAAATTGTTCGATTTCCACCAATAGATTCAACCATTTATTGTAAGCGATATCCATGTCATCATTGCAAACAGTCATTAACAAATCCGGCTGAATTTTCAACATTTCGTTGTATTGACTTTCATATTCTCCGATCATGAAAACGGAAGGAAGTGTATCTTGATCCGTTTGAGCGGAACAAACATGAGCTATGCTCATCCATAAAAGTAGTATGACGCCAATATGCTTCAAATCAATGCTTATATATCAAATATCGTAATTTATTGGATTGTCAGGTGAAATTTTATTTCTTTTTAGAGTGACCTGATTTCCTTATTCTAACTCAATAACCTCTAAAGATCGATAGAAGTATCTCAATATCAATTTTTTAAAGCTTATTTAACAGTTTTTAATAGCTAGCTAATTCGTCTTTCATTTATAAATTTAGTGCTTGGTCTAAAATAAAATCAATTTAGTACAGCTTTTTTAGATAATGGGCATTAATCTTTCAATTTTGGTGTTTTAAGCATAATTGAATTATATTGCACACTTAAAAACAGATAATAATGTTGATAGATATTTTTTGTGGACTAGCCATTATTCTTGGATTTTTCCAAGGATATTCAAAGGGAATAATTAAAACCTTGTTTTCGATTTTGTCCATTATCTTGGGAATCATCGCGGCTATGAAACTATCTCCACTGACGATAGGAGCCTTAGATTCTATGATGCCCAATTATCCTCGACTGAGTTATATAGTAGGGTTCTTGCTGACGTTTATATTGGTGATCATTATCATACGCTTTATTGGTAACAAGATCGAGTCCTTATTCAAAGCTGTGAAATTGAATTTCATCAATAAAATGTTTGGTGGAATCCTAACAGCTACTTTCTTTCTGATCATCTATAGTACGGTGATATGGTTTTTGAATGAAGCGCGGTTGATTAGTGAACCACAGAAAGATGCTTCCTTCACATATTATCACTTAGAACCTATTCCTGGAAATGCTAGAAAGCAATTTGAAGCGGTGAAACCTGTGTTTCAGACTTTCTGGGATAAGACCTTAGATACCTTCGAAAAAGCAAAAGAGAAGGGAATTGAGATTCAAAATACAAATGGTTAAAAAAAATATCTGATTTTTTTTCCAACGCATGCCGTTTCTTATATTACAATTAGATAATATCTATAATCTTTTGGATGGCAAATTATTGATTGATCATTCATCGATTTTCCTATTCTTTTGACCTAAGCCATTCAGAATGAAAGGCTTAATATTTTATTAAAGTTCTTGCTTTTGGCACGATTTTCTCAATAATTCAGGTTAGAACAAAACCAAAACGTGTGCTCTGACGAAAAAAAATCGTCTTATAGATGAGATTGAGTGCATATACTACTAACCAAAACCTTCGAGGGGAAAAAAGAACGTATGAGAATTGTAATGAAGAGTCCTTTGACGATGCGTAAACGACTGATGTACGTATTGGATCGACTGGGACGTCAATCCGAATTAAACACGTCTTCAATCAAGATTAAAAAAATCAGATTGGCAGATGGATACACCTATATAGTAAGAAATAAACAACTTTAATGTATTAAACAACAATTGGGTCTAGAGGGATTACTTTTATAAGTAATAAAGATATGTGTAAAGCATCTTGATGAGGATCAAGGTGCTTTTTTGGTTTGTGGAACTCTAAGATAGTTTGTACCACAACATTTTACATATTGTATAATTATCTATATAAAATTGTACATATTGGAGAATTTGGCCTTCGAATTCCTCCTTATCATTGTGATGATAACACATATATGACTCCTTTCTAAAGTATTTCTTATAATTATTTTAGATTTGGATGCACGTGATCAATCACTAAAAACGAATAAAATGAAAAATGTACTTATTGCTCTAATTACGTTTATCTGTTCCACTTCCTTATGGGCACAACCCACACAGACAGTACGTGGAACCGTTGTAGACAACGAATCTCAGTACCCACTCATCGGGGTTAACGTCATCTTGACGGACCAGGCTGGGGAACAAAAAGGAGCAACCACTGATATAGACGGAAACTTTAGAATTGATGGCGTACTCGTCGGAAGGGCTGCTTTGGTATTTTCATATCTTGGTTATGAAAACCACGAAATTCCAGATTTGATCATCAACTCTGGTAAAGAGGTGATCTTAGATATACAGTTAGCGGAAGCCTTTGAGAAATTAGAAGAAGTTCAAATTGTAGCACGAAAAGCTGGAGAGGTCATCAATGATATGGCCATTGTTAGTGCACGAGAATTTTCGGTACAAGAAACCAATCGATATGCCGGTTCGCGAGGAGAACCTGCGCGTATGGCATCCAATTTTGCAGGAGTACAAGGTGCTGATGATTCTCGGAATGATATCATCATTCGGGGTAATTCTCCTCAGGGGGTACTTTGGCGTTTAGACGGTATTAATATCCCGAATCCAAATCACTTCTCGATTCCAGGAACGGGCGGAGGACCAGTAACGATTTTGAATAATAAATTCTTGAAGAATAGTGATTTCTTCACCGGTGCATTTCCAGCGGAATACGGCAATGGAATCGCTGGGGTATTCGATTTACGAATGCGTAATGGAAACAATGAAAAACATGAGTTCAGTGGTCAACTAGGATTTCTTGGAACGGAATTAATGGCAGAAGGACCAATTTCCAAAAGCTCTAAATCAAGTTATTTAGCGACGTATCGATATTCCACCTTACAATTGTTCCAATTTCTGGGTATCAATGTAGGAACGGATGCGATTCCTCAATATCAAGATGCAGCGGTACGGTTCAACTTTCCACTAAAAAATGGAGCGAATCTATCCTTTTTCGGAATAGGTGGACTTAGTAATATTGATATTGTATTGAGCGAAGATATGATGCCGGATACATCTACTTTGATATTCGGAAGTAATGATCGAGATCAATACTTCGGATCGAGAATGGGTGTAATGGGAGCAACATACACACAACCGATAGATCAAAATACATTCTTAAAGATTGGTGCAGCGGCATCTCAAAGTAGAATTGCTGCCTATCATGAATATCTTGCCCGAAGGCCAGAAGGAGATATGTGGGTTTGGGGAGAAGATCGAATGCCTCCGATTTTGGATTATACCTTTAGAGAGAATAAGTACTCAGCATATTCATTTGTGAATCGTAAAATCAATAGTCGATTTAGCTATAAGGCCGGGATCAATGTGGATGCTTTTGATATAAAGTACATTGATAGTGTACGACAAGTATCGTTTGACAACGATCCATCTGATATTGAGTTGAGTGATTGGCAGACGCGTTGGAATGCTGAAGATTTGACTTTTTTGGTCCAACCCTATGCCCAATTCAAGTATAAAGCCACTCGAAAGTTGACGATGACTGGTGGTGTCACAGCACTGTATTACAGCATTAATTCCAATAGTTTATCGCCATTTGAACCGCGATTAGGTTTGGCTTATCAGATAGACAATCGTCAGAAGTTATCGCTGGGCGTTGGGGTACACTCGCAGGTTCAATCGAACTATTTGTACTACTATGGAAGTTCCAATGCAGATGGTACGGTGAATGAGTACAATAAAGATATGGGACTCTTACGCAATAATCATATCGTATTGGGTTATGATATCAACCTAGGTAAATCAATGCGCTTAAAAGCAGAGACCTACTATCAATTCTTAAATAATATTCCAGTAGATCCGATCGATCAAGGATTCTCGATCATCAATTCTGGATCTGGGTTTTCTCGATTATTTCCGAATGAACTTGAAAATGCTGGAACAGGACAAAATTACGGGGTAGAATTAACGGTTGAGAAGTTCTTCAGCAGTAATTACTATTTCTTGATTACCACTTCCTTGTATGACTCGAAGTATAGAGGCTATGATGAGGTGCTCAGAAACACGGTTTTCAATGGTAATTACACCTTGAATGCCTTGTTTGCCAAAGAGTGGAAATTTAAGCGATCTTCTTTGAACCTTGGTGGTAAGGTGACGACAGCTGGGGGTAGACGATTTGGTGATGTGGATGCTATCGCTACAGTCGAAAATCAAGAAATTCGGTACTTGACTAATGAGAATCTTTTCGAGCAACAGTTTCGACCATATTTCAGAGCCGATGCGAAAGTGAATTACCGATTCAATACCAATCGTTTGACACATGAAATTGCCGTGGATTTTGTCAATATTTTCAATACTCGAAATATTCTTACCTTAACTTATGTACCGGATGCCAGTGTGGATTATCAGCGGGAGGAATATCAGTTAGGATTCTTACCATTGTTCTATTATAGGATTGATTTTTAGGCTTACGCCCAAAGGAGGAAGCGGCATATGGTTACGTATCGATAATCAATAATAAAGAGCGCCAGCATTTATTTGGAACGCATCGTTGATCTTTTTAATTAAAGATATAGTGGCTGTTGTGGGAAGGGTAGTGTAGATAAATTAGTTGGGTGTTTTTAAGAAAATAGAGCCATGAAACATGAGGATTTGCCGGAAAGGTGGAAATTGAAAATAATCGAATACTTAAAGTCGAATGGCGAAGAAGATAGAAAAAGACTAGGTGTAAATGATTTCTTCCCAAATCGAAAAGTGGAAATTAAATTTGAAGATGATTCGTTCGTTGAATTTAGATATGCACTTGTAATAAATGCACCTGAATTTAAAGAAGTTGGAATTTTCACTGAACATTGTGGTTATCATATTTTCAATTT
>JAHDFB010000073.1 GCA_020628475.1 Saprospiraceae bacterium | reverse complement strand
GACGATACTCCTGCGATTAATCCGCCTCCTCCCACTGCAACAAATAGATAATCCAAGTCCTGTTTTGTTTGTTCTAAGATTTCTAATGCAATGGTGGATTGTCCAGCAATAACATCCAAATCATCGAAGGGATGAATATATATAGCTTCAGATTTTTTCACTTCTTCTCGTGCCAATTGGGCCGCATCATCGAAGGTGTCGCCTTTTAATATAATCTCAATCCATCCTTTTCCGAAGTGCTCCACTTTTTTGACCTTCTGTTTGGGCGTCGTCGAAGGCATAAAAATCTTCGCTTTTATTTGTAGATCTGCACAGGCATATGCCACGCCTTGTGCATGATTACCTGCCGAAGCGCAGACAACCCCACGTTCCTGTTCCATCGGTCCCAAACTGGCCATCTTATTGTATGCACCTCGAATCTTAAATGATCGCACTGTTTGCAGGTCTTCTCGTTTCAAGTAGATATTACAATTGTATTTCTCGCTGAGATTATAATTTTTCATCAAAGGCGATCGATGAACGATTTCTTTAAGGCGTAGGGCGGCCCTTTTGGTATCCGCAACAGATACCAATGGCCTATCTTGTACCGCGGTCATATATACTTTATTTTATACTTTAGGTCTAAGAGAACGTACGGTTCTACCCGCTTGCCACATCTCTGATTCTCTCAATTCTTTTAGTTCTTTTTCCAACTTAACCCGATAATCCTCCTGAGAATTGGTATCGATACTTCGCTGTGCTTCCCTTCCTTTTTCAACTTCTTCATATAACTCTGCGAATACAGGCGCTGTAGCATCTCTGAATTTCTTCCACCAATCCAAAGCTCCTCGTTGAGCGGTCGTACTACAGTTGGCATACATCCAATCCATTCCATTTTCAGCGATCAATGGATAAAGAGATTCTGTCGCTTCTTCTACCGTTTCATTGAATGCCTCCGATGGACTATGTCCTTTCGCTCTTAGCAAATCGTATTGAGCTGCAAATAGTCCTTGAATAGCTCCCATAAGGGTACCTCTTTCTCCTGTTAAGTCTGAATAAACTTCTCGTTGGAAGGTTGTCTCGAACAAATAGCCTGATCCGATTCCAATTCCTAATGATGTTATGCGTTTTCGAGCATTACCTGTCGCATCCTGAAATATCGCAAAGCTGCTATTGAGTCCTTTTCCTTCTAAAAAAAGTCTTCTCAAACTAGTTCCTGAACCTTTCGGTGCAGCTAAGATAACATCGACATTATCTGGTGGAACGACTTGCGTTCTTTCTTTATAGGTAATCGCAAATCCATGTGAAAAATAGAGTGCGTCTCCTGGATTTAAACATTCTTTAATGGTTGGCCATACCGCAATTTGAGCAGCGTCGGATAATAAATATTGAATAACCGTCGCCTTCTTTGCGGCTTCTGCGATCGGAAATAGCGTTTCTCCAGGCACCCAGCCATCTCTGACTGCTTTATCCCAACTTTTAGAATCCTTCCGTTGCCCTATGATCACGTTGAATCCATTATCTTTTAAGTTCAAAGCTTGTCCTGGTCCTTGAACGCCGTATCCAATTATTGCGATACATTCATTTTCCATATTTTTCCTTGCTTGCTCCAAGGATAATTCTTCTCTGGTAACCACGTTTTCGACGGTTCCTCCAAAATTTAGTAGTGCCATTTTTATTTGATTTTATGTTTTTAAGAAAGGGATCATAAGACCTGATGTCCTTTTGATCTACATGAATAGAAGTTTATTCGGATAAGCATGCATACTTATCCTGAATCTTCTTTCTCTTGTAATTATTTATGATTATGAAATAACCGCATGCTGCGGTACAGATTTATTAAAATATGATCGAATATCCGTTTCAGGTTTACTGATGGCAACTTTCCCTGAGCTGGCGTATTCTAATATTGGCATCGATTCCAGTTCTTGATAAAGTGCCATGATTTCTCGTCGATATCCCGTTTTTTCGATAACAGCATAGTCCGCTTCCAATGTTAATACACGAGCATTGTGTTCTCGAAGAATCTTTTCTGCCTTCCCTGCTGCGATGGCGGAAATCGGAATCTTAAAGAGTGCAATTTCTTGAGAAACCAATTCATTTTCGTAATGATAGAATGCCTTAATAACTTCGACTTGTTTCTCAAGTTGTAAGACCAATTTTCGAATTGAATCTTCTTGTTCCTCCACTTCAATAGTATATCGAAAGACTCCTTCTACCTCACATTCGGAAACCGTCAGGCTGATAATATTAATTTTTCTTCGAGAGAATGCGGTTGTAATCTTATGAAGAATTCCGGCTCGACTTTCTGAAAATACAGAAATTGTTAGTGATTTATTTAGACTCATAATTATTCGGTTTCTCTAAAATTATATCAGATACAGATGCTCCCGTAGGCACCATTGGAAATACATTATTCTCTTTCGCCACCATCACCTCTAGCACATAGGATTCTTTACTCGACATAAGGCGGTGAACAGCAGCATCTAGAGTGTCTCTTTCCAATACACGCTCTGATTGAATATTATATGCTTGTGCTAATTTTACAAAATCAGGATTCATCATTTCCGTGGCAGAATAACGCTTATCGAAGAATAATTCTTGCCATTGACGCACCATTCCAAGAAATTCATTGTTCAGGATGACCACTTTTATTGGAATTTCACACTGCATAATGGTTCCCAATTCTTGAATCGTCATTTGAACACCCCCATCTCCAATAATGGCGACAACTTCTTGATCAGGCGATCCTAATTTAGCACCAATCGCAGCAGGCAGACAAAACCCCATGGTTCCTAAGCCTCCAGATGTAATCGAACTTTTTGATTGACGAAATTGGGCATATCGACAAGCCACCATTTGATGCTGTCCTACATCGGTTACAACAATGGCTTCACCTCCACTATATTGATTGATCCATTTCATCACCTCTCCCATAGATAGTTGATCCGAAGTAGGATTCATTGCTTTCTCAATCACTTTTTTCTGTTCTTCCTGACGACAACGTTTAAATCGTTCTTTCCAATCATTATGATCGTTTTGATCAACCAATGGGATTAATTTTTCTAGCACTGCCTTGGCGTCTCCTAATACCGGGTAATCGGCATGGACATTTTTATTAATTTCTGCAGGATCTATTTCTATATGTACGACCTCCGCTTGTTTGGCGTAGTGATCGAGATTTCCGGTGACTCGGTCATCGAAACGCATGCCCACGGCAATTAAAAGATCACATTCGTTTGTCAGGAGATTCGGTCCATAGTTTCCATGCATCCCCAACATTCCCATATTCAAGGGATGATCCGATTCTAAGCCAGAAAGTCCTAAAATGGTCCAAGCCGTGGGAATATCCGCTTTTTCTATTAAGTGCTTTAACTCTGACTCTGCATTAGCCAGCAAAACACCCTGTCCAAGTAATAATAAAGGTTTCTTCGATCTGTTGATCGCTTCAGCGGCCTGTTTGACTTGTAAATCATTAATGCTTGGAACAGGAATGTAGGAACGAAATCCAAGACATTTCTTGTATTGAAAATTACAAGTATCAAATTGTGCATTTTTGGTTATATCAATTAATACTGGTCCTGGTCTTCCTGATTGAGCGATATAAAATGCTTTAGCTAATACTTCTGGAATTTCATCAGCAGAGGTAACTTGATAATTCCATTTAGTGACCGGCATTGATATTCCAATAATATTTGTCTCTTGAAAGGCATCCGTTCCTAAGAGGTGCGCACTGACTTGACCAGTAATACAAACCAATGGTGTTGAATCGATTTGAGCATCGGCTATACCAGTGATCAAATTGGTGGCTCCCGGACCAGACGTTGCAAAACAGACGCCAACTTTTCCAGAAGTACGTGCATATCCTTGAGCTGCATGTGTAGCTCCTTGTTCATGTCTGGTTAAGATATGTTTGAGCCGATCCTGATAATCCATCAATTCATCATAGATTGGCATGATGGCTCCTCCTGGATATCCGAAAATATATTCAACTTCTTCTCGAAGTAATATTTCCAAAACGGCTCTGGCCCCGGACATCTTGATCCCCGTGTCGATCAATTGGCTTTGTTCTTCTTGAATTAATTGTCCCATTTTTAAAATTATTTATCCGTTAGGCATCCTGTGGATGCCGATGAAACTAATTGCGCATATTTGTAAAGACTTCCTCTTTTTACTTTTAAATCCGGCGCGGTCCAACTTGCTCTTCTTTTCGCTAAGACCGATGCTGGCACCTTCATTTCAATCGTATTGTTCGTGGCATCAATGCAAATCACATCTCCATCTTCAATCAAGGCGATATTTCCACCTTCTTGTGCTTCTGGAGCAATATGTCCAACCACAAAACCATGGGTTCCCCCTGAAAATCGACCATCAGTGATGAGCGCTACGTCCTTTCCTAATCCAGCTCCCATAATCGCAGCAGTCGGTTTCAACATCTCGGGCATACCTGGTCCACCTTTTGGTCCTTCATATCGGATAACGACTACATCACCAGCCTCCACTTTACCAGCAGCTATACCAGCATTGGCCTCAAACTCTCCATTGAAAACCTTGGCTTTCCCTTCAAATCGAAGTCCTTCTTTTCCAGTAATTTTAGCAACACTTCCTTCCTCTGCCACATTTCCATATAGGATTCGTATATGTCCCGTCTCTTTGATAGGCTTATCCAATGGACGAATTACTTGTTGATTAGACGATAGTGCCGGTACTTCAGACAAATTCTCAGCTAGGGTTTTTCCTGTAACGGTCATACAGCTTCCATCCAATAAATCATGTTCCAACATGAACTTCATGACGGCTGGAATACCTCCGACATCATGTAAATCTTCCATCAAGAATTGACCGCTTGGTTTTAGATCCGCCAAGAATGGAGTTTCTTCCGCTACACGGGTAAAATCATCTAATGTCAAATCAAGATTTGCAGCATCCGCAATCGCCAATAAATGCAATACGGCATTCGTACTTCCTCCCAAAACCGTGATTAATTTAAGAGCATTCAGTAAGGAGGCTTTGGTTACAATGTCCTTTGGTTTTAAATCTAGAGCAATCAATTGTTCTATGGCTTTCGCCAAAAGAGTAGATTCTTCCGATTTCTGTACACTGACGGCTGGATTACTGGAATTGTATGGTAGACACATGCCCATAGCCTCAATGGCTGATGCCATGGTATTCGCCGTATACATTCCTCCACATGCTCCGGGTCCTGGACAAGCATTTTCGATCACATCTTGAAATGCTTCTTCGCTTATTTTGCCACTTACTTTTTCGCCCCAAGCCTCAAAGGCTGAAACGACATCTAATTTTTTACCTGCCGAACATCCAGGCGCTATAGTACCTCCATACATCATCAGAGAAGGTCTATTTAACCGCAGCATTGCCATCAAGGCTCCGGGCATATTTTTATCGCAACCGACCACGGTAATGAGCGCGTCATAACTCATCGCTTGTATCACCGTCTCGATGCTATCAGCAATAATATCACGGGAAGGTAAAGAATAGCGCATACCAAAGGTTCCCATCGAAATTCCATCGCTTACACCAATCGTATTAAAAACGAGTCCCACCAAATCTTCTTTGCTTACTGCTTGTTGTACCTGATCAGCTAAACCGTTTAAATGCATGTTGCAAGGATTACCTTGATAACCTGTGCTAGCCACTCCGACAAATGGTTTTTTCAAATCATCATTCGTTAATCCTATCGCATGCAACATGGCTTGAGCTGCTGGTTGAGAATCATTCTGAGTGATGACTTGACTGTATTTATTTCTTTGATTCATTGATCGACATTAGCATTTATCCCAATATGTAAACCACTGACATATTGATTCTTATTAAAAATTTAAGCAAAAAAAAAGCTGTTCTCCATTTTCATCGAGAACAGCTAAATTTTATTTTTTGTAATATACCTATTCCCGTCAGCTCGTGATAATAATCACGACCACGATAAGAATAATTGATATAATACTTTGATTCATCATACGAGTTCAAATGTATGTCAAAATACTTCTATTGATCAAACTTTACGTGAAAAAAAATTAAAATAGGCACATTCGGCAAATTTTGTCGATTTTGAAAATTGACACATTTGCCATATTTAATTTTGAGCTGAAAGCCAATTGTGGAATTTTAATACTTTTCAAAATTATATTTGAAAGTATATTTTAGAAAAGAAATTTCAAAAAAAATTCCGTACGTACGCTTGTTCGCATCCGTATTTTTCCGAATCACCTACTTTATTGCCATGATTCTTCCCTTATTTTTTTATAAATGAGCTACTAAAATTTCCCAAATCATCCCTAAATACCCCTTGAATGTAATAAAATCCCGGTTCTAAATCCTGGATTTGGAGTGCCTGATTTGAATGTTCCCAAACTTTTTGAAGCCGTCCTTTGGCATCATAAATGCCTACGGATTGAATACGATGCGGAGATTTTAGTAACAGTTCATCCTGCGTAGGGTTTGGGTAAACGAAGATATTTTTTGCGATTTCTTCCGAATGATTTTGTGCGATCATTCCATCGCTATATATATAAGTCAGTTTCGAGCTTTCTCCTCCATACAATTGATCGTAGATATTAATCTCAGTGACCAACGCTCCACTGAAAAATAGATCTTCACTATTAAACCATGCGTTCGGTCCAAAACGATCCATGGTTCTGAAAAGATCGAAAAGTTCCATCGGATGAATGATGTCTTCATATTCAATTCCTTCATGATATTGAGGTATGTAATCATAGTGTGATACCACTTCATCACCGCCATTGTAATATTTCTTTTCATGGCGTTGAAGTTTCTCATTATCATATATAAAGAACGTTTTACCGTAGCCGTGTCCACTTGAATAGGTTCGATGCACGAATTCTGGCAGGCTGTTCGAATCAAAGGTATAGCTATCTGTTTCGCGGTCCCAATCTCCTTCTAAGTCGCTGTAATACTCATAGATTCTTTTTCTTTCTAATTGGTCTCCTTTATATTCATACTCAACGGATTTCGCCTTGAAAGGCATTTCATTTATAGGAACATAAAGCGTGCTTGTTTCTATCTGATCTTGGTCATTGTATGTATAAACATAGAAAATATCATCATCCAGTAAGATTGTATCAATAAGCATATTGTTATAAAGAATCGTATAATTTTTACAGGAATTCGTTTGATTGAACTGACATTCAATAGAACTGATTTTATTATTGATGTAGGAAATGAACATTACAGTTGTGTCCCCATTCATATGCATTACCTCAGTCACTAATCCATCTTCATAATTAAATACCAGTACTTCATCATTTGGTGTATTTCCTTGCCTTTCGATGCGATCTAATGAAATTTGAGCCGTACCCATGCTAATCAAACAAAACATTAGTACTGCTGACAAGAGCGATTTAATCATTCGTAGTATTATTTATTTTATATTTTGATAAATTGGATCGCAATAAAATTCCCCATGGTATCCACCGCATTTAATATGTAGTTCCCGTCTTTTAAATTGGATAGATTTACATTAGAATATTGATAGTTCATTTTACATACTAAAGCACCTTGCTCATCGAAGATAGAGACTTTTTCAGCTTGGAAATCATCCTTAAAATACAAATAATCCCTAACCGGATTAGGATATATTATAGAGGATTCGGCAGAAATTGATTCCTTCAATGTCGTTTTTATACTTGGGTCACTGTATTGAAACTCAAACTGCTTATCCCCATTCATGGAAACTTCAGTTGGAATATGTTTGGATTGTAAAAGAAAACCAAAGTCGAGCACGGCACTCTGAGGGAAGAGTGCAAGCAGGTCTAATAATCCCAACACTTCAAATGGTTGTTGACATGTATTGATATCATATTCCGTATTATACTCCAGATCGAACACATATTGTGTCGGATATAAGTCATTTTCTTCTATTTCAGTATATATATAAGATTGAATGATGTCATCTTGGTATTCAAAACTTTTCTTCAATGAAGAATTAGTTTTGGTAGGCTTTACATCTAAACTTGTTTCAGATGGAGGCATAATTTGATGAAAGGCAGCGTTTGTCTCCTCCTCTACTTTTTCTACTAATATTTCTTGATCATTAGTATACCTGTATTTAGTAGTCGATGTATTTTCAAAAGATCCTTTTTGATTTACAAACTGATTAACTTGTCGAATTCTTTGATGTTGATCATATTGAATCGTGTACAATCCAATGGCTTGATCATCCAGATAATGGATGGTATCCAATATTCCATTCGTATACCGCAATGAAAGTGCGAAATTGTTTTCTTGAATTTGATTGGAATTGCATCTCAAAGATCGATACATACCTTCTTTGTAATTGATAACAAGATTGGTTGTATCGGTCGATGTAGATACTGTGATCTTTTTCAGTTTCTCTGATTCATAGTAAAACTGAATTATTTTTGCTTCTTTCGTTTCCGTTTGATAAGCAATTTTATCTAAGCTGATTTGAGCCTGCAAGATTTTGCAGAAGGACAGAATAAATAAAGTTGCACAAACTGTTTTGGATAGTATTTTCATATAAATGCAACATTATAAGTCGCAAATATATTGAATATTTTTATAATATGTAAATGGAATTAATTTTATGTATGTATTCTACAGGGCGAAACGCTTTTTAACACCTAAATTGATCGTGTAATGCAGTGGGTTTCTAGACATTTCTGAATCTATAGTCCAAGTATTCAGCGCTTGATTGACTCGTATATCTGTATATAAGGCATAGCTATCATTTAGCTTATAATCCAATCCAAACCGTCCTACTAGATCAAATCCGGCGAATGATCGAAGCGTCGTATTCGCATTGTATTCAACCAACTGTTCTTGGGCATTAATCGATCTTCCCTTTGATAACAACATGTATGATATATTCGCACCAGCGCCTGCAGAAAGTGCCCATTTTTTTCTATTCCATTGAAAAGATGCTACCACAGGCACAGATAACTGAACGAGTGCGTTAAAATGTCGTATTGTTCTTTTTTCAAAAACATCTACCTCGATCTCTCCTTGTTGTTCATAGCTCACCACACGCGTCACCACATTATATATTGGTTGTTCAAGCGTATCCGTACGATCTTTATATTCGTCGTAAAATACTCCATTAAACTCCGATTCGAAGGACTTGAGTTGTAATCCTGTTTCTAGACTCCAATTTTTATGCAATTGCCATCCGATTCGACCATTTACATTATATGACAGCTGTTCCCGTTCGTATTGATCTATGGAAACCGTTCCGTCTTCGGTTTGGTTCCAATCCCAAAACATCAAGCCTGCATCGAAGGCAATATAAAAGGCCTTACTCAAAAAAGGAGGATTATAATCCTTTGGTTCTTTCAATAGCATCTTTCCTACCAAAGGGTATGCCAATTGCGATCCAGACTGGTTGTTCAGAAAAGCAGTTTTTTGAACAGATAGCCTTTTATGATCAAACAATCCCCTCACGTGATGAGAGGATTGTTTGTCATAATTATTGACCTCAACGACTTTATGTGGTTGATTCAATTCCTCTTTATCCATCGCTGTAGTCTCTTGCTCTTCCAAATGAACTATTTTAGCTACACCCGACTGATCTTTTGACGCCGGATATGAATAAGCAGTAGAAGAGTGACTCTCGACGTCGATAGATACAATATTGTTGGTTTTCGTGGTGGTGTTACTCTGTAGTTCTTCGGTATTATCCGTTGTTTCTAATGTAGATTTTTCTTCTATAGATTTTAATTTTTGTTCTGAAACTGTAATTTGTTGTTCTGGTAAGGTAGTATAAGGTCCTACATTTTTGTTTCCTTCCTCATGCATGAAGTGATAGGTCATGAAGGCTCCTAATGAAATAAATCCAATTCCGATCAAAACGAAAAGCAAAGTAAATCGTTTTTTCTCTTTCGGTACATCCATTTTATCTAGAATACCAGGCGCCATTTCGTCCCAAGACATTCCTTCTGGTATTTGCTCATCATACGCTTCGAAGGCGTCTTTCATTTTTTTGTCAAAAGAGTCCATATGATGATTTTTTATATTGAATAATAGATTTTTTCATAATCCACTTTTTTGCCCGGAACATCTGAGATCTTACTGTTTCTTTCGTGATTTCTAACATTTCTGAAATTTCCTCATAGGTAAATTCATCGATCACATGAAGTAGGAAAATTGCTCGGTACCCATCGGGCATATCTTTTAAAATATTCTCTATATCGGTTCTGTTTAGGTTTTGAAACCGCATTTGATCTAAATCGATTGATGCTGGTTCTTCAAAATCGCTCATGCTGGTCAGCAATGGTGTCTTTTTGTTTTTACGGATGTGCATCAAACAAATATTAACGGTGATTTTACGAATAAAAGGTTTAAAATCACCTTTGTTTTCATCGTACACATTAATCTTTGTAAAGATCTGGGCGAAAGCATCTTGAACAACATCTTTCCAATCACTTTCCGCAAATACATATCGTTTTACGATAGAAAAAATATAAGGTACGGTCGCATTATAGAGCTCTCTGAAGGCTCTTTGATCTCCCTTTCTACACTTATTAATTATTTTTTTTTCTATCACTAATGTTCTCTATTTGTTTCAAAAGATAAATGGAAGCGTTTCGAAGAAATCTTCGAAACGCTCCTTTATAATTTACTTTTTTAACAAGCTTCTAATACTTCAACTAAATCTTCCACTGAATTAATTTCGTGCTCATTACCCGCATTATCTGTTACTGTAAATGGTGCATCTACTGTGTAACCCGAGAATATCGCTTCCATTAGAGCTTCTTCATCTGCTACAGTCATTACATTGCCATCAGCATCTGTCAAATTTAATGGGAATGATACTTCGTAACATTCTATATGCATTGTAGCTAACAACAATTCTGTCAATTCATCGAAAGCAGGGAATCCGAAACACTCCTCGATTAATTCTTCTAATTCCTCTTCGCTATTTGCTGTGTGAATTTCACCATCTACATCTTCCAATGTGATTGGATAAACAAATCCTACTAAGTTCTCTTCTAAGAATAGCTCCGTTAATTCATCTACGTTATTGGCTGTTACAATAGATCCATCTTCTGTTTCGAAACTAACCGGGAATACGATTTGGTAACAAACCAATTCACCACCCCAAGAAATACTATCACATTCTGTAGGCTCTCCGTCATAGCAAGAAGATAGTAACTCAAACAATTCTTCAGAATCAGCAACATCTACGATCTCACCTTCTTCATCCTCTAACTGGATCGGAAATACAAAGAATAAGATACCATTAGAAGCCAAAGCATCTACAAATTCTTCTTGGTTATTAACAGTGATGGTATTATCATCCAAGTCTGTAAGATCAAAAGGATATACGTGAGAGTAACAACCTTCTTCATCTACAAGGAAAGCTGGGAACTCATCAGTACCCCATCCTTCATCTGGAATACAAGATGCAAACGCCTCTCCTAATTCATCGATGTCATTAACGGTTGATTCTTCGCCTTCATCATCAGTAACTGTTAAAGGATATACGAAATCTACAACCCAATCCGTAGTATCCATGATAGCCGCCTCAAAATCCTCAATACTTGCAATCGTTACTGTATTTCCATTTTCAGTAACCATTTCGAATGTATAGTTAATGGTAATACATCCTAGATCTAACCCTCCTGTAGGAGAAGTTACTAAAGCGTTGATTAAATTATTTTCTGGTTTTGGATCCACGTTTATCGTTACTTCTTTTTCATCGATATTATCCGGATCACAAGAAGTCAAAAAGAAAAATGAACCAATAAGCAATAAGCTCAATAATTTTAAATATTTCATTTGTAAGTCATTTTTGAATTGAAATTTCATATATCAGAAAGGTTTTGATCTATAAACTTCAAAAGGTCAATAAATATTTGATCGATCACGCCCTACTATATGCAAGTCGTTTTGATGTCGTTGCATCCCCTAATTATTTTTTTTAATTTTTTTTTAGAATCTCAGAATATCAGCACCATCGAGCTATTGCAAGTACAGGTATAAATTGGGTTTTTCAACTTATTATATTACTTTAGCTCTTGAATCACAAAATCTGAACAGTATGAACTTTAGTTTATCATCGATAGACTTTATCGTTATCGGAATCTACTTTTTAGGTATCATTATTTATGGTATTTCTCAAGCCAAGAGTAAATCTTCCGAAGATTACTTCTTAGGTGGCCGAAATCTTACATGGCCCGTTGTAGGAATTTCCTTATTTGCGGCCAATATTTCAAGCTCAACCCTACTCGGTTTAGCAGGTACCGCCTACCTATTAGATATGTCCGTATTCAATTACGAATGGTATGCCGTACTTGTTCTAGTATTTTTTGCGATCTTTTTTCTTCCGTTTTATTTAAAGACTCGCGTCTACACGATGCCTGAATTTCTAGAAAAGCGCTATGATGAAAAATCTAGATATTACTTTTCTTTTGTTACCGTGGTTGGCAATGTGCTGATCGATACTGCTGCAGCCTTGTATGTTGGCACGCTTGTATTAGGATTGATTTTCCCTTCCTTAGAAACTTGGGTAATCGTTGTAATTCTTGCAGCGGCTGCCGCCGCCTATACCATTCCAGGTGGTCTAAATTCTGTGGTTAAAACGGAGGTTATTCAAGCAATCGTACTTATTTTCGGATCTTGTGTATTGACGTATTTTGCTTTTTCTGAAGTGGGCGGCTGGCAATCGATGGTCGATCAATTAGACGCTTTAAAAGCAGAAGGTGTTACCAATAAAGATGCCCAAGAATCGCTCAGTCTGATCCGAGAAAATGTGAACGGGCCTTGGTGGAAAAACAACCCTGGCGGACCTCTCGTTCCATGGTGGGGACTTCTTACAGGGGTTCCTCTATTAGGATTCTACTATTGGGCCAACAATCAATTTATGGTGCAACGAATTCTGAGTTCTAAGGATTTGAATCACGGAAGATGGGGAGCGCTCTTTGCTGGTTTTCTAAAATTACCCGTAGTTTTAATCATGGTCATTCCTGGAATTTTGGCCTTTTTATTATACCGTAGTAAAGTGGTCAATTTTACACTACCGGACGGTACGCCATGTTCGAATCTCGCGGATTGTACAGACATGACCTATCCTACCCTGCTTTTTGATTTATTACCTACGGGTTTATTGGGCTTGGTCGTTGCTGGATTATTAGCCGCTATGATGTCCAGTATTTCGGCAACGTTTAATTCTGCTTCGACCTTGATCACAATGGATTTTGTCAACAAGTTGAAACCGAATATGACCAGTAAGCAGTTGGTTCGATCCGGTCAAATAGCCACGTTGGTATTGGTCATTTTAGCATCTATCGTAGCACCGCAAATAGGTAAATATGGAGATCTATTCAAATACTTGCAAGATGTACTCGGTTATATAGCTCCGCCAATCGTGAGCGTTTTTGTACTAGGATTGTTTTGGAAGCGCGCCAATGCCACGGGATCCTTTTACAGTTTGATGACGGGTATGATCATGGCGATCATCTGGGTATATGGGATCGTTCAAGAAATTGATTTCTGGTGGTTCCAGATGCATTTCTTATTGAGAACGGCAGTATTGTTTGTAATTTGCTTTATTGTACACATTGTTTGTAGTCTTCTCAGCAGCCCTCCTCCAACAGAGAAGACAGCTGGTCTAATCTGGACTCCACAATTATTACGGGACGAAACCGAGGCTCTACGTGCGCTACCATGGTATAAGAATTATCGAATTTTATCGATATTCTTATTGATTATCTCTGCCATTGTCGTAGGATTTTTCTGGTAAGTCTGATGTCATTGGGATAGGGATGGGAAGGAATTTCCGTTAGGAAATGCCCGCAGGGCGGAGCGCAGCGAACTTCTGGAACAGCCCGGGCCGAAGGCATCCCCCTATTATTAAAGTAAGGTTAAATCATTCGAAGTGTGGAATGGATCTGTCTATGGATGTATATATTCATGCTATGAAATCTTTTTACACCTGGCTTATACTTCTTTTCTGCCCTAACTTTTCTTGGTCTCAATATAGTATGGATCTGTTGCCCGCTGCGAGTCCGAGGGCGGTTATTCATCAACAAATTGGTTTTACCGATATTTCTATCGATTATGGACGTCCTTCTGTGCACGGAAGAACGGTTTTTGGAGATTTGGAGGCTTATGATGAGGTATGGCGGGCGGGTGCTAACTACGCTACGGTACTGGACTTAAGTGAAGCCGTCATCATTGAAAAAGATACCGTCGAGGCCGGAAAATATGCATTATTTGTGATTCCCCATGCCGAGGAAGCCTGGGAAGTTATTCTTAATTCGGAATGGAAACAATGGGGTGCTTTTCGATATGATAGCCTCAAAAATCGACATTCCTTTCCTGTACGCCCCGAAGAACATCCATGGACCGAACAATTGAGATATTCGATCCAGCCAGAAAGCTTTTCGGAAGGTGAGATAAATTTATTTTGGGCCGACATATCTTTGAGTTTATCAATCCGAAGTCAAACGGAACGTCAATTGGAAAAGCGCTTGCTTTCCAAAGTACAACAAGCCATTTCAGATCAAGAAAAAGCCGTATTCTATATCCAGATGGCGGAGTTTTATGTCAATCATCAAATCAATCAGTCTCTAGCAGGAGAACATATTGCTGTTGCTGAACAGCTTTTATCCAGAGATCCGGTAAATTGGAATAAGCAATACTATCCAATTCATTATGTGAGGGGCCATTTATATTATATACAAGCAAAAATATTGCATTGGAATGGGGATCGAGCGGCGTCCATGGAGATGTTGAAACGTTGCAAAGCTATCGAGCAGAAATACAATTACTACGACCGTAATCGTTCCGCTATTGATGAATGGCTGAAAGTTATTTAAATAAAAAAGGACATACACCAAGTGTACGTCCTCTTGACTTATGTAGCCCCTAGGGGGCGAGTTTATTAATACGCTCTAAATCCCAACACTCCAATT
>JAHDFB010000072.1 GCA_020628475.1 Saprospiraceae bacterium | reverse complement strand
TAAATTGAGCTAGACGATTCCTTACACATAAAATAAAAAGGTGCAATCCATGTTTGGGGTCGCACCTTTTTTGTTGGGCGCATGGCAAGCCACCGGGCTATCCGGCACTCTCTGCGCTACGCTTGTTCAAACAACACCTCCTATCCCTTGCGCAAGGTTAGATCATATTAGAACTTAAAAATCGTTTTTCTATCTATAAAAGTAGTCGTATCTTGTGGTCGACATTAAAACCTACATTATGAAACTTACTTTCAGCCTAATAATCCTATTTATTAGCACCTCTATTCAGGCACAATTTTCCACTGAACGTGTATTAAATACCAATTATATTACGAAACCATCTAGAATACTGGCGGTTGATATCAATAACGACGGTAAGAAAGACCTACTCAGCTATTCAGTGGAACATGAACAACTTGTTTGGAATCGTCGTAATTGTACTATTGGAACATGGGAATCTAGCATTCTACTAAGTCGAAATACAAAATTAACGGCGATTATTACCAATGATATAGATCTGGATGGAGACAATGATATTATAGCCGCTGATGATATCAACGATAACATTACGATCTATCGGAATGATGGCTCAGGAGGGTTTAATGATCCTGAAATATTGATACAAAATGAACCTGGTATTGCGCATTTAGAATTAGCCGATCTAGATAATGACGGTGATTTAGACCTCGCCATTAGCTCCAATCAACAAAAATCACTTGCTTGGTATACGAATTCCGATGGCCATGGTTCTTTCGAAAATAAAACCATCATTAAAACAGAATTCGATTTGGCAAGAGAAATACTGGCAGCTGATGTAGATGGAGATAATGATTTAGATCTGATAGCAAGTGGTAAAAACGAAATCATTTGGTTCGAAAACCTTGAGGCGGGTTCATTTAATACTGGAACAAGCATTGCCACCGAAAGCTCTTCAACACGCATTGTACCTGTTGACTTTGATTTTGATGGCGATTTAGATATTATCGCTGGCAGCTATTCTATCGATGAAATCCATTACTACGAAAATCAAGATGGTGCAGGAAACTTTAGCTCTCCACAACTTCTAGTCGAATACCCAGACATCTATGGCTTAAAAGTGGAAGACTTAGATGGAGATAAAGATTATGAAATTATCGTTTCTTCCTATATCCAAAAAGATGAAATTGTCTATTTCGAGCAATTAGATATTCCATTAACATTTAGCGAAAAAAATATCATCTCAGACAAATCTGGAATATTTAGCTTTGACATTACGGATATGAATAGTGATGGTTTTCTGGACATCATTGTCCCACGCTACCATAGCTCCGAATTAATGATTTATGATAATTATTTGGTAGAACAAAACTCGTTTATTGAACATCGAGTAGAATTAGGAACAAATTTGGTTTGTTCCATTACTACAGCTGATATCGACCAAGATGGTTTTCTGGATATTTTATCAGCCTCCGATAAATTAATATGGTATAAAAACCTCGGCCAAGGGGACCTTAGTTTCGAAGAAATTCCTCTATTGCCTTCTACAACAATCCATGATTGCAAGGCATTTGACGGAGATAAAGATGATGATATTGATATCTATTATTCTACGCCAGATTATGTCTATTGGTTAAATAATGAAAATGGAAGTTTTACTAAAAATTTTATTGGATATGGTCAACATTTTGCAGTAGGAGATATTAATGGTGATTCTTATATGGATGTAGTTCGATCTTATACGGATATTTTTGGCACCTCGGAGGGAATGATGAAACAGCATACGATTCTGTGCAAACCATTCCACTTATTTACACCGATGTTCGTTCCATTGAACTATTTGATATAGATCATGATGGAGACCTTGATATTATTTGTGGTCACGAATCATATAATGATATTTTGTGGTACGAAAATCTTGATGGCCTTGGAAATTTTGGAGAATCCATTAAAATACCGTCTGAAATTTCCAACCCTTCTTCTATCGTTTTTGGTGATGTTGATGGAGATTCAGATAATGATTTAGTCATTGCCGATTTTGCCTATGGTGAATTCATTTTATTTAGGAATATTGATGGAACAGCTGCATTCGAAGACTTCGAAGAGATTACTTCTGATATTTCAGGAGCCCATTCCATTTCATTAGCTGATTTCGATAATGATGGAGATCTAGACATTGTAGGAACTCAATTCAATATGGGCGATATTCTTTGGTTGGAGAATAATGGATCTGGTGAATTCCAACAAATCATTAAAATTAATGATGATAACGATCTTGGAGCCAATTGCCTAGCAACTGGTGATCTTGATGAAGATGGAGACATAGACATTCTGGCTGGCTTTGAATCTCTTGGTCATGTAGAAAGTAAATTTGCATTATATGAAAATCTGCTGATTGATTTATTTATAGATTTAGACAATGATGGTTTTAACAAGCTAGAAGATTGTGATGAAACCAATCCTTACATACATCCTTGTACCAATGAAATACCGGATAATGGAATTGATGAAAATTGTGATGGTTTCGATGTAATTGTTGAAAGTGTCGAAATAGAATTACAAGAAGAAATCAAAATTTTCCCCAATCCAACGAGAGATATTATCATGATTCAATCCGAAGGTTCTCAGCATAAATTCTGTAGGGTATATAATTCGAATGGGCAGTTACTACTAGAAAACGCATTCAAAGATCAACTTCAAATCGATCTGAGCAATGCAATTGATGGCTTATATCTAATTCAAATCTATAGTAGTCATCAGACCATGAATACCTACCGAATTATAAAAACACACTAATCTCGATTTAAAAAGATTGTCGAGAAAGATCAAATTTAGTATTTGCACAAGAGATAGCAGTTGCTGTGCCGCGGAGCAAACAGTCCCGACCAGCGGGAGGGATGAACCTCGTGAAACAACGCATAGCTCGGTTTCTCTTCCGCGCTACGCATGGAAGAGAAATGTGCCCTCATACGCATCATAATTCTCTTCCATTGATCGTATATCTTCATGACTACAATATAACTCGTCCCTTTTGGCGGCAATCTTGCCAAAAGAATCCCCTTGCATCCTTAGTTCCTACGTTGAAATTCAGTACTTTTGCGCTTTTGAGAAATTCGATTAAAAAGTACATGGCTGACAAAAAAATAAAATCCGCGTTAATCTCTGTTTTTCACAAAGATGGATTGGATGATATCGTAAAGAAATTACACGAACTAGACGTCGTAATTTATTCCACGGGCGGAACACAAAAATTTATTGAATCACTGGGAATTCCAGTAGAACGTGTTGAAGATCTGACCAGTTATCCTTCTATTTTAGATGGTCGCGTTAAAACGCTTCATCCAAAAGTATTCGGAGGAATCCTCGCCAGAAGAGAAGAGGATCATCAGGCTCAACTGAATCAATACGAAATACCTGAATTAGACTTGGTTATTGTCGACCTATACCCTTTCGAAGAAACGGTTAAATCTACAACAGACGAATCCACCATTATCGAAAAAATCGATATCGGAGGCATCTCATTAATTCGTGCAGCGGCGAAAAATTTCAATGATGTCGTTGTGATTCCATCTAAAGAAAACTATGAGGGATTCTTGCAACTATTAAATGAAAAAAGAGGAATCACATCCAAGGAAGAGCGAAAAGCCTTTGCATTGGATGCTTTCAAAATATCTTCGCATTACGATACAGCTATTTTCGAATACTTTTTGGACCATAAGCCAACGGCTAGTTTCAAAAAAAGCTTTTTAGGCGGTAAAACCTTGCGATATGGAGAAAATCCACATCAACAAGGTGTTTACTACGGAGAATTGGACGCGATGTTCAATATTCTAGGAGGAAAAGAATTGTCATTCAATAACCTCGTCGATGTCGATGCGGCGGTTGCATTGATGCGCGAATTTAAAGATGACGCTCCTACCTTTGCGGTACTAAAACATACCAATGCTTGTGGTGTTGCCACTCGACCGACTGTTCTGGAAGCATGGCACGCAGCCTTGGCAGGTGATCCTATTTCTGCATTTGGTGGTATATTAATCTGCAATAGCGAAATCGATCTAGCGACGGCAGAAGAAATCAATAAGTTATTCTACGAAGTACTAATCGCCCCATCTTTTTCGGAAGAGGCAAAAAGCCTACTCATGAAAAAATCGAAGCGTATTTTACTTGAATTAAGACATTATGGTATTCAAGATAAAAGTTTCAAAAGCCTATTGAACGGTGTCATCGAGCAAGACACTGACTTAAAAGGGGAAACGATCGAGCATTTCGAAGCAAAAACCAACAGAAAACCAACGGATCAAGAATTAAAAGATCTTGTATTTGCCAATAAATTGGTCAAGCATTTAAAATCAAATACCATCGTCTTAGCCCGAGATAATCAATTGCTTGGGATGGGTTGTGGACAAACCAGCCGAGTAGATGCTTGTAAGCAAGCCATTGCAAAGGCAAAGAACTTTGGATTTGAGTTGGAAAATGCGGCGATGGCTAGTGATGCATTTTTCCCGTTTCCTGACTGTGTAGAAATAGCACACCAAGCGGGCATCACCAGTGTAGTACAACCCGGCGGATCAATTAAAGATCAATTGAGTATTGACTACTGCAATGAAAATGACTTGGCCATGGTGTTCACCGGAACAAGACATTTTAAACATTAATCCGACCGATGCAAAATGATTTCAACATCTTAACCGTTGATGTGGGCAACAGCTTTGTTAAATTTGCCCACTTCCTCCATGGAGAAATCATTGAGTTTCATAAAAAAGAATCACTGAATGCAGTGGATCTTGAAGCATATTGTATAAAAAACAACATCGATGGCATAGCCTATAGTGCAAGCGGAGATGATGACCCTGAGGTTTTGAATTATATTCAAAACTTCCCACGTCACATTTTCTTGCACCATACAACCAACATGCCCATTGATATTAAATATGAAACGCCTGAAACATTGGGTATTGATCGAATTGCAGCTGTATTAGGTGCCTATCATCTCTATCCAAACCGGAATTGTATAGTCGTTGATTTTGGTACTTGTATCACCTTCGAACTACTAAATAAGGACGCGGCGTATTTAGGAGGAAATATTGCACCGGGTGTTCAGATGAGACTGAACGCGATGCATCATTTCACGGATCGTTTACCTTTGGTAGATATCCAAGGAGATGATGACTGGATTGGAACATCCACCGAGTCAGCCATAAGAAATGGTGCCGTACTAGGGACAATATTGGAAGTTGAATCGTTTATTTACCGAGCTAAGAAATTCTTCGACGATGCTGTCGTTCTTTTTACCGGTGGAGGCGCGAAATACCTCGTTGACAAATTTAAATTTGACATACATCATAATCCTTATCTAATACATCTAGGATTGTATGAAATATTGAAGTATAATGAAGAAAATGAATAATTATAAGAGAATCTTTCTATTGGTCTTCTTGGCATGCTCTCAAGTCATTGCATGGTCTCAAGATCCAACCTATAATTCTCCATATTCGCGATTTGGTATCGGTGATCTGACCAATTCCAATCAGATGACTACCAGAGCCATGGGAAATATTGGTTCATCATTTTTCAATGGATATACCCTGAACACCGTCAATCCAGCGAGCTACAGTTTCTTGACCTTGACATCCTACGAGGTGGGAATCAATGCAGAATATTCAAGAATCAAGGACAATCTTGTCACTGAAAACCGCTGGAATGGAAATCTAGACTATATCGGCCTTGCCTTTCCGCTAAGAAATTACAAAAACGAACTTCTTGACCCAAACAAACGAAAGCTGAAGTTTGGGATGGCCTTTTTGCTTCGACCATACTCAACCGTTAGTTACGATGTAGAAACGATAGACTCTTCCGGGGTTGATCCCATACAACGAAACTTCGTAGGAAATGGTGGCACCTATAATATAACTTGGGGAAACAGTATCCGTTATGATAATTTCTCCTTCGGGTTAAACATTGGCTATATTTTTGGAAACATTACCAACAAGCAGCTGATCGGTGTTGTGGGTGATGTCGTTGCGCTTCAAGATAATATTACCAATAGCTACAATGTTCGAGGCTTTAATTACAATGCTGGATTTCTATATCAGTTGATGTTAAATGAAGAACAGCGTACCAATAATAAAACAGTCCGAGAGAAAAAAATTGTTTTCGGATTACAAGGTAACTTAGGAACAGCCTTTACGACTCAAGGTGAATTTTCGCATATTGGCGTTTCTCCTGCTTTGCCCGCCATACGCGACACGATCGCCTTTGCAGAAAACTTGACGGGAGAAGGTAATTTGCCCGCTACTTTTGGTGGAGGTGTGAGCTATTATGACGGCAACAAATTCAATATTGGTATCGATGTAGAATATGGAGCATGGACCAATTTCAGAAATACAATTCGACCAGAACAGACTTTAAATAACATATTCAAAGTTGGTGTTGGTGGACAATATACACCCGATGAGCGAGGATTCGGTTCTTTTTTAGAACGGGTAAGTTACCAGTTTGGAGCTTACTATAATCAAGACCCTCGAGTGATACAAGGTCAAAACATCAACAATTATGGACTAACATTGGGGATGGCCATGCCTTTTTTCTATCAACAGAAATTCTCAAAGGTCAATGTTAGCTTGAATCTAGGACAACGTGGAGCAGGAACCATTATCTCAGAAAACTTTGTTCAATTAGGACTTGGATTCAGTTTCAATGATGACAGTTGGTTTATTAGAAGAAAGTACAATTAATTCTTTTAACAGTCTTTTAACGAGGTAGTCCACAAAACTTCAGTCATATAGATAAGCGAATTTGTAAAATAAAATTCTTGACAAATCAAAAAGGAACAATAAATTTGTCCCTTAATTCAAAATGTGCAATTAAAAATAGTAGAATGAAAGTATTACTTAGTTTTTTCATCCTTGCCTTGAGCTTTCAATTACATGCTCAATGTGATACTTGGGTTGGTAAGCCAAATGAAACGGAAATTAAAGAATGGCATACCATTTATCGTTCAGCCTTAAAAGCAAAAGACTATGCATTTGCTGAAGAAAACTGGAGGTTGGCTTACGAGGCAGCTCCGGCAGCGGATGGTCTTAGAAATAGCCACTATATTGATGGTGTTACATTACTGAAAGTAAAGCTTGAAAAAGAAACGGACGAAGCTAAAAAGAAGGAATTGAAGACAGAAATAATTGCTTTATATGACCAAGCAATTGAATGTTACAAGTCTAGAACCATCAAACTAAAATGTGGTACGGATGACTGTTACAATAAGAAAATTGGAATGTTGGAAGGTAGAAAAGGATATGACATGTATTATACTTTGAACTCGCCATATTCTAAAAACCTACAAGCATTGACCAATGCGATTGACTTTTCTGGTGATGATGTAGAATATGTTGTTTTTGCTCCATTGGCGAATATTGCTGTCTATCAATACCAAAAAGAGAAGATGGAAAAAGAAGATGCTCGTACTTTATATGAGAACATGAATGACCTACTCGATATGAAAATTGATCAAGGTGGTGATTATGTTCAGTATTTCGAGGATAGCAAAAAGATCGTTAAAAGCACCTTCGCTAAAATTGAAAGAGAAATATTCGACTGTGATTATTTCATCAACAAGTTGAAGCCAGACTATGAAGCGGATCCTGATAATCCTCAGGTTATCAAATCTACGCTTGCTTTATTGAAGGCACAAGGTTGTCAGCCTGGAACACCATTCTTCGATGAAATTTCTGAGAAATGGAAAGTGTATGCGGCGGAGGAAAACGCTAAAATTCAAGCGGAATTCGAAGCAAAAAACCCTTCTATCAAAGCGAAGAAATTGTACGATCAAGGTAAATTTACCGAGGCCGTTGCAAAATATCAAGAAGCGATTGATAAAGAAACGGAAGATAAAAAGAAAGCAGGTTACTATTTCTCGATGGCTTCTATCCAGTTCAGAAAATTGAGCAAGTATTCAGAAGCGCGTAAAAGTGCTTTGAAAGCAGCTGAATTACGAGAAGGATGGGGACGACCATATATGTTGATCGGTGATATGTACGCTAAAAGTTCAAGAGGATGTGGAGACGATTGGAATCAGCGACTAGCGGTATTGGCAGCGATTGAAAAATACAGATATGCTAAAAAAGTAGATGAATCTGTAACGGATGAAGCAAACAAGAAAATCGGTATCTATCAAAAATCGAAACCATCTCAAGACATGGGATTCATGAGAGGTAAGAAAAAAGGAGACCGTGTAAAAGTAAGTTGTTGGATCGGTGAAACGGTTTCACTAGATTACCAATAGCCACCAAATATTGACAAAAAATCCTGGTAAGTTCTCTTATCAGGATTTTTTTTTGATTGGACGCAGCATAAGCACCAATCTAGGTATACACATGTTGTACGGCTATAATCAGCAAATTTTAATAAACAAAAATCTTAAAATGAAACACGTAAAATTAATAGGATGGGCATCTATGTTATTTTTACTATTTCTCACTTCTTGTAGAGAAAACAATATTGATCCTGTTACAACCGTAATACTTCCTGAACCAGTGGTTTTGGTAGAATCTAGCGTAAAAGGACAGGTAATCGATGAAAACCAAAACCCTTTAGCGTCTGTATCTATTTCCATAGGAGATACGGAAGTAATGACCGATGAAAATGGATTCTTTGTTATCCAGAATGAAAACATGAATAAAAATGGTACACACATTACCGCAAATAAATTTGGTTATTTCTTCAATTCTAAAATGATCAACCCATCATTGGGTCAAGAATCATTTGTTCTTTTCCAAATGCTAGAAAAAACCAATGTAGGAAGCTTCAACACGGCAAACGGAGGCCAATTCAAAACCAGCAATGGTGACCAAGAAGCATCTGTTACTTTTGGCGCGAATTCAATCATGTATGAAAATGGAACACCATACTCTGGTACTGTTGAAGTATCGGCAAAATGGTTAGACCCAACACATGATCTAATCAGTGCAAGAATGCCTGGTGATCTTATAGCGATCGACACAGAAAACGAGTTAGTACAGTTAGCTACTTACGGTATGGTCGTAGTAGAGTTAGAAGCACCAAATGGTACACCATTACAGATTGCGGAAGGAAACACAGCGACGATAAGCTTACCGGTTCCTGCAGAAATCTTAAACCAAGCACCGAACACAATTCCACTTTGGTCATTCGATGAAGAAACAGGATACTGGGTAGAAGAATCATCTGCAACACTAGATGGAAATATGTATACTGGTGAAGTATCGCACTTCTCTTACTGGAACTGTGATGCACCATTCCCTGTAGTGGAATTTGAGGCAAGCGTTGTTCTAGAAAACGGAAATCCTGTAGTAAGCACATTAGTGGCAATAGGAAATGACAACGTTGGAGTACGATATGCATACACTGATTCAGAAGGTAAGGTGTACGGAAAAGTACCAAAAGATGAAACACTAACGATCACTGTATTGGATCAATGTCAAACGGAATTGTATAGCGCTGAGATCGGACCATATGCTATGGCAGTCGTTTTAGATCCAATCGTTGTAACAACACTAGAAGAAAGTAGTATCACGGGATCATTGGTAAAATGTGATGGTTCTCCAGTAACCAATGGGTATGCATTTATCCAAGGACCAGTATTTGAT
This sequence comes from Saprospiraceae bacterium, assembly GCA_020628475.1. Classification (GTDB taxonomy): domain Bacteria; phylum Bacteroidota; class Bacteroidia; order Chitinophagales; family Saprospiraceae; genus JAHDFB01. The sequence goes on along the minus strand of JAHDFB010000072.1, from coordinate 5,694 downwards.
ATTTACTTAGAAGTAGACGATGCAGGAAACTTTGATTCAGACATCTTATTGTGTGCAGGATTTGATGGTACTTTCAAAGGTTTTGATCTTGATGTTCCATTGACTAGTGGACCAGTATCTGTTTCAATCCCTACGAACGGTGGAGCTGTTGATGTAGGAGAGATTGAAGTATGTAATGCCATTACAGAAATCGTTCGAGTAATCGTTCCTGATTTCGGATACGACGAAACATATTTCATCTACTCAGCTTCTGACAATACACCTTCTGGAGAAGGCGTGATATTAAACGTTCAAGGTGGTGGTACAGATTCTGCATTCTTGTATATGCAAATAGAAGTTGATCCACTACAAACAGGAAGCGTACAAATTTCTTACTTCTCATTCATGGATGCAGAAAATCCTGACATTCAAGATCAATTCTTCTTCTGTCAAGGAAGTACTGGAGATTTCGCTTGTCCAGAATTTGATGTCATTACCAATGAAGGTTCTGGTGGCGTATTCGAAGGAACTGTAACTGGAGACTTTAGCGTAGAGCAAAACGTTCCAGGCACCACCCATGAAATAACCGTCGAAGTCAATGTCATACTCGAATAGCGAGATAGATTATATTTAAATACACCAAGACCTTCATTCTTCATGGAATGAGGGTCTTTTTTTTATTTTTATTATAGCAACGCAGCATATTAGCACACCGATGTATTATCCTTACGAACGGATACATCGCTATCATAAAACGTTCTTCAAAATCAATCAAAAAATTAGAATAAGTATGAAAAATGTGAAAGTAATTGGATGGGCATCTTTATTATTTCTTATCATTTTCAGCTCATGTAGAAAAGATACATATGAACCAACTACCACGATCAAAACACCAGATCCGATCGTACTTGTAACAGCTGACGTTCAAGGTCAAGTCTATGACGAAGATATGAACCTTCTTCAAGGCGTAACGATAAAAATGGGTAATGACATCATCGTTTCAGACGAAAATGGTGAATTCCGATTTACGAATAAAACGATCAACAAAAACGGTACGTACATCACCGCTACGGATAATGGCCACTTTCTTGGCGCAAAAATGATCAATCCAGAATTATCGACGACGTCCTATGTTGTTTTTCAATTATTGAAAAAAGAATTGACAGGAACATTCACTACGGCCGCTGGTGGAACTATCGAAACGACGGATGGAGCTAGCGTTAGTTTTGGAGCAAACAGCATTATGTACGAAAATGGTACTCCATACACTGGAGAAGTACAGGTTTATGCGAAATGGTTGAATCCAGATGACCAGGCGATCACCGATCAAATGCCTGGTGATTTAAGAGCGATTAATACAGAAGATGATATCGTACAATTGGCTACCTTCGGTATGATGGCGGTTGAATTAGAAACGCCTACAGGACAAGCGCTTCAAGTGGCTGAAGGTAATACAGCAACGATAAGCATGCCGGTAGCTACATCACAAACATCAACGGCTCCCAACACGATTCCACTTTGGTCATTTGATGAAGATATGGGATATTGGATTGAAGAATCAACCGCGAGTTTGACCAATAATCAATACGTTGGTGAAGTAACACATTTCTCTTATTGGAATTGTGATGCGCCATTCCCCCTAGTTAATGTAAACGGAACGGTAAAATATACCAATGGATTAGCTGCCGCGTCACAGAAAGTAATCATTACGATGGCTTCTAATACAGCAATCACTGCCTACGGATTGACTAATAGTGCAGGAAATTTCGGCGGTAAGATGCCAAAAGATGAAATACTGAACATCTCTGTAGAAGATAATTGTGGTAATGTGGTTTATACCGATCAAATTGGACCATTTAACACAGACACAAACCTTCCGGATATTACCATTTCGGATGATGACTTAGTGATTATCTCAGGTACTTTATTGAATTGTGATGGAAATCCAACAACCAACGGTTATGTTACCATCAAAGGAGAAGGAAATAATATTACCGCATACACAGAAATGGATGGTACATTCGAGGTGGCCATTAATTTGTGTGAAGATGGACAATTAACCATTCAAGGATACGATATCGATAACTTGAAGACTGGACCAGAAGAAGTGGTCGATGCATCTGCAGCAGGTGGGACATTAGCATTAGGCGAAATTTCACTATGTGAAAACATAGAAGAGTACGTTATCGTCGATATCGATGAAATCTCGTATTCATCTCTTAAAACAGAATACAATGTTTCCAATGAAGTAGGAGGCTTTAACTTGACTTCCGGTAATGGACAACAAGATACAATCTCGTTCTTCATCAATGTATCCGAACAAATTACAGGAACAGGCACCTATGATTTAAGTTCATTCTCGTACAACGACGGTAGCTTTACCGATAATGGTATGGATTGGGGTATCTATCTAGGCTGTTCTCCAAACGGAGGCAATTGCCCACAACTCAATGTCACAGCATTTGAAGGAGCAGGTGGATACATGGAAGGAACGATCATAGGAACAGTAGAGGTTTATGAAAGTCCTACCTATGATGAAATTGATATAGAGGTAGATTTCCGGGTATTATTACCATAGGAGACGCATCATTTTATAGCACAAATGTGTATTCATTAGGAAACACCATGTAACGATTAATATGGATGCCCATGGTGAGAGGGCCTCGGTTCTCTCACCTCCATTAAAACAAGCAGCTTTCTGCATAATGAAAATAAGAAAGCACTAATTTTGGGTAAAAAAATTAAACAAACGTTGACAGAAAATCAAATCATACAAGGTTGCTTAGCCAATAATCCAAATGCTCAAAAAGCATTGGTCAAAACATACGCGGGCTACCTATACACTGTAAGTCGACGGTATATGCCGGACGAAGAAAGTGCCAAGGACATTCTTCAAGAAGCTTATATTAAGATTTTCACCTACATGCACCAATTCCGTTCAGGCCAGGGCAAATTGAAAAGCTGGATGAGTAGAATTGTTGCCAACGAAGCACTAAGAAGAAGAAAAAAATATCTTGACTACAGTCAAGCTCCTGATCCGGAAGCGCTCATCATAAAAGTGAATCCTCCCGTATTAGGCGAATTAATGGAAGAAGATCTATTGGACTTAATTCGAGAATTACCAGAAATGTATAAAGCCGTTTTCAATCTCTATATCTTGGAAGGATATAGTCATAAGGAAATAGCGGAGATGCTAGGTATCACGGATTCTACCTCCAGATCTAATTTGGCAAGAGCTAAAGCCATACTAAGAAAACGTATTACGCAATCTGAAAATGAAACCCAATGGGACAAGATAAATTCGAATTATTCGTAAAAGATAAAATTGGTGACTACGAAAGTCCAGTAGACGGTGATGCATTATGGGCTTCGATACAAACCGCTCAAGGCTCGAATGCAACAACGGCTGCATCGGGACTATCTGCGACGTCTAAATTGATTATTGGTTCAGTATTATTAGTGAGCATGATCGCTACGGGTATTTGGTTATTAAATAATCAAAAACAACAAAGCGATAGCAGTCTTTCTATGGAATTGACAGAAGATCAAGATGCGAACGAACTTCAAGAAATTACAACAGAAGCCTTCGTGACGGAAGATCAAACAGCTTTAAACGAACAAATTTCGGTGGACCAGGCGAAAACAGAAGTCGCAATTAATAACAATAATAATGTTGATGGCAATTTCAATACGTCGAACACCATCCCTGTTGTAAAGCCAGAGCAATCAAGGATCGATTCGAAAACAGCCCAAGCAACTTATCCAGGTCAAGTAGATTCAAACCAAGTTCAAACAACGAATACCTCAGGATCGGAAACGGCAGAGAACAAAGCAGCTGTACAACAAATGGCGTCAAAGCAAATCGTGAAAGAAGAGCCGCCTATCAATGAAGCATCTTCTGTCAATACATCGGATGTTGAAAATACGACCTTCAATTCGACAAATACCGTGACAGCATCTAATCTGGGAATTTCATTAAAATCAAATGCAGCAACACAACGATCATTGGTAGAAGCTTCAAACATTGATCCGATAGGATTAAATCTCTATCAACAGTCAAATGCTCTATTCTCTAATAATCCACAACCCGTTACTTGCCCTGACTTTGGGAACAACAGAGGTTCTGGATCCTTCGGATTTGAATTACAGGCGATTCCTTATTATTCCATGAAACAATTCAACGCTTTGGACGAACTTGGGCAAGAATGGCAAGAAACACGTCAAGCAACCGAATCTTACCTAGAGTCGTTTCAAATCAATGCACTTCTGCGCTACCAGCATAGTTCAGGAATCTATGCGCACGCAGGAATTGGTTATGGTCAAATTGATGAGAAAGTTGAACTAAACGCTGAGGATTTCAGCGACATTACGGTAGATACAATAACCATTATTATATTCCACCCAAATGGTGACATAGATACGATTACTGGACCCGTCATGGGAACCAGCGAAACAGAATTAAATGCCAAAGTGTACAACTATCATAGAATGATAGAACTTCCATTTGCGGTAGGATATGAATTTCCTGTCAACAATCGAATGGGTATCTATGCAGATTTAGGTGGGTCATTAAATCTCGCCGTATTTAGAAATGGTTATACAGTAGTGGACCAAACAGAATTGGTGCCTTTCGATAGTACCTCTCGACCAGTATATAAGACCTCTACAGGATTTAAAATCAAGTCTTCTGTCGGATTACGCTATTATACCAACAGTGGAATCACGCTTTCTGCAGGGCCTGAGATTCGATACCATACCAGTAATTGGTTACGGGATGAATTGACCCTAGAACAGCGATATTTAGAAATAGGCCTTCGATTCGCAGCTGGATTTACCTTTTAATCCGTTCAGATTTCAATTTCCTTAGTACTTTCCATATATTGCCTTTATGGAAATTCTAAGTACTGTAATACCGACGTTTTCGTCTCAATGGTGGATATATACGATCCTGACCATAGCAATCATTTGGATAAGTATATACTTTCTAAGAAAATTGCCTGAAGATCGTCTCAAAAAATGGGAAATCGGACTGTTTATCGCCATGATGCTGCATGAGATCATTTGGCAGATGTACTACTTTTCTACCGACACTTGGGTAGCAGGAAAAGTACTACCCTTGCACCTATGTGGCATATCTAAAATCATCGGTACCATATTATTGGTTAAATACAATCAATACGTGTTTGAATTCTTACTACTCCTCGGGTTTGGAGGAGCACTTCAGGCCATCATGACACCCGAGATTACCAATGATGAGTACAATCTATGGATACATATTAATTACTACATCTCGCATGGATTTATATTTTTTGCAGGCTTCTATCAGCTCTTTGTTCGTAATCGAAAAATCGAACCACAAGCCTGGTGGCGGTCGTTTTTTATTGGACTAGTTGTACTTGGAATTGTAGGCGTCATCAATTCATTCATTGATGGAAATTACATTTATCTCTGCGAAAAACCCAATGTCGACAATCCCCTACTCATTGGTCCTTGGCCATATTATCTGACTGGATTTTTAGTTTTCGGATTCATCAATATCGTTCTATTCCATCTGTTATTCCGATGGTGGGGAGGTAAAATAAAAGCAAAATCATAAGGGCGATGCAGCTCATCCCCTACACGTCTGAGCTGCCGGAGTTCTACGGGTTTCACTATCGTTCATCACGCCTACGGCGAGACAAGCCCTCCGAGTTCCTATCGCAATAAAAATCAAAG
>JAHDFB010000012.1 GCA_020628475.1 Saprospiraceae bacterium | reverse complement strand
ACTTTTATTTACATTATATGGACCAATAATAGGAATATCATTGGCCACTTTTTTACGAGTACCAATAACGTATTCAGCGGAAGCTTTTTTACCAAAGTGATAATCTAAATAGAGGTTCTCGGAATACGCCGTAAAAGATTCATGAATCCACATATCTGCTATATCCTTATAGGTGATACTATTGGCAAACCACTCATGTCCCGATTCATGAATAATGATGAAGTCAAATTCTTCACCCCAACCAGTATCACTTAGATCTCGACCTAAATATCCATTTTGATAGTGATTTCCATAGGTAACGGAGCTTTGATGTTCCATGCCTAGATAAGGAACTTCAACCAGCTTGAATCCATCCTCGTAGAAAGGATATGGTCCGAACCAATGTTCGAATGCCTCCAGCATCATTGGTACCTGCGAAAATTGAGCTCTGGCCTTTTCTTCATTGTCTCGAAGTACATAATAACTGCAGAGAAGACTATCTTTTTCGCCGATATAATATTCTTGCCAGTTAACATAATCTCCGATATTGATATTTACTCCGTAATTATTGATTGGATTTACCACAGCCCAACTGTACGTCACGGTACTGTCCGCGTGTATTTCCTGATGCCGTAATAATCCATTGGAAACATCCATTAGATTTTTTGGTGTTTTAATATGAATTAACATGCTATCTGCTTCGTCGTACATATGATCTTTACAGGGCCACCACATGCTGGCACCATCTCCTTGACAGCTTGTTGCAATGAAATGATTTCCATTGTTATCGGTGTTCCAGGTAAATCCACCATCCCAAGGTGGTCTAGCACTTACAACGGGAACCCCTGAGTAATTAATTTTAATTTGATGTTTACTTTCTTGAACAAGTGTGTCTGGAAATTGAATATAGAAAACATGTTGATCTCGTACGAAATCCAAACTTTGCTCATTATAAAGCACGGATTCAATGATCATCGGTTCTTGTAAATCGATTTGTAGGATATTATTTGGTTCTAGAACTTGAAAAGAGACCTTATTCCAGCCATTGATGGACCGATTTTCTGGTAGGACTTCTATCCAAAGTTCGTAATGTTGAAGATCCCACCAAGCTCTTTCAGGAGTTATTGATCCACGTAAGGTATCTTGTTTGGTAAAATGATGTTCATGATCATGTTGTGCACAAAGTGGTGAAATCAAACATAAAAAAAGGAAGCAGATGGAAAGATATCTCATTGAAATAGGGAATCAGAGGTTATAGATTATTAGTACAAAACGGGTTTTATAATGCCTTTTTCCAATAAGCTGGCTTTGTTCGCGATAAAGTAGTCTATTGTTTTGGCATTCATATAATGCTTCAACGAATCCAAACCTAATTCTATTCTTCTGGTATCAATGTTCAAACTATCTCTAAGATTCTTTACGAATGATTGTCCGTTGCCTTGATATTGAACAATACTTCCATATTCCATTGCTTTATTTTGTTCTAAGGCAGCTTGATCGACCATTTGAGCATACATACTAATGAGGATCTTGTCATCATTCAGAATGTCTTTGAATTTTTTGATGGCTTTATTTTTAATCTCTGGAAAAGCACTGGCATGTGTAACTAATGTATAAAAGTTATCACTGCTTTTTTTACCGACTAAATTATAATCAGGATAACCATATTCATCCAGGATTTCAGAAACGCGTTGAGCATTTTTGGCGTATACTTGATCTCTCGTTTTTTCCACTTTTTCAAATTCTTCCTGATCTGCTGTCATAAATCGAAGCATGTTCAGTTGCATTTGTTGATCTGCATTGGCCATTTTATCAATTTCCTTGGACAATTCTAGATTTAGTTCTGTGACTGTTTTTACAGTATTATTAGAGGAATTACAGGCGATGAAACTGATGGTCAAGGAAAAGAAAAGAATCAAATTACTATATCTCATGTCTTAAAATAGTTGAGCGGTAAATATCTAAAAATATTTTATTCTCGTTCATCGAAAATTAGAAAGCAATTAATCTGAAAAAGTTCCGCTTTGGTCGAAGCTTAACTTTTTTTTATTCGAAATGTGTAACCCTATCGATCTGAGATCAGTCTTTATAGTGACAACAAACAAACAAATTTAACTACAGAGTTTCTCTGTAATTCGAACACAAACAAATTAAATTGAATTATGAAATTATTTAAAGGTTTATTTCTTTCTGCGCTTTTTTCTTTCTCATTTTTTATCGCAAATGCTGCTAACATCAATCCAACAGAAGCCGCTCAGGATCTTCAAAAACAGGTGAGTGAATTAGTATTAAATGCGGACGTATGGTCTGTAGCAGATGCGGGTAATGAACTACATGTTCGTTTCATGGTCATGGATAATGACGAATTGATTGTAATCTCTACGGATAATGAAGATTATGATGATACTATCAAATCTGTATTAAACTATAAAAAAGTAAACGTTGAAAATCAATTGAAAAATAAGGTTTTCATCTTGCCTATTAAGCTTCGTAACTAATATTGAGAGTATTTAATTAACAGTAAATTAGTAAATATCGTTACAAAATAAAATAGGTTTATTAGTTGAGAAGTGTGTTAAGTTTACTTAATGCACTTTTCTATTTTTTCTTCTTTCTTTTCATACCTCGAGTCTTAGGTTTCTTATATTTTGCCTTCATTTTATCCGCATATCGAACCTTTCGATTGACCTTTTTATTTTTATCTTTCTTTTCGTGAAAGGCTCCTTTAGAAGTATCTGCAGCATCCCGTCTTCGTACTTCGATGTTTTTCATTTTATACTGAGGTAACTCGGCCTCAATGAGTTCATCTGAAACAACAACTTCTTCTGGAAATGGTACAATTGGAATGGTATATTTCATCAATGCCTCAATTTGAGCGAGATACTCACTTTCCTTGGAAGTCTTAAATGAAATGGCATTTCCTCTTTTTTCAGCACGACCTGTACGACCGATTCGGTGAATGTAGTTTTCTGGTATTTCGGGAATGTCAAAATTGATCACATGAGATACACCAGAAACATCAATTCCTCTCGCGACAATATCTGTCGCAATTAAGATTCTGTAGCTGCCATCGGTAAATCCATTAACCGCATTGAATCTGAAATTTTGGGATTTGTTCGAGTGAATAATACCCAATTTTTCAGGGAAAAATGCCTCCATACGTTCTGCTACAAGATCGGCCATTTTCTTTGTCGAAATAAATAGTAAGACCTTATGAAAAACGGATTCGTTTTTAAGAATATGCTCTAAGAGGTTGATTTTTGTGTTGAAATTTTCAACATAATAAACGGATTGATCTATATTCTCTAAAGGGGTTCCTACAGGTGCCGCTTCTACTCGAGTAGGGTAGTTGAAAAAAGATTCGATGATCTGCTCTACTTCGGTCGTCATGGTCGCCGAAAACAATAGATTTTGTCTTCTTTCTGGTAATAAATCGATGATGCGTTTTAGCTGAGGAAGAAAACCAAGATTTAGCATCTCATCGACTTCGTCAATGATAAACTTTTTGATGTTTTTTAATTTCAACGCTCCCTTCAAACATAGATCCAATAGACGACCTGGAGTGGCGACAACAGCATCACATCCCATTTCAATTTCCGCTACTTGATTTCGAATATTGGCTCCACCATAAGCTCCGACGGCCACTAATGTTGTAAATTGACTGAGCCGTTTCATTTCATCCAATACTTGGACCACCAATTCACGTGTTGGAACGACGATTAATATTTGCGGAAATCGATCTTTGTGGAAGGTCCATTGACGAATAGCGGGAAGCAAATATGCATAGGTCTTTCCAGTACCAGTCTGCGCAATACCTACTACATCCTTACCAGACATTATAATCGGAAACGATTTTTGTTGTATACTAGTAGGCGTCACGAGTCCCATCTCCTCAATGGCTTTGAGCAGATTTTTATTGAGATTGAGATCCTGAAAAGTCATAGATATAATTTTTGCACAAAGGTACAATCAAAATTGAAAAAGCCATGCTATCATGATATGCTTGAAAAATACCTGCTTTTAACTTTCTTTATCCATTGGATACACAATTTGGTTTTGGGATCGGATGGAGTCTAGTATTTGCATTAAATCCAAACTGTTTTGATGCGACCATTTCGAACTTTCTATCTTTTGGTCATGGATACAGCGATAGCATTCTTCTATTTCATAGTAGAATCCACGACCGATGCGTTGATGTTCGTATCTCGTACATTGATCCTCTTTAAATAGTAAAAATGCATCGGTTTCATGCCATCTAGATTCTATTTGAATATATCCTTGTTCTCCAAGAATAAAAGCGTCGCACTTGGATGGAATAAGCGTACTGCACAAGAATTGAGCACTGGCCTCTTGATATCTCAAATGTCCGGAACTCTGCAGGTCAATACCTGATTCATGCAGAATAGATTGGGATTCTAGGCTTACAGGCATGCCTAAGAGCAGATAACTAAGAAATATGGGATAAATACCAATATCCAAAAGCGCGCCACCAGCGCGGTCTAGATGAAACAACCGACTTTCTGGATCATAGGCTTTGTAGAAACAAAAATCCCCTTGTATATATCGGATTTTGCCAATTTCTTGTTTTTCAATGCAGGACAACATGGCTTCAATGCTGGGATTAAATCGAGTCCACAATGCTTCCATAAAAAATACTTGATTCTTTCGTGCACATTGAACCATCTGTTCGACCTGATAATAATTAATACCAACAGGTTTTTCGCAAAGGACATGCTTCCCTTGATTCATGCCTTCTATACTCCAAAGCATGTGGGAGTCATGGGGAGTCGCAATATAAATGATGTCTATGGTTGAGTCCGTTAATATGGATTGATAGGAACTATATACAGTAACCGATTGAAACTCTTTCTGTAAAGCCTCTTTTTTCGCTTCACTGCGTGTTGCTATGGCTGTCAGGGCATGACGATTAGATAACTGTAGATCGGCTACAAAATCCCTCGCGATTTTCCCAAAACCAATGATTCCCCATTTTAATTTCATAGATCAAAGGTACAAGATCAAGAATGAATACTAATTTTTAGTCGTAGATTCTTGAATATCAGGTATAAATACGCTGAGATGAACGACATATTTTCAATAATTTTAAAAATAAAATGCCAAACCAAGAAACCAGCGCTCAAAACCCAGTTTCGCAAGCTTCAACAACTGTCGCGGGGCAACCTTCTACATTAAATATGAACTGGGAGACTATTCAAAATAATATTTCTATTATGCTGGCTTATGCCTCGAAAAGAGGTATACAACTACCCCAATCCTTGAAATTGGGGCAAGAACAAGATCATGCTGAATTGGTAGAATCCTATAATGCCTTAATTACCGCGGTTGCACCAGCCACTCCTGCTTCGATCCAATACATCAATAAATCGATGACTAAGCACGATAAAATATTGAAGTGGTATGAGTTCTCCATTCTTACAAAATGCTTGATTTTAGCTGTATTAGCATTAATTGTGATTATCGGAATTAGTTTGTTTCCTGCAGTGAATGAAAAGAATCAAGCTAGTGGCCTACTGAATTCATCAGGCTGGGAACTATTGTATAATTTGATTTTTGTTTGTTCTGCATCCTTGATGGGTGTCATGTTTTATCTTTTAAAAACGATAAGTTCTAAAATTAAAAATTACACCCTTACCGAAGTCGATGCCATAGAAATTAATGGAGCTATTATCATTGGTGTGATTTCCGGATTTATTATCGCTGAACTCTTTACTTTTACGATTTCACAATTTGCTGGAGATAAGGTGGAAATTCATAAAATGACTTTGGCCCTATTAGGTGGATTTTCATCTGACGCCATTTTTACGATTATTCAAAATTTTGTCAACACCATCAAGTCGTTATTTTCCAGTAAAACTTAAACATCTATTTTCTAAATCTTCCCCAAAGCTCATTGCCTTGTCTAGGTGGAATTGAATTATAACAGGGTTCCATATGGCAGGAAGAGAAATGCGCTTCGAAATAGGATAAATATTCTTCCTGAGTACCACCGAATGGCCTTTTTTCCATATCACCTGTGAGCGGAAAAGTAAACCAAAGTCCCACAAGTTGTCCATTTTGCCCTAGTAGCTGACTCATTTTTTTGGCGTAAGCCGCACGTGTATTCTTCAAAGGTGGAAAGGAACAAAAAAAGGTTTGCTCTATAATGAGGTCATACTGTCCTTCGTGTTGAAAGAAATCTTCATGAATGGCCTGATCGGAAGGGAAACTTGGATTGTCTTGAATAAAGGATGTAATGACATCTTGAACAATATCTAATATAAAGACATTTTTAAATCCATTTTCCCATAAATAACGAGCCTCATAAGCGTTTCCTGCACCGGGAATTAATATTCGCAGAGATCGATCTTTTAATTGATCGAAATAGGCCTTCAAAGGAGTAGAAATAGACCCGATATCCCAGCCAGTACGTCCTGTGTCGTATCGATCTTTCCAATAATTTTCATCCGAATTCATATGCCTTCAACATCTATTTTTATGGATTTGTTTCTAAGGAAGACAGTTTTAAATATGTTAATTGTCTGACATGCGTGTTGGCATGGATTCTGACTTGTCTCAAAATCAAATTTCTGTTAGATTTAAAGTGAAGAAACCTTACTTACTCGTTGATAACCATGAAAATGTAAATGAGGAAACCACTATGCTACATGTTCGGAAGATATATTCTGAATATGTACATTTGTGGTATGAGTAATAACTGTCATCAATGTCAATCAAATTTTTCTTGTGCTTTAGATACGAGTTGCTGGTGTTGTGCATTGCCGCCAATAATCGTTCCCGCTGATGGTAAATCTTGCCTCTGCCCATCTTGTTTAAAGGGCAAAGTTCAGGATAAAATACAAGAACTGATTACTAATCGACAATTTGGCTTTATCAAATCTTTAGGCCCTGCGAAGCATTTGCAGGAAGATGTTGACTTTTATTATAATGAAGATGGTTATATGGTGTTTACGGAATGGTATCACCTAAGACGCGGTCATTGTTGTGAGAATGATTGCAAACATTGCGCATATAAAGAACAAGCGGTGCACTCCTAATAAAACTTGTTTTCAACTTGTTATCTCCACGATTTTAATGGATCTTCTCCGTTTAGTACACTAAGTTTACATACAAAAGTAAATCTTATGGAGTGCTGGATATGGAAAAAATGGAGTAGAATTCAACTCGGATTGTTTGGAATATTCCTTCTTTTACAGATCTCCTGTCAAGTGAATGCCAAGGCAAAGGAAATAGCGATTCCCTTGGATCCAAAAGCCATCTTAAAATACCAAGATCAGAAAGATCGTTATTGGTTGGTACATGAAGGGGAAGGAATATATCTCTATCAAGAAGGTGTTTGGAAACTGTTCACCAAAGAAGATGGACTAGTAAGTAGTCGCATTATTTCCATTCAAGAAGATGCCGAAGGCAGGGTGTATTTCGATAGCCCAGATGGAATTTTTAGATACAATGATTTCAATTTTGAACGATTGAAACCTACGCTAGAGGAACATCAAGATAAGATGTGGAGGTCCAATCCAACGGATTTATGGTTTAGTCATGGGTGGAATCATGTCGGACCATTACGATTTGATGGGAAGCAATTGTACCAATTAACATTTCCTGAAAATCCACGTAGTGAAGCATTTTTCAAGAAATATCCCAATGTTTCTTATAATCCTTACGGTCTGTATACGATCTATAAAGACAGGCAGAATAACATATGGTTTGGCACCGCTGATATGGGAATATATCATTGGGATGGTACCCAACTATATTGGTGTTTTGACGAAAGTCTGACCACCACTCCAAATGGAGGAGCCTTTGGAATTCGATCCATCGTTCAGGATGAGGAAGATTATTATTGGATCTGTACAGCTTCTAAGAAATTTCGAGTTGAAAAGAAGCCTTCAACAGACTTTTCGAAACATGTAACAGAGATGAAATTAGTGCCAGAAAAGGCGATGTCTACAAATAATTCTTTGTATTTTTTGGACATGGCTAAAAGCTCTGATGGAGCCGTTTGGTTTGTAAGTTACGATGAAGGAGTCTTTAGAAAAATCGGAGACCAATGGGAGCAATTTGAGATCAAAGTGCATCAAGAACAAATTCTACTAAATTCGTTGTATATCGATCGATTGGACAGAGTTTGGCTTGCAAGTTTGGATCATGGATTATATTACTTTGATGGCCGAAGCTTCCTGAAAATGGATAAAAAGAAACTACAAGTACTATTGAACAATAAATAAGAATCATGGAATTGAACGAAGATATTAAAAAAGCGATTGATACGTCGGTACTTTGTTGGTTGGCAACCACTTCCGAAGAGAACCAACCGAATGTTTCTCCGAAAGAGTGTTTTACCTATTTTGAAAATTCGATTATCATTGCCAATATAGCTTCTCCTCAGAGTTTGAAAAACATGCGATCTAATCCCCTTATAGCACTTAGTTTTATTGATATATTGGTGCAAAAAGGATATCAAATTAAAGGTATAGCAGAGATAATAGATAAGCGTGATCCAGACTATGAACGCATGAAAGCCCCTTTGGAGGCCATGACTGATGGGAAATTTCCTTTTTCTACCATTACCAAAATCAGAGCGATACAGGCAAAAGCGATCATTGCGCCTAGTTATTTTTTATATCCAGATACGAACGAGGAACAGCAAATCGAAAATGCTAAAAGAACCTATGGATTGTAGTAGAGACTCCCGAACGCATCCGTTATTTCGCTGGGAAAATCTGTCTTTCCTATTACTGCTAGTGATTCTAGGGATGTCGGCTTGCATGAGTAATAGTCAACAACGTAAGACTGGAACCATCGTAAACGCTATAACCATAGATGCTGAGCAAGAAAAACAAGCCGGCGCTCATGTTTTTGGTAGAATGGATACTACGTATTTTCCTTACTTGCATGAACAAAATATCGAATGGGTGACTTTGGTGCCTTGGGGTTTTCAATCCGACATAGATGATCCTTCGGTGAGCCATCATGGCGGGGATAGTCTCTACATCCAACAAGATAATGAACGCTGGGTGAAAAGAGTTCAACGACTTCAAAAAGCTGGTTTTAAAGTATTTCTAAAACCTCACGTCTGGTTAAATGATGTCGAGCCAGGAAAATGGCGCTCCGATATTTATCCCAGCAATGAAGAAAATTGGATGTCTTGGAAAAATAGCTATCGAGATTTTATCCTACGATTTGCCAAAGTGGCTCAAGAATCTCAAGCTGAAATGTTCTGTATTGGAACAGAGTTTACCCGACTTACTATCGAAAAGCCAGTATTCTGGAAAGGATTGATTCAAGAAATTAGAGGCATATATTCAGGATCGATCACTTATGCCGCTAATTGGTATCAAGAGTACGAACAAATTAGCTTTTGGGACCAACTGGATTTCATCGGAATACAAGCCTATTTTCCACTGGTGGATCATAATCATCCAAATCCAGAAGAAATATCCAAAGGATGGCAGCCCTACCTTCGAAAAATGCAGGAAGTTCATAGACGCTACGATCGAAAAATTGTATTTACAGAGATGGGCTATAAAAGTACACCAGATGCCGCTTCTAAACCATGGGAATGGTTGGATTATAAGGATATGAAAACGGTCGAACATTCGGATCAAGTACAGACGGACTGCTATCAGGTGTTTTTTGATGAAATATGGAGCCAAAACTGGTTTCATGGAGTACATATCTGGCAATACAGATTTGATGCATTCAGCGATAATCGATTTGACAAGCGCGATTTTTCACCTCAAGACAAACCCGCACAGCACATCATACAAAAAGGATTTCAAAAGGAATGATTAGAACTATCCGATAGAATACATCTGAGGGACTTTATACACCATAAAATGAAGACAATTTTGTGAATGCTTGTAGTTTTACCGCCAATAAAAAAACAGAAATGAGAGTATTGTTGTACGGATTGTCCATTTACCTATTTGCCGCCTGTGGAATCAATAAAAAATTAAAAGTAGATACCGATTCGGCGGAGTCAATCGTAGAAAAGATGCGAGAAGTACATGGAGCTTCTGCCTTAGTAAATCATCGTTTCGAATTCGAATTTCGGAAGGGAAAATACGCCTTTCAATTCAATGAAGATCAATCTTACTATTTTGAATCGAAGAAGTCAAAAGATCAAAATAGCTATACCTCTATTCTGACGAATAAATTCTTTGAGTATTATAAGAATGATCAAATGGAGGAGCTCGATGATAAAAAAGCTCAAAGCGCTTCGAATGCTTTAAATTCTGTAATCTATTTTGCCAGCCTGCCATACAAATTACATGACGAGTCCGTCTATCTTAGAAAATTAGCAGATCAACAAATTAAAGGTAAAGACTATTATCAGATTGAAGTGAGCTTCTCTGAAGAAGGAGGTGGAACCGATTATGATGATGTATTCCATTACTGGATCAATAAAGATAATTTTGAAATGGATTACTTAGCTTACGTTTATCACACGGGTAAAGGAGGTGTTCGATTTCGCTCTGCATTCAATAAAAATAGGGTAGAAGGCGTCCTCTTTCAGGATTATAAAAATTACAAAGCGCCCAAAGAAACGGCTTTACAAGATTTACCGGCCTTATTTGAATCAGGTCAATTGAATCTCTTGTCCGAAATTAAAACAGAAAATGTGATGCGCAAGTAACAAGAAATTCGAAAGAATGTCCAGCTTTGTTTTTTCAAAGCATATATTATCGCATGTCTGTTCGCCAAAAAAGTTATTACTTCTTATCGATTCTTTGTACGATCCTATGTATATTTTCTTGTCAGCGTGAGGATGCTCAGAAGCAGGCCACTCCACAGAATGACGCCTTCCTAGAGCTGCAAAACATGTATGGTCAAATAGACCCTACACAGATTGATTATTTGTTTAATAAACGTAGGGCTACCATGATGGAAGGGCAGCTCCAACAAATGGTCTATCCAGAAAAGCTGAATCTTCAATTACTGTACATTAAAGAATTACTGCGTTCAAATCGAATAGAGGAAGCTTTACAGAATGTCGATCAGATCAATAGCGTATTAACACAACGTAATATCAACTTACCTTCCGACATCAAACAGAAATTTTTGCTCTTACATGCGACCATTTATTTACGTCAAGGAGAATTGGAAAATTGCTTGGAAAACCATCAAATGAGCTCCTGTATTCTGCCCTTTGATCAAGCGGCTGAACACATAAATCCTGGAGGTTCTGAGGCGGCAATACCTATTTTAAAAGAAGTCCTAACACTCAATCCAGAAAATTATGGAGCAATCTGGTTACTCAATATTGCCTATGAGACACTGGGAAAATCGAGATCCGATTTACAGGCTGCTTTTAGAATTCCGTTGGACGCGGATGAACAAGAAAGATGGGCCAACAAATCCGGTTCGATGGGTATCGACTTCAATGGACTGGCTGGAGGAGTGATAGCAGATGATTTCAATAATGATGGATACATCGATTTGGTCATATCCTCCTGGGGCGAATCAGATGGATTAAAATATTATGAACACAATACAACGGATGGTTTTATTGATAAAAGTGCATCATCGGGACTGAGTAAGATATTCGGAGGGCTCAATATTAATCATACCGATTATAATAATGATGGCCATCTGGATATATTCGTTATGCGTGGAGGATGGTTCGAAACACAAGGTAAATTACCGAATAGCTTATTGAAAAATAATGGGGATGGAAGCTTTACCGATGTGACAAAAGAAGCAGGAATCTACACATTGGCACCGACACAGGCTTCCGTCTGGACAGATATCAATCAAGACGGGCATATTGATCTCTTCGTAGCCAACGAGTCCAGTGAACGAGCACAGTTCGATAATGAATTGTGGATCAATGATGGACAAGGTCATTTTGTAAATAAGATCGCCGGATCTGGATTGGATGTTCATGGTTTTTTTAAGGGAGTAACGGCAGTATGTCTGACAGAAAATAGCAGTATTGCCGATATATTTTTGAGTGATTATAAAGGGGTAAATCGCATATTTAAGAATATATCGAGTCAACAATCCATTCAATTTAGCGCTTTGGAAGCTCCGTGGAAAGTAGACAAGCCACTGGCCTCCTTTTCTTGTTGGGCATTTGACCAAGACAACGACGGATTGGAAGATATATTTGTATCGGGATACGGGAATTCAGATGGTTCGATGAGTCCCATTTCGTCCGCTGGAGCTAACTATACCGGGCAATATGTTGGTGCGAGTCCCATTATCTATCGAAATACAGCTAAGGGCTTTCAGAGCCTTGATCAGAAAAGCGGACTGGACAAGGCGGCTTATACCATGGGCTCCAATTTTGGGGATTTGGACAATGATGGAGCATTAGATTTTTATCTAGCTACCGGTGATCCTGCCATGGCGTCGATTGTGCCAAACCTAGTCTATCAAAATGAAGGAAATAATCAGTATAAAGATGTCAGTTTTCAATTGGGAATGGCGCATCTACAAAAGGGACATGGTGTGGCTTTTGCTGATTTTGATCGCGATGGAGATCAAGATATTTACACCGTACTCGGGGGCGCTTACGAGGGGGATGTATTTGCTAATGCCTATTTTGAAAATCCGGGAAGTGAACATCCCTGGATCGTGCTTCATTTGAGAGGAAAACAATCCAATCGGGCTGCTATAGGAGCAAGAGTTGTTTTGAAATACAGTGATGCAGCTGGAAATACCAAGCAAATACATCGAAAAGTAACCAGTGGATCCAGTTTTGGAGGAAATAGCCTTCAACTAGAAATAGGACTGGGCTCTGCTGAGAAAATCCTAGAATGCACGGTTATTTGGCCATATAAGGATTCGGTGGATCAATTTGAAGGATTAGAAATCAATAAGGCATACATCTTAACAGAAGGCGGTCAATTAGAAAACATGGGCTATCAGCCCATACAATTTGCCGAAAAGCAGCAACACCATCACCATCATTAGCATGGATTCAACGATTATCCAGTATATTTGAGAGATAATCTGAGACAGATGAATCCAATAAAAGGCCTGTATGAAACACATTTATATGTTTCTGATTTAGAACGATCTATTCAATTCTATAAAGAAGTTTTATCTCTTAAGTTATGTCACTTTACGGAGGAAAGAAGGGCTGCCTTTTTTTGGATCGGAAAAGATAAACAGTCCATGTTGGGCCTTTGGGAAAAGCCGCAAGATCAAATCGATATTCGTCATTTTGCCTTCGAGTGTGATCCGATGTGGGTCCTACATGAATCACAAACATTTCTGCGTAATCGAGGCGTAGAATCCTACAATTTCTTCAAGGATGAAAGTCAAGGCCCCATGGTATTTGCTTGGATGCCTGCAATCGCTATATATTTTGGAGATCCGGATGGACACGCTTTAGAATTTATTGGACTCTTGGAGGGAGAATCCAAACCAGAATACGGTGTTATTTCTTATCAAGATTGGTTAAGTCTCTAACAATATGTCTAAAAAAGTGCGGTGTGCGATTCTTTTACTGATTGCAGGAAGCTTTGCTACCTTGATACTATTTAGTTCGGATGTCCTGTACAGAAAAATGATCGCGATCAGTACGGAGTCGATGTCTGCTACAGAACAGGCTTATATACAACAATTTTTAACGGCATCATTCTTCAATAAGCAGCGCGTCATGGCTGCTTTGGGAACGATGACAGTCGCTGTAATTATCTGCTTGCTGATGCAATATGCACCGCGCATTTCCGCAGAATTCAAAACGCTACGAAATTGGCTTAAAACACAAAGTCGAGCATTCGGTATGATCTCTTTAATGGCCATAGTAACTGGATTATTATTGCTAGGATTGCTTATCATTCCATGGCTTCCGATTCATTCGGATGAGGCCTATGCTTTCGAATACTTTACGCAGCGAAACCCTCTGATATCGGTATTAACCTATCCCGCGCCAAACAACCATATACTCTTTTCTTTTACTTCGAGCCTATTGCATAAAATCATTCCATTCGAACTATATGCATTGAGACTCCCATCTTTATGTGCGGTGCTCGGAAGCTTGGTAGTCTTGTTGTTGCGGGTGCATCAACGCTTTGGACGATCATCCGCTTATTGGTCCATTATGATTGTATTTGCTACGTTCTATCCATCGTTTTATGCCGTTCAGGGACGAGGATATGCATTCTTATTATTGTTTTCGAGCATTTGGTTGCTGTTGATCGTATCGGCCATAGAAAAACGCAGACTCGAGTTGCCTATCTTTACCGTATTGACAGCCGTCGCGGGCTTTTACACGATTCCAGTATTTATATATCCATATTTGGTAGCTAGTATCTTGCTATTGTTTTACCTGCCTTTTCGATCGTGGATACGGATGCAATGTTTGATAGGAGCTATCAGTCTATTATTGTACACACCCATCCTTTATTTTTTTGGCTTTGAGGTCTTGATCGGAAACGAATTTGTAGAATCATTAAGCATTGCGGATGTTTGGCAGCGATATCCTTCTTATCTTTTGGGATTTGCACATCATTATATACCCTTGATATTATTGACGATTTTCTTACTCATTCGAGGTGATGCATGGAGAAATACGTCAGGACGTTTATTCTTGGGCTTGGTTGTTTTTTCGGCGAGTATACCATGGTTGCAACATACATTTGCACCGATGCGCGTGTTTATTTATTTGATACCGATAGGGGTCTATGCACTCGCAGAAACGTGGTCCTCCAGAAAGATCAGTTGGTGGTTTTTCTTGCCCGTGATCCTATATTCCTTTGTATTTAGCTACCAGCAATATGGACGATTCAATCAATATAGTGTCGACGCAAAGGATATCCTACATATGGCATCCGAACAAGGTTCGAAAAAGATATATTTATTGGACGGCCCTCGATCGATATTCAATTGGTATGTAGATCGGTCCTATACAGATCTAGAATTCGAGTTTTCACTCAATCGCGATCCACTCAATCAAGAATTATTGGAGCAGTCGGATCAGTTATTTATATCGGAATATCGCTGGGAAGAATTGGATTGGTCTTCCTATAAAATGATTGATTCTACCCATTATTTTTATTTGTTTCAGTTGAAGTAAGAGCATGTGGGCGAGCCCTTTCAGGTCGCTATGTTTCGCAGCTCACAGGTCTGTTCGGCCTCCGTTTCATCGAGATGTATTTCAAGGAATGATGATTCCCTTTCCCACACCTTTGGGCGTAAGCCTCCCATATCAAACGGAGTCTTACCTCCTTCGTCGGTAACTGCTGCACAGCGCTCTCGCAAATGGTATCTAGCTATAAATCAGCCAGACTTTGGCTTAAGATATGTAAGGCTTCATCGATCTCATCTAGACGAAGAGAAGCAAATCCCAGGCGAGTCGCATTCAAGGAAGTATTTTCTCGTTTGTATATGCGACCATCTGGAAAATATAAACCTCGTTCGAATGCCTTAGAAGCAAGTTCCACTAATGAAATGGAAGGATCAAAATGGACCCAGACTGCCAAACCACCGGCAGGCTTTACAAACTGGACTTTTTCACCGAAATATGTCTCTAATAAGGAACAGAAATGATCCCGTCGCTTTTTGTAGATTTTAAGTGATTTTCGCAGATGTCGTTCTATATCGCCATCTCGAATGAGGCTACAGATGGCTTTCGAACTGATCAAATCTGGATATCGATCGATATTTCTGCGGAGTGCCTTCATACGATTCATGATGCTGCCACGGGCCACGGTATAGCCAAATCGTAGTCCAGGAGCAATTATTTTACTCATAGATCCTACGTAGATAACCCAGCCTTGATGATCGCCACTGGCCAAAGGTAAGATCGGACTGCTGCTGTAGTGAAAATCGTAATCGTAATCATCTTCGATAATATAGAATTGATATCGTACCGCTAATTTTAGCAATTTCATGCGCCGAGAAGCACTGAGTGTCACCGTAGTTGGAAGGTGATGATGGGGCGTGATATACACGCAACGAAGGGTATGCTGTTGGCAATAAGCTTCGATCTGATCCACAACGATGCCTTTTTCATCGACGTCAACCGGATGCAGATGCGCTCCACAAGATTCGAAGATGGTATCTGCACCAACATAATTGGTTTTTCCTATGATAATGGTGTCCTTCGGCCGAAGAATGGATTGAGCAGATAGATAAATGCCCATCTGACTTCCTTGCGTCAAAATAACCTCATTTCCCTCGATATGTAGACCCCGACTCCGATTAAGATACGCTGCAATAATGGATTCATTTTTATGGAGTTGATAGACATCTACATGTATTAAATCTCGGGATTTGACAGAAGATTTTAAGGCGGATCGATAAGATCTTGCCAAAGCATCAATGGGAGCCAGACGTTCATCGGGAGAACCTCGATTGATAATCAGTTTCTGTTGAATGGCAAGATTGGTTTTTGGACTTGGATTTGGCTGTTGCTCATGCGTCGAAACGGTGTCCCAAGAAGTTGCTTGTATAATCGGTAAAGCCTGGCTAACAAAGCTCCCTTGAGAAGGCTTGATTTCGATCCATCCTTGATTGGCTGCTTCTTCATAAGCCGCCACGATAGTCAATCGATTCAAATGAAGTAACTGGGCTAGACGCCGACTTCCGGGCATTTTATAGCCAGTCGGAATGATGCCTTGCTGAATCAAAAGAATGAGTTGATCTGCCAACTGTAGATAAATCGGTCGTTTGCTCTTAGCATCGATTTGTACGAGGGTATTGAAAGGTAACAACTGGACTAGTTAAATTATTATAAATGGACTATTTGCTAGTCCAGTAAAGCTACTACTTTTATGGCGTAATAAAGCAACATTTCATTTTACTTTCATATAAATAACCGTACTTGCAATGGATTTTAAAAAGGATATCATTCTAGAAAATGAGCGCGTTATACTTCGACCTCTGGTGGAAGAAGATTTTGAACATTTATCCGATTTTTCGATCAATGAACCGACCTTATGGAAATACTCCGGTGATCCAGCCAATGGACTGGATCGATTGAAGAAATACATGAATAGTGCTTTTGAGGCACGCAAGAGAGAGGATTCTTACCCATTTATTGTCTATGATAAGTGGATGAAAGCCTATGCTGGAAGCACTCGATTTTATGATTATCAAGATTTTCACAGAACCGTTCAACTCGGATATACCTGGTATGGTAAGAAATACTGGGGGACTGGATTGAATAAAAATTGTAAGTTCTTGATGTTACAATATGCCTTTGATCAATTGGGTTTGAAACGGGTGGAATTTAGAGCAGATGCCAATAATACAAGATCTATTGCCGCCATGAAAAGTTTAGGATGTGTGATGGAAGGGACATTGCGCACCAATGTATTAGCTGAAACAGGTATTCGAAGAGATAGTGTAGTATTGAGTATCATAGATTTCGAATGGGATGGCATACATCGCGCCAATTTGTTAAAACGAATACAACAGTTAAATGATCGAGATTAATACAGACAAAGAATTATTGGATAAAGAAGTCATTTATCAATTTTTATCCCAATCCTATTGGGCTAAAAATCGCCCCATTCACGCCATTGACTTAAGTATTGAAAATAGTCTGTGTTTCGGACTATATAAGAATAAAAAGCAGATAGGTTTTGCACGATTGGTCAGTGATTATGCTGTATATGCCTATATCATGGATGTCTTTATCATAGAGGCAGAACAAGGCAATGGATTTGGAAAGCAACTCATACAATATATTATCGATTATCCACCTTTGAGTTTGGTCAAAACCTGGGATCTAGCAACTGAAACAGCGCATACATTTTATAAGAATTTTGGTTTCGAAGCTTTGGTCTTTCCCGAACGTATGATGCGGCGTATCATTCCATAGTTAGGCATACGATCGCATGTATGGAGAGCTAGTATGAAACGCACATGCTTCTGAGAAAACTTATAGGTTCTGGTTTGGGATGTAACATTGGATGACTAATTTCTAATTTCTTCCAGTTTTGATTCTAATTCTACTTTGGCATCACTTGCTTCATCTGTTAGTACTCCATCCAGTAAATTTGAAGTTTCATAAGGATCTTCAAAAAGATTGAATAATTCTTGGTTTGCATTGGCACCGGTGATTAATTTGAATTGTCCATTACTGATCGCCCATCTGTCAGAGGGGGCGTTATATTTTTCTGAGTATTGATATCGACTCAAGTGAAGTGCCTCGGAAAGTAATGATTCGAAACTTTTGCTATCATTTATTTCATTGACTGAAACTCCTGATATGGCTGCTATTGTGGCAAATAAATCGGTGCTTGTAACGGGGGTGTTATCTTCTCCGTTTCTTGTCACGCCACTACCAGAAATAAATAATGGAGGATTTATACCACCTTGGTATAGTGTACCTTTTACCGTAGAACTTAAATAGGGAAGTTGTGCTACTTCATTGGGAGAACCGTTGTCTCCCAAGAAAATGATCGTGGTATTTTCTAATTCATTTTCCGGAATATTTTCCAGTAATCGATCGATTTGAAAATCTAGAGCTTCTATTGCGGCCATATAATAAGGGATTGGGTCCATTCCATCTTGGTATTCTGGTAAATTTCCTTGAGTGTGCATTTCGTCTGGTGGCACATGGAATGGAGTATGCGGTGCATTATATGCTAACCACATAAACCAAGGCTTATTTTGTTCGTTAATCCAGTTGATGGCCAAATCCGTAAATTTAGTGGTTGTATACTCTGACTCAAAAACGTTTTGAGTATCTTCGGTAAGTTGCCAATTGTAGTAGCTTTGAGGTTCTCCACGTATTAAACCGGCATAATAATCGATACCAAAACTTTCAGGATTGATAGAAGTTTCGTTTCCTGATAAATGCCATTTTCCTACTATAGCAGTGGTATATCTATTGTTGGTTTCTTGATTAATATACTTTTGTAGACTCAATTCGGTTGGTTCCAGTTTATCGCCAGCCCATTTTACCCCAGTGCTATATCCGTATTTTCCTGTTAGAATGGATGCACGAGTTGGAGAGCAAGTCGGGTAAGACCAAAAATTGGTAAAGGACATACCTGAATTTCTTAAAGCATCAATATGAGGTGTGTATGGTTTTATGATTCCTTCGGTAAATCCATTGATTGCATCTTTTCCAAGATCATCTGCTATGATTAATAATATATTGGGCGGATTTTCATTCGTTGAATTAGGATCGGTTGGACTCTCATTTTGATCGCATGCGATGAGCATGAATACAAAATACAAAAGGAATAAATTCTTCATTTTAAGGCATCTATTTGAATGGATCACTGAATTTTTCGTCTGTTAGCATATCGATGTCGGTTAATGTTTTTAGGAACGCAACCAACGCTTCTTTTTCAGATTGGGTAAATTCGAATTGGCCGACTTCTCCACTATCGTTTACAAGTGGAGCAATTAGATTGGGATGATTTTTAATACCCGAACTGTAATGTTCAATGACTTCATCTAAAGTAGTGAATCTACCATCGTGCATATATGGTGGACGAATGGCAATATTCTTAAGTGATGGGACTTTAAATTTACCATTATCATTCATATTTCCGGTAGCTTCTCCTACTCCTAAATCAATGGTAGATACTGCATCTAAGCCATTAGAAGTCGCAAAGGTCGTAAGTTGCCCAGGAAAATTTGGAAATGGGCCTACAAAGGCTTCCGTTTGATGACAACCAACGCAGTTTCCATTGACACCATTCGTTAATGTTCGAGGAAGGTTAAATAATCGTTTGCCGTGATTTTCTTGGTCTGTAAAAGATGGAAAATCTATTAATGGAGAAGAAACGTCCTGCCTTGCTTGATCATATTTAGAACTTATACTCACGAGACTTCGTATAAACTGGGCCAATGCTTTGGAAATGCGATCACTAGTTAATCAAAGAATCTCCAAAAGCATCTTCAAATAGAGGAGGGTAATAGGATTGTTCTTTTACAATATCTATAAGTTCTGCTAGAGTCAATCCCATTTCAACCTCGTCTTGAAAAGGCATAAGTACCTGCTCTTCCAGTGTTTTTGCTCTTTCATCCCAAAAGAACCTTCCATCGGCATAAAACCTTGCATTAACTATTCCCATGGAATGTCTTCTTGTCAAACCGCCCTCAAATCCCTCGCTGAAAATATTTGGATCTGAAAAGCCGTGATCAGCTTGGTGACAAGAAGCACACGAAATAGTTTCGTTTGCACTGAGCTTTTGGTCATAAAATAAAACTCTTCCTAAGGTAGCACCGGCATCTGTGACCTTATTGTCATCTGGAGTATTATCATATTCAATCGGTGCTCTAAATTGGAATTGGTTGGGGAATTCACTATTTAAAATATACGATGGATATTCTATGTTCGCATAGTTAAAATATGAATCTGGCAGATTTAATTCGACAAAGGGATCTACATTGTCCTTCGTTGAATTTCCATTGTTTTCATCAGAACAAGCCGTCAATAAAATGATGTAAATGATTGGTAAGAAGATAATTTGCTTTAACATGTTTCAAACTTTGCGCAATATTTTGACCGTAAATTATACCAAAGGTTTAAATTTTACTATTTGAATTTAAATTAACGTAAAAATGGGAGATTTAAATAGAAGTGGAGATTATAATGCAAAATGATGTATTTTGAATGATTCCTTGTATTTTTAATAATATGCTACCTATCTACCGTCATTGTTATTTCGTGGTGCTTTTTATATTTCTCTTCGGAAGCTTGTATTCCAGTAAGCCAGATAGTTCAAGTTTAGATGTGCGCATCATGCAAAAAATGCGAGATTATCATGTTCCGGCAGCATTAGTAAGTGTGGTTGATCGGGGAGAGATTGAATGGGCCAAAGCATATGGATATGAAAACACCGATCAACAAATTCCGCTTGATGCTTCTAGATCATTGTTTCGAGTAGCCTCGATTACAAAGTCATTTACTGCAATGGCAATCATGGAGATGGTAGATCAAGGGCATCTGGATTTACAGGAAGATATTCAAGCCTATTTGGATCCTATGGATATTCAATTAGAAAGCTTCGAAACAATTACGTTGCATCATATTTTAAGTCATAGTTCGGGAATTGAATATTCTGATTTTAGAATCAGTCCAGAAGCGATGGAAGATGGACTCTTGAAAACCTTAGTCCGGACATCGATTCCAAAGCAGGTTTTTACACCAGGAGAAGTCTATTCTTATTCAAATGCTGCCTATGCTATTCTAGGATTGTTGATCGAGGAGGTGTCAGGACAGCGCTATGAAAGCTATATGGATGCCTTTGTCCGGCGTAATTTTGGGATGAAGCATAGTACCTTTTATCAAGACATTCCTGAGCATCCATTGGATCATGCGGTCTCGTGTTATAAATTTGAAAACGATCGATTTATACAACTGCAGCGACAGTTTCTAAGAAATCCTAGTGCTTCTACCTTGAATACAACAGCCATGGATATGGCTCGTTTTATGCAATGTTTAATTATAGGTAAACGTTTTAATAGCGATGCGGCATTGCCTTTTGATATTTCAGCGATGTGGGAACCGCAGTATCGGCTAGCATCTGATAAAGAAGCCATGGGCTACGGTTTTTTTATGGATCGAATAAAGGGTAAAAAAGTGATCCATCATGGTGGTGGAATACGAGGGTTTATCTCTGATTATCGTATTTTTCCTCAAGACTCTTTTGGAATATTTGTCGTTCAAAATATTCGGTATGGTGCGGGAAATTTTGTGTATGAATTGCAAGATGAATGGATTGATTCATTGATCGTTTCGAACGAATATGCACCGAGCTTCGAACCAAAAGAACCGATCGATCAATGGAAAAACAGGTATGATGGTCTATATCAATTACATAATATCAATCAAAGCCGCTTTGAAAAAGCCCGGAGACTTTTTGGCTTGACAGAAAGAAGGGTAGAGGTCTTGGATAATTATGATATTCGAATCAATAAGGCGGTTTATAAGCCGATACAAGAACATAATTTTTTGGTCAAAAGATCGGACAAAGATTGGCAGAGTGGTTTCGTCGTATCAGATGAAGACAAAGCTATTTACTTGCATCAAGGATTATTTGGAATATATAAACGCATTCCTTGGTATCAATCATATCGCGCACTGCAAGTACTCATAGTGTCAGGATTTCTAGTCTTAGTGCTACATCTTCTTATTTCGTTCTTCAATCAGCGTCATCAAACGGCTAGATCAAATCTCAGGCTTACTGAACGGTGGAGTTCCTTATTCTTACTAGGGGGATTTGCCTGGATGATCGTGCTGTATGCCATGGATGTTGGAATTGATAGAGGAACGCCTTTTTCCTTTATATTGGGATTGATCATGATCAATATCGGAGCGATTATCGTTTTAATTCAATGGATTTTTCTGTTTCGAAATTGGAGTAGGTTGGCTCATTGGAAAAATCGATCTTGGCACCTATTATGGTCTGTAAGCAGCATGGTGATACTCGCTATATTTTATCATTTGAATGTGTTAGGATTTCATTATTACTAATTGAACAGTGATTGCTATGGCCTCAGGATATTCTAAAACACCGCTTTATCGAAAATTGGGTATGAAAGAAGGTGATCGAATACTTTTATACAATCCACCAACGGATTACTGGGAACATTTCAAAATAACCCCACCAAAAGTGGAGACTGTTGAGGAATGGCAAGAAGAGAGCATCGAGTTTGTTCATGTTTTTTGTCAAACTATAGAGACTTTTGAGAAGATATCCATCCAATACAAAAAGGCCATCAAGCGCAATGGAATGCTGTGGATTTCGTGGCCTAAAATGCGTTCGAACATACCATCAGATTTAAAAAGAGATTACATTCGAGAATACCTATTGAATAATGGTTTGGTAGATGTAAAGATCGCCTCTTTTAATGAGCAATGGAGTGCATTGAAGTTTGTATACCGATTAAAAGATCGATAATTTTCGTTTCTTTTTTAGGGAAAGAGGCAACTGGAGTTGAATTATATCCGTATTTGAAGATAAAACAAATAATTATGACCTATTTTCGAATGTTAGCGCTCTCCTTTATTTTTTTATCTGCATGTAGTTCATTTAATCCGCCAGTAATCGCTGAAGAGGAAGTACAATTTGAATTGATTAAAAGTAATTCAGACAGCAATTTTGAATCGGAAATAGCCTCGTTCGAAGTGGTAGAAGAATCGCTGAATTGGACTGGAAATTTGGAAGAAGAAGTACAATTAGCCAAGTATTTCAACATTGATGTTCAGCTAAAAAACGAGGAGCAATATCAATTGGGCCTTGCTTTTCGAAAAAATAATGTGGACCCTGCGAATTTGGAAAATATTGGGGCGGATGCCAATGGTGCCCGGATTTGGTCTTTTGCCTCTGTAAAGAAATCAATTGATCATTTTTATGGTAGTCCAGATCAAATAGAAGTGACGATCGGTAATAATGTGGTATTTTTCGATACTGAATCTGCGAATCTAGACTTTAGTGCTTTCGAAGGCGAAGGCGATACTGGCTTACTGGCGGTTCTGCGTTTAGCCTTTGATGCCAACGCATATGGATGGTTTGATCCTCAAGGAGAATGGTCGGAAGTGTATGAATTTAAAAATGCAACGATTCAACTATTGGTTCAAGAGTAATCCCTTTGGGCCTACGAGCCCCTTATACAATATTCCAGGTTTGAAGAACAGGTAAAAATACGCTATAAATAATGTGATATTGGTTTTATCTTGAATGGCATTAATGTCATGTTACAATGAACAAGGATAACAGCCAAGATTCGGAATTGCTATCTAGTGCTGCGGCATCGGAAGCTTCGATTCAATTATCTTCGAAACAGTCTTCGTTGACAGCTCCCAATTACGCCTTGAATACGGGTTCAGATATGGAGATTCAAGAATCTGGTGATACCAGGCAACTGATGGGGGCAAACGAAAGAGGAGGTGCTATTACCCCACCTCCTTATAATAATGCTTCGGGTAGTGGACAAGCGCTTCCTGAAGATCTTCAAGCTGGAATAGAAGGATTTTCGGGACTTTCTATGGGTGATGTACAAGTACATTATAATTCTCCATTTCCACATGAATTCGACGCCCATGCTTTTGCGCAAGGAAATGACATTCATCTGGCATCCGGTCAAGAACAACATCTTCCACATGAAGCTTGGCATGTGGTCCAACAAAAGCAAGGTAGAGTACCAGAAACGACCCAGTTGAAGGGGAAATCTGTCAATGATGATTCATCCTTAGAACGGGAAGCGGATATCATGGGAAAGAAAGCGCTTCAGCTAAAAGAAAAAGGGCAAACGCCACTGTCTACAGGAGTATCTTCGACCAAACAAACGGTACAGTTTGAGAAAAGGAAAAAAAGTATAGGGGAAAAATCAAGAAAAAAAGGGACTTCCGGTAGATTATCAATAAAACCTGCTATTTCCAAAGGCCCCAAGGAAAAAGGAAGCCAAATTCCTTATATGTTTTTTATCCGATCTGAAAAGGGTATTTATGATAAAATTAATGCTTATTATAATCTTGTAAAACCTACAATTGATGATGATCACGATGTAAGTCTATTAGAAGAGTTTCAAACAGATGCAGCGTTTCAATATCACCAAATTATCAGAAATGCTAAGAAATTGGCAGGGTTTGGTCAACAGCGATCTAATCGAAGAAACCCAAAATATCAAGCAACCCAAACGTATGCTGCAGTCTTACGCCGTGGACTTCTTAAAATTCTAGCCGAATTTAAAGCTACATTCCCACTACATTCTGGAGGTTTTGGTGCAAAAGGTAGAGCACATGCAGATGAAAAAATGGGAACCAGTGAAGTACGCACGCATGATGGTCAAGCGGAAGATCGATCCTTTTTATCCAATATTGATGTTGGTGAAGGTGCATTGACCGATGCTGTGTACAAAGATCAACTGAAAGTACCGAGTGAAGCATCTTCAACCCCTAAAGTCGACGGAAGAGATCAAGGACAGTTAACTCCGGGGCGTAGAACGGAATTGCTAACAGACCTAGAAAGACATCTAACGAAAAAACCTCAAAATTCGGAGCAGTCATTTACGAATACGCCAGTAGGAATGGATCGAGGAGATGGGCAGTACAAAAATATGGGCAATACCAATGCATCTGGTTATGCTATGCTGGCTGGAATTCCTGGCTGGGAGACTCAACGTTGGGAATGGTTGCATATCCGAGGAGCTAGCCTAGGAGGCGCCACCGATGGTTCCAATCTAGTGGTAGGTACACGGGACGCGAATACCCATATGATTCCTTTTGAATCCAATATTCGAACCCTTGCAACCGAAGTCCATAATAATATAAATTATAGTTCATTGGATGTAAAGTGGTCTAAATCTAGCCCTTATAATGGATTGGCACAACACGCATTTAATCAACTAAAAATCGAATGGACATTAAAAAAGAATGCAGATCATAGGTCTGAAGCAGAAGACATTAGTGGAAGTGCTCTTTTCAAACCCTTAGCGACAGGTTCGAATATCTCAAAAAAAGAAGTGGAAATTTTAGAATCAGCGCTCAAGAATGTTCGGGATGGATTGGTAACCACGTAGATTCAGCCATTTAAAGCATCTAATTTGGATTGGATATATTGTTTTTCAATAGGATTATGAACATGTTCCAAAGCCTGTTGAAATGCATTTCGAGCTTCGCTTTTTTGATTTTTCTTAAGCTCTAAGGTTCCTTTGGCGGTGTAATACAAATATTTTCGTTGCGCGATTTTATCAAGTTTGATTTGCTCTAAAACCTGTGAAGCTTTCGAGATATCTTCTAGCTGCATATGAACAATGGCGATATTGAGTAATACGATTTCTGTGGGATGTAAGGTATATAGACGTTGATACCACATGAGTATTCTTGCCCAATCCGTATTATCAAAGTGGTCTACTTTCAAGTGTTCCGCCACAATGGCTGCTTCATAATGATAACTGGAAAAGTAATCCGTTTCTACTGCTCGATACATATATGCATTTCCTTGTTGTATGAGCGCCTGATTCCAGGTAGAGCGATTCTGTTCTTCGAGATTGATGAATTCGTTGTTGCTTCCAATTTTACTGTTCGCCTTTGAGGCATGAAAACACATCAAAGCGCCAAGTGCGCAGCTACTGTGATAGCCATCCATCTTTTTATCAATGACCAATTGACATAATCGAATGGCTTCCGCCATTAAGTCCATACGGATCAACTCTTTTTGACTATTGGATTGATATCCCTCATTGAATATCAGATACAGGACCTCATGGACACGTTCTAACCGAGGTAATAATTCTGGACCAACAGGAATGGAAAATTGAATGTCCTGTTCATTAATTTTTTTTCGGGCACGCGCAATACGTTTTTTAATGGTCTCCGGTTTTGATAATAAGGCGGTTGATATTTCTTGAATACTAAATCCGGATAGGGTTTTTAGAGCAAAGCAAATTTGTTCCTCCGCTTTCAACGATGGATGGCAGGCGGTGAAGATCATGCGCAATTGACTGTCTTCAATTTCAGCCTCTTGAAAAACTTCTTGAATAGCAATGGTAGACGTACCGGAGAAATATTGTATATGGCGTTGATCATCTGACTTGATTTTACGCAAAATATCAATCAACCGGTTTCTAGCGGATTTTATTAACCATGCTTCTGGATTTTCTGGTATGGATTTACGCCAGATGAGCACGGCTTTATAAAAACTATCTTGGACCGCATCTTCAATGAGTGCTAAGTGCTCTAAACCAAAGATGCGGGTCAATATGGAGACCATCTTTCCATATTGGTGTCTGAAAAGATGGTCTATTAGATGTTGGCTCATTGATTAAAAACCACGATTTCTCTAATTTCAACGGTGCCATCTAAGTCATAATCAGGATAGTCTTCAGCAATTTTGATGACATCTTCGATGGTATTGGCCTTTACCGTGTAGTATCCACCGATCAATTCCTTACTTTCTCCGAAAGGACCATCGGTAATCGTTCGATTTGGTCCAGTGACTCGCTTGACTGCCGCATGTAAAGCTTCTCCACCGACGAGTTGACCCGCTGCAGCCATTTTATCACCCCAAGCAAACCATTTACCCATTCGTTCTTGAATTTGTTCTGGAGATAATCCTAAATCAGCGTAATCGGCTCCTCTAAATAACATCATGTAATTTTTCATTTCTTATTTTTTTTGAAAATTAATAATAACTGAATGATGATTCAGCATGAATATCAATCTTTAGACGATACCAGAAATGAAGTAGGGGACAATTATTGTAAAAATCCTTGAATATATTCTGAAAAACCATCCAAAAGCATCTGTACAGCCATGATTAAAAGGAGCATTCCCATCAATCGTTCAAGGGCTATTAGACCTCGTTTTCTCAAAATACGAAGAAAGAGAGGGGCGGATAATAAAATAATCGCGGAAATTGCCCAAGCTATAATGAGTGCGATCGTCAATCCTATTAAATTCCCTTCAGGTACCTGTTTGTTGGCCATGACCAATAAGGTAGCTAGTGCAGAAGGACCAGCGACCATAGGCATAGCAATTGGTACAATGAAAGGTTCGCCCGTCGTAGCGAAAAGATTACTGCCATCGATCGGCGGAAAAATTAATTTCAAGGCAATAATTAAGAAGATGAGGCCTCCGGCTATCGCCACGGAAGTGGTTTCTAAATGGAAAAGTTGTAAAAAGTTTTTCCCCAAGAATAGGAAAAAGAGTAAAATCAGTAATCCAATCAGCATCTCTCTGAGAATGATCTTTCTATGCCTTGTCTTATCTACATCTTTCAAGATAGTCAGTAATAGAGGAACATTACCAAACGGATCGAGTATAAAGGTGAGTACGATCGCTGTTGATATGATGGAGAATTCTGGATTCATGACGCAAATATATCAGTAGTGTGCAAGATTATTAGGATTCTTAAGAGAATTATTATTCCTCTCGAATCTCCCGAATTAACTTCAGTAATTCCATTCGAGATTTCACTTGAAGACGGATAAAAATTTGTTTCAAATGGTATTTGACGGTATTAATAGATAGGAAGCTAGCTGCTGCAATTTCTGCATTGGATTTCCCCTCAAATAATAGCTCGATCATTTGAAATTCTCGATCCGTTAAAAGCACTTTCGCATGCTCTTCAATCAGTGTTTTTGTCAGGTTTTTATATTTACTTCTTTTATTACTGAGCGCCAGTGTAATCGTACTTTGAAGTTGCTCTTTATTAAAAGGTTTTACAATATAACCTGCAGGATTGGTCGAGACGACACGTTGTAAGGTATGTTGATCCGAGTAAGAAGTGAGAAAAATGAAGTCAGCTTGACACTCTTTTTTAATAAATTGGGCAATTTCTACGCCATCAATCTTATCTTCTAAATTGATGTCGAGTAATACCAAATCTACGGGATTGTTCTTCAGGTAGTCGATAGCTTGTCCTGCTCGATATGCAACAAATACAGGAGCTAAGCCGATGTCTTCACAGAGATCTGCTATATCTTCTGCGATTAAGGCTTCATCTTCGACGATCATCAATCTAATCTGCTCCGACATCTTACACGATTTTATAATTTTTGATAAACAATTCTACCTGTGTACCCTTTTTATTATCTGCGATCATATCCGCTTCCAATTTTTGAGAAAAAGATCGCAGTAGTCTCGTTCCAAATCCCCAAGCCTTATTTCGATTATTGTTAGGTCGGCCATTTAAGTATTCCTTGAGTTCATCAGAAATTCCCGTCCCATTGTCAAAGATTCGAAGCTGTAATTGTTGATCGCGTTCTTGTAGACAGGCACCTAGGATAAAAGGGCCATCACCCGTAAAAGCGTATTTGAGGGAATTGGTAAATAATTCGTTCACAATTAAGCCCATCGGAATTAATGTACTTACATCCAAGTTGATCGCAGCAATATCTAAATCAAGTTTAATTTTTTCTTGATGCGTCGAATAAGTTGATAATAAATTTTGACAGAGATTTTCAAAATACTTTTTCACTTCTACACCAGTCAGGTTATCTTCTTTATATAGATTTTGGTGAATTAAAGCCATGGATTGCACCCGGTTTTGGCCATCCAATAGGGCTTCTTTGGTGCTCGGATCATCAATGGAGCGAGATTGAAGCCGAAGTAAACTTGAGATGATTTGAAGGTTGTTCTTGACACGATGATGAATCTCTTTGAGGAGTGTTTCTTTTTCGATCAGGTTTTGCTGAATAATGGTATTTTGCTCTTCCAGTTTAGCATTGGTTTTTTTCTTGGCTCGAACATTTCGGTAGAGAAAGTAAGAAAAGCAGAGTAGAAGTAGCGCACCGATGCCAAAAAGCCATTTACTTCGATTGGCTTTTTCGATATAAAGATCTTTTAATTCACCTTCTTGATTGAGTAATTTAATCTCTTGATCCTTGGCCTTGGACTCGTATTTTTCTGCTAAATCTAGCGATTGTTTGATCAACTCAAGGGACTGAATAGTGTCGCGCATATCCAGCACGATGTCAGCCGTGACCAAGGCTTTGTCGGTAAGCCCCAAAGCCTTTTCTAATTGATATTTTCTAGCATAAAATTGATACAATCCATTTTCGAAATGAGCAGTTTTAATGAGGGGTTCATGAATGCGTAGGACTTTATAGGCGTCTTGATATCGTTCCGCTTTCAAATACAATTTGGTCAATTTTTCCAATCCAAGATTGTATCCTTGCGCATAGTAGGAGTTTTTATAATAGTCTACGACTTTTTCAACAATTTCGATCTGCTCATTCAGCGATTTATAATCAAGATTGAACGTGCCGCGATGAAAATTTTTAGTGGAATCACGCTTCGAAGAAAGTTCTAGATATTTCTGCGTATAATAACCGTATTTCTCAATCTGATTGATATAGACACAGAGTTCTTTGATATCGTACAAGAGCCAGAGTTTTTCGATATCATCGCCTTCTTGAAGAACAATATCCACAGCTAATTCAGCTGTTTCAAGGGCGAGATCATTGAGTCCTTGTTTTTCATAGATGTCACTTCGTGTACTCAAGGAGATGAATCGACGTTCTGGGGCAGAAAGAATAAAAAGTGAATCCGCGAAATAATTATAATACAATGCACTGTCCATCATATTGGCCTTGAGGTAAAACATACTATGAATGTTGTAC
The DNA here is from genome assembly GCA_020628475.1 of Saprospiraceae bacterium. Classification (GTDB taxonomy): domain Bacteria; phylum Bacteroidota; class Bacteroidia; order Chitinophagales; family Saprospiraceae; genus JAHDFB01. Next base: position 39,276 of record JAHDFB010000012.1, on the reverse strand, counting down.
AAAAAGCTCATGTAGTTAAGATTGTTTGTATCTGCATGACGGATCGCCCTATGACCATAATCTATGGCTTTTGTCAATTCATTTCGACGATTGTAACAACGGGCTATGTTGATTTCAAAGTCACTACGAAGGGTATCAAGGGAAAGGCTATTACTCAGTTTCAATCCTTCTTCAGCCAATTGAAATGATTCATCAAAATGCCCCAATGCATACAACTTGTCCATGTATTTTTGAATACTATCTAGCTTTGCACGCGAAGAACGCGTTTGTTCGATTTGCTCCTTAGCATAAGCAGGCAAATTATTTTGGGCTTGACCCACCAAAAGAAAAAATAAACAAAAGCAGAGCACTGCTAGAATACGGAAGTGAAATGGATGTTTATTATGACTGGGCAATACAATTTTCATTAGATCCTGCAAGATAAAATAAGCCGAACTTAATGGGGATCGAGTTCGGCTTACAAGATATAAAATCTTCATTATTATACATTGCTTCCAATTCTAGACTTTAGGGGTAGAAAAGAATTCAATATGGTTTTCTGTTGTAGCAGAGTTGAAACAAATATAGTTGAATGCGGCCCTCCTTTTTCCCACCCTTTTGGGTAGTTTTACGATATATTTGCCACATGAAAGTGACGGCGATTAACCATTATAAGGATGCCTTTAAGGAGCATTTGACACAATTATTTACGCAACAACAGGATTATGATAGCCAATTCAAATGGGATGTTATTGGACAATGGAAGGAACATTTTAGTTTGGATGAACTGGATAATAGTGGGGCTTTCGCCCAAAGTTTAAAAAATGATTTTTCTGGTCGATTATGGGGTGGAGAAAAATACTCGATCAAATCCGGTATGTTAGCCTTGATGAAAAAAAATCCGCTTTTGATGAATGTCGCTTTTCAAGATCTCTTTGATCACACCAAAGACGTCAACATGCGATTCAGTCGATTTCATTTTCATTGTGATCAGATATTGGCAGAATTGTATGATGAAGATGACCGTCAAAATGCGCATTATCAGAGTGATTACTCCATTTCACTCTATTTATCTTTACAGCATCCAGAGCATTATGGTCTATATGAATACGACGCTTTTTATCAGTTTATGGAACGAGTGGAAAATCGTAATATACCAACCGAACAAGAGAAAGATCGATATTTCAAGTCAATGAATGCATTATATACCGTAATATCGAAAGACGTCGATTTGATGAATGGGGTCAATTTCCTGTTGAAAGATGCCGGATATATTGGAAAATCTTTATTTTTAGTCAACGATTTAATTCATTTTTCTATCCAACTGGATGCATAGATTCACAAAAGAAAGTGCGATACAATTTAGCTTGATTATTCTACTACTGTTGGGATCAAGAGTTCTATTTGCTCAACTCACAGAATCGCATCTTCCCATTGTTGTTATTACCGCTCCTACAGAGATTCCCGATGAGCCCAAAGTGGAAGCTTTTATGGGGATTATCAATAATCCAGATGGGATGAATCATATCAATGATCCTTTTGACCATTTTCAAGGAGCTATCGGTATTGAAATTAGGGGGCAATCTTCCCTTTGGTTTCCCAAAAAACAATATGGTATTGAGATTCGAGATATTGAAGGAAATGATCTCGATACAAGTATTTTAGACCTTCCATCGGAAAGTGACTTTGTACTTTCAGCTCCTTTTAGCGACAAAAGCCTTATGCGTAATCCTCTGAGTTATATCTTGGCTGGTCAGATCATGGATTATGCACCGCGAGTTCGATATTGTGAATTGGTTTTGAATGGAACGTATCAAGGCGTTTATATTCTGACAGAAAAAATTAAACGATCTGCCTCGCGCTTGGATTTGTCCAAGTTAAAACCAGAAGATATTAGTGGTGAAGAACTAGAAGGGGGATATATTGTGCGATTTGATAAATACGATCAGGATGATGAGGTGCTTTGGACTTCGCCAATCGATCCGTATCCGTCAGCATGGCAAAAAGCACAATTTGTAGCCGCTTATCCCAAATTTGATGAGATTCAAGAAGAACAAAAGGATTATATAGAAGCATACATTACGGTATTTGAGCAAGCACTGCACCATCCAACGTTTCAATATCAAGGAACGCATTATAGTGAATATATTGATGTAAATAGTTTTGTTGATTTCATGATCATGAATGAACTGACTAGAAATGTGGACGGATATCGAATTTCCAGTTATATGCATAAGGATAAAAACGGTCTTTTAGAAATGGGACCGGTTTGGGATTTTAATTTAGGATTTGGAAATGCGGATTATTGCGAGGGAGGACAAGTCGAAGGTTGGCAATGGGATTTTAATACGATATGTGGGAATGATTTTTTTAGCAATCATTTCTGGTGGAAACGATTTTTAGAAGACCCCAATTTTAAACAAGCATTAGGAGATCGATGGATTTCATTACGTGCATCTACCTTTTCCAACGAGAAAATATGTTATATTATAGATAGTCTGCAGCTTCGGATCGGTGAGGCCGCAGATCGAAACTTCGAAACGTGGCCTGTTTTGGGAACCTATATTTGGCCAAATCAATTTATCGGAGATACCTATCAAGAAGAAGTAGATTATCTAAAATCTTGGATTGAGGATCGTTTGGAATTCATGGATCAGGAATTGGAACTTTTCACACAAGTTTCTTCAGATAATATATATGCCAATATACATCCTAATCCAAATGGAGGATTTTTTAGAATAGAAACAAATCAATTCAATAACGGCCCTTACCACATAGAGATTTTTGATGTTACGGGTGTTAAAGTATATGAACGAAAAGCAATTCTAGATCATGCTTTGCAATTGGACTTGAGTCTGTCATCGGGTGCCTATTATGTGAAGATTTATACCGATAGGAATGATTTTTCCCCTCTTATAAAATCCATCGTCATTTACTAGCAAGGATGGTGCTCAAGCATATCAGCATTTAATTTGATCAAACATTGAACGGGGCGACTTGATTTTTCAAAGATATCTTCAATAAGAGTCTGGTAATTCATTTTGGAGGATCAATTTAAAATGAATATTTTAGTATAAAAAAAGACACTGTATGAAAAAGTTCCTATTTACCTTAGCTTTGCTAACCCTTGTGATGGTAGCATCAGCACAAGAAGCTGCTCCAACTAAAAAAAATTATGAGCGATTTTACGTCGAGATCAATCCAATTGGCGCTTCTACATTGATTGAACTGGTTTCTGAGAATAGAAAACAGATAGTGATCCCAAAATCAGCGGAATTGGGATTCCATTTTCGAGATGATTTTAATCTCAATATAGGATTTGAATCGGATTGGTTCAGTATCGTTCAAAGACCAATTACCCCATTTTTTATGGAAGAGGATGAATTGTTTAGTCAGACTGGTTTTATCTTGTATATGGGGACCGAATATTTCCTACTAGATGGTGAGCGATTAAGATGGAACATAGGTTCCAAATTTTTCTACGGAGATTTTAACAATCAACGGGTGTTGACCGATCCAGATCTTGCTGAAAGGTTTAGTATGAGTGAAAATGGATTCAAAGTTGGCTTCGGTTTTGATATGGTTTTCTTAATTCCACTAAGTAAACATATTCAGTTATCTGTAAATCCTATCGCCCTTAATTTCGCCAGAAAAGGGGGAGAACGAGTCATCATTGATGAAAATGTGATGATCAATGAGCGCATCAACGTTTTTGATTTCGAATTGGGGCTATTTTCTCAAATTGGAATTCGATGCAGTCTTTAAAAAAAATAGGATTATTCGAATCAAGATTTGTAATTGATGTAAGTCTTCATGATATTTACTACCTGTCAAGTACATTTTAATGGCTCTCATACTTCAACTTTTTATTATCATATTCGGCCCGGCACTTTTGATGTATTGGTTGAATGGTAAGAAAATTAGCCGAGTGTTGAGCCCTGTGGTGATGTGTTATGTCATCGGGATTGCCATTGCCACCTTTGGTATTTTTGAAGTGGATGAAGCCATCAGTATGCAACTTTCCAAAGCCACCATATTGATTGCCATTCCGCTATTGTTATTTTCTGCCGATATTATAGCTTGGTTTAAACATGCTGGTTCCACCGTACTTTCATTTTTTTATGCGGTCATAGCGGCTCTTGTATCCTGTCTATTATTTTCGTTTGTATTTCAAGATTCTATAGCGGAAATTTGGAATCCTGCTGCGATGTTGGTAGGCGTATATACAGGAGGAACAGCTAATTTGCAAGCGGTGGGCTTAGCGATCAGTGCTCCGGCAAATACAATTGTAGGAATCAATACCGTTGAAATGTTGGTAGGAGGGATGTATTTGTTATTTCTCACTTCCGTAGCACCAATAATCTTTGCGAAAATACTGCCGGAGTACAAAAATACGGAGGAAGAGGACAATTTGGATGAAGAACGTTTTCAATGGAAAGATTGGAAAAATATGTTGGCAGCGATTGGTATATCTTTATTAATAGCTGCGGTGACGGTTGGAACAATTTCTATGTTTGGGGATTTGGATAAACAAAGTACCTTATTGATATTGTTATTGAGTACATTAGGTGTCATCGCTTCTTTTGTCCCCCCAATCCGAGCTCTAAAAGGTTCATTTGAGGCAGGCGATTATCTGATTATGATGTTTTGTATTGCGGTAGGCATGATGTCTGATTTGGGAGAGATTTTGGATAAAAGTTTATACCTCATATTATTTACGGCAGCCACTTGGCTGAGTACGATATTAATCCATTTATTGTTATCTTATTTGAGTAAAATAGACAGAGATACGACGATCATCACTTCGACAGCGGCCTTGTATGGACCACCTTTTGTTGGGCAAATCGCTTCTATTCTAGGTAATCGGAAAATTGTTTTTGCGGGAATAGCGACTGGATTGATAGGCTATGCCATAGGTAATTTTCTAGGTGTTTCGGTACATCAATTATTGCAGACCATGTTGACCTAAGGCAATCCTAGATTTATGACTTTCGCAGTGTTGAAATATACTTGGCTATAGCAACTATTTCATCGGTACTGAAATGATCTCCATAGGCCTGCATGGTATTTTTCCCAAAGTAAATGATAGCAACTTGTTTTCTTAGAGGCATTTTGGAAGCCGTAAGGTCTGCAGCTCCAGCAAGCCCCAATCCACCTTTTCGGCCATGACAAGATGCGCAGGATTGCTTAAAAAGTAGGGGAGCATCCACTTTTTTTACCTTCTTTGCTTTACTTTTCTTAATGACCTGATCCGCTTTATCTAATTGCTCTTTTGTGAAAAGTGGCTCCTGATCTGTTAATTTTGTCTCATTATTTAAAAAGATCATATGAGATCCCATGAACAGTAAAAATAATATAGTGTAATGCATGCCGTAGTTGTTCAGTAAATAAGTTTAAAAGTACAAATTAAAGAACAAATAACGATTCGTTATGTTTAACATAGAGTTAGTAATGATTTGTTATTAAAATGAATTTAAATCCGGCAAGAAAAACCCAAAGGAATACGTGTGAAAATGGGAAATATTACCTTAAAATAATTATGCCCTAAAGAAAAAATCAGTTCCTCATCATTTTATAACAGTTTTAACATATTTTGTAACTACTTTTTATAAAATACTACAAAAAAATTGCATTATTCTATTCCTTTACGGCAAATTGACTCAATATGTTTTCTTGTCTTATAATTGAAGATGATTTCGCTTTTGGAATGAACGTGAAAGTTCAGGTTCAGGCTATGGGAATCAAAGTCTTAGACATAGTCAGTTCGATTGATGGTATAGAAGAAATGTTGCTTAAAAATCACGTGGATATCATAATCAGTGATGTCAAATTGGAGGATGGTAAATACGCCTACGAGTTCTTCAATCAAAAAAGTCTCAATATTCCTATAATATTTGTTTCGGCCTATAAAGAACAAGAAATATTTGAAAAGAGTCAAATGGCCAAACCCTATATCTTCTTGACCAAACCCGTTGATCCTATGACCTTGAAAAGTGCTGTTGACGGAGCACTGCGAGAAAAAATTGAAGCCAAACAAAAAGGGGGCGATATCCAGCGATCGGATCATTCTGTATTTATTCGTAACAAAGGCAAATTGGTTCCCATCAAACCGTCCGAACTACATTTCGTGCGTTCCGAAGGTAATTATTGTTATTTGATGTTCGAAAACAAAAAAATCGCTATTCGTTCATCATTGAAAAATATCTTAGAGAAAGTAGACACCAAAGCAGTCATCCAGGTACACAGAGCTTATCTTGTCAATATTAATTATGTCCAAAATCTAAATATTGGGAATAATGAAATAAAGGTCAATCAAACACTGATTCCGATTGGAAGAAAGTACAAAAAGGATTTGATTAACCGAATGAATGATTAACGTTTTGGAATAGCCAAACGAGCGGTACTACCAATGTCATCATTTCGTCCAATGCTTAGAGTACCACCCAATTTTTCAGCTAATTCTTTGCAAATAGACAAGCCCATTCCCGTTCCGATTTCACCTCTAGTTCCCTGACGAGAATGGATCAACTTATGATTATTGAAGTGATAAATGACATCATTTGGAAAGCCTATACCTGCATCAATGATATGAACGTGAATCAACTGATCTTTAAATAATTGAATAGAAATAGTGCTCTCGGGAGGGCTAAACTTGATCGCATTATGAATAAGGTTTCGAACAATAATCTTGAAGCTTTCAGGATCTGTTTCAGTAAAAATAGAAGACTTTAAATCATATGATATCTTAATATCTTTATCCAATGCTAAATCTTTCATTAATTCGATACAGGATCTAATTTCCTCTGAGATGTCGACGTGGCTGCTGGTATTGATGGCACGTCGTTGAGCTCTGGCCCAGTCAAGAAGCCTATCCACAAGATTTAATAGCTTAGAAGAATTTTTATCGATGGACTGGCTCAGCTTTTTAAGTCCTTGAATATTATTTTCTACCAATAAATAATCAAAAGTATCGCTGATATGGTTTAGCGAGATAATAGGGGAGCGCAAATCGTGCCCAATGATCGAAAAAATTTGATCATTCAATTGATTAGAAGCTCTGAGTTTCAAGTTATTTTCCGAGAGTTCTTTGGTTCGCATCTTGATTTCTTGTCGAATGCGATCATTTACCTTTTTTCTCCGATAGTTGATGTACATCAAATATAAAATGATCAGACCTGCAATAATTAATATGGAACTGATTATAAACCATAGTCTTCGATATAACGGAAGTTGGTATTCAATCTTATAAATCTCCGGTATAGACCAGCTATTAAAACCGAGCTGACGACTAATCAAAAGATCTTCGCTCTTCGAGATGTTGTTTAAAGGGATTTCGTTTTTTAAAACATGCGCCCAAGTATCATCTTCGGAAAATCGGTATCGAATCTCTACCTTTTCCCCTGGTAAAGCCGGCGAAAGAATTAATTTAGGGTTTATGTAATGTCTTTTAATATAAATAGAGTGCTGATCAAGTTGATTCAATTCAATTTTTCGAGGTTTCGCGGCATGGGTGACAATGTATTTTAAGTATTTAAAAGTAACCGCTTGATTCGTTTGAGGAAATTCGTATTCGTTTGGATCAAAGGAGAAAAATCCTTGCTGTGAACCGAAAAATAATGTGCCGTCTTCCATCAACAGGTGTGCAAAGCGATTCATTTCATTTTCGACCAATCCATCTTTTCGTGTTAAGATCGAAATCTCATTGGTAGTAATATCAAGTACATTAATGCCTCGATCAGTGGACATCCAGAGTCGATTACGATTGTCCTGATAAGCACTGTGTATATTATTCAAACTAAGTCCATCCTGCTTAGTCCAATGTTGAAGAATACCATCCTTGATGTGCCATAACATTAAACCATCAAATTTTGTGCTGATCCAGTAGGCATTCTCTTGGTGTTTGGTCGGTCGGATATCTGAAATGTGAAATGCACTTAATTCATCGTATAAACGAATCTTCTTGTGCTCCATGTTCAAGAGAAAAAGACCAGGATCTCCCAACAGAAAAAAGTTCTTCGCGTCTTGGGCAGGTATGATATCCGAAATATTAGAAGGAAGCGTATCTCTTAAGGTAAGAAATTCAGAAGATCCTTTAATCTGATATGTGATTCGATGATCAGAACCAAAAAGTATCAGACTATCCGCATCATACGAACAAGTATAGAAGTTATTTTTGGCAGCAACAATCGTGCAACACGTATCGATCGATTCTTGGATGTGATCTACATGATATCGAATAAATCCTCCCGACATCGTCCCGATATGCAAGGTATTATCATTCCATAAGAAAGCATTAGAGCCAGTGTATCGCTCTTTTTTGACATTAATTGCGCCGGTAGTTCTATTGTAAAATGCTAAATATTTATCCGTAAATATTAATAGCTTATCATCAGATAATTGGAGAAATTTTCGAACGCGATATTTGGAGTCAGATAATTGATGATTGAAAATAATTTTCTTCCTATACATTCGAAATAGCCCTGCATTTGTTTGTAGCCAAATGACATCTTCATTTCCCGTCATTTTGGCGATCTTTTTACCGTCGAGGGGACTATTGGATGTATTGATCAATGCTAATTTCTTCGTATTCTTGTCAAACTTTTGAATCTGATTGTGGAAACTATGAAAAATGTAATCCTTGGTTTCAAGCTGTTGTACAGAAGAAATGAAATTATTGCTTAGAGAATCGTTCTGAGCATCCATCAATTCAAATCGTTTTCCTGGTTTTATATAAGCATTAATGATCGGTTCATTATTATAGATAAGAGATGCATAAGCCGCGTAGCTACCAGGTATTTCTGCTATTTTATTTCCGGTCAGTAAATTATAAATATCACTGATTTGTCTGCCCTTTTTTTTGGACAGGATGGATCGATGATTACTGAAAAAATTGAAGGATGTAACTTGATTATTGAAGGTATGTTTGAATCGTATACTTTGATCGCTGTACAAGAAAATGGATTTATTTTGAATCAACCAAAGTTGCCCTTCATTATTCTTGTGAAAAGAAATGACCTTATCCAAATGTAACAAGGTATCGATTTCAGGAACATAGTCTTCAACTTCTAAAAAACTACTAGTTTCCGGGTTATACACTTGAACATAAGATTCTGTATTATAATCAGATTTTTCAATTTGAAACCAAAGCATTCCATGTGTATCAAATTCTAGATATTTGACAAGATTAAAAGCGTCGAATTCATTCACTTGCTCGATGGTGACACCGTCATATATAAAGACACCTTGTCTGGTACTACCCCAAAGATTTCCCTTCTTATCCATTGAAATCGAATGGACAAATTCATCATCTAGTAAATCCGAAAAATCTTCATAGATATATTCATATTCTTGACCGTGCACAGCATTACAGGTGCAGCACAGTAAGTACGAACATACGATGAAGTAGAATAATTGCTTCATGATAAGGGGAGACACAATTAGCTAACTTGCTTGCAAATAAACAAGATAATTTTGAGAAATTCTATTTCTTTGTAAATTAGGGAACTCCGCCCATAAAAAATGGGCGGCGCTACGATACACCATTCGGCATTCGCCTCATCCGCAAGAAAGATTCTGGATCTATCGATGCTCTCCATCTTTCTTGGGACAAGTGGTTTCTCATCGCTAGTTCGGAATATAAACCAACTCGTCGAATGTTGATTTTGAAGTCCTTTTATCAATTATTTTGATGCATTGTGGACATATTTATTTCTATTTCGTTTAGGCAATAGTTATATAGACCATTCTTCAAAACTTTAATCCATCAAAATGAAAAAATACTTCTTTTTATTACTTGTGGCTTATGGTGCCACTCAATGTACCAGCGATTCTTATTTAAGTCAGGGTGAATTTGGTGAAACGAACCCAGAAAATGCACCCCAAGGTATCGTCGAAAATCCATTTATTAAGGTAAATGATGAGGCTGTATCTACTTTTTCAATTGATGCAGACGGTGCATCCTATGCCAACATGCGTAGATACGTATTACAGAATTCTAAACCACCAAACCATTCCATAAGAACAGAGGAATTTATCAATTATTTTGATTTAAATTACAGCTTTAATAATACAGAAGATCCCATTGACATTCATGGGGAGGTCAGTGCATGTCCATGGAATACCGATCATAAACTTGTACGCATCGGAATTCAAGGTAAACCGATAGCCGAAAAAGATATGCCACCGTCCAATTTTGTTTTTTTAATCGATATTTCAGGATCTATGGATCCTGAAGATCGTTTACCGATGCTCAAAAAGGGATTCATTAAGATGGTGGAGGAAATGAATGAAGCCGATCGAATATCATTGGTTACCTATGCCTCAGGAACCAAAGCTGTTTTGGAGTCCACCGCGGTCAGTGAAGACAATAAGAAAAAAATCATCAAGAAAATTAACGCTTTGGGCTCCGGTGGAGGCACTGCGGGCTCAAAAGGAATTATTACCGCTTATGAAATGGCGGAAGATCATTTCATCACAGATGGCAATAATCGAATAATAGTGGCATCTGATGGGAATTTTAATATTGGAATTTCAAATCATGATGACTTAATCGAGCTAATCGAAGAAAAGAAAAAATCCAACATCTTCTTGACCATACTCGGTGTAGGTAATAACGTCAATGATCATACTTTAGAACAAATAGCCAATCATGGTAATGGGACGTATGAATATATTGACAATGAAAAGCAATTGGAAAAAGTATTTATACATGAGTACAGTAAATTCTTTACCGTAGCTAAAGATGTCAAAGTTCAAGTCGAGTTTAATCCTGCTAATGTCGATGCCTATCGCTTGATCGGCTATGAAAATAGGTTGTTAAACAACGAAGATTTTGAAGACGATTCAAAAGATGCTGGTGAAATCGGTGCCGATCAAAATATTACAGCTTTGTACGAAATCAAACCGAATTATAACCCTGATTATAAACAAGTTCCTACCTTCGATATTGACTTTAGATACAAAGAACCTGATTCGGATGTAAGTAAGTTGATTGAGCTAGATATATTTGATAAAGGCTCTTCATTCAAAGCGTCTTCCGATCAACATCAATTTACGGCTTGTGTTGCTGCATATGCCATGCTACTGTTTCAATCTGAATTTTCAGGCACGGCAGATTTCGAATCGATCAACGCTTGGTTGGAACAGGTTGTTTTGGCTGATCCACATGGATTTAAGGCCGAATTCAAGGAAATGGTGCAAAAGATGTATTAAACAGAAGAGATACCTTTACGTGGGACTGAATGCTCTCTGCGATAGAGATAGTAATGGCCGAGGTACTCGGTCCCGACGATAGGAGGGATGAACCTAGTGAAACCATGTATAGCTCGGTCCATATGCGTTTGCTCGACGCATATGGAATCGCCCAAGTAGTATTTAAAGAAAAAAAAGGAGTCCCAAAGGAACTCCCATCACAATGTACATCAAAAGATGTTTGCTCACTTAAATATATAGTATACGGAGTGTTTCAGTCGTTGTATCCGTTTCGATACGCAATAGATAAATACCTTTCGCTAATCCAAATTGTTGAAGGCTCATGGTATACACATTATCTTGGCTTTCTGGTACGATAATTTGATGTAATTGACCTTTTAGGTCATATAATTGGATATTCTGTATAATAGCATTCGGACTTATTTCAACCGTACATGCATCCGAACTCGGATTGGGATATACTTGGAAAGAAACTGCTTGCTTGGTTTCTCTTAAATGTATCTTTTCTCCAAATTGCAGTTGGTTATCCTGATCAGAATCTACCAATGTCTCTTCGCAGATCGATACATAGTTACAAGCGCCTAAATAGCATTCTTCGTGCCCTACGCCGTTTTGAAGATGGGGCCACACGCCTTCTTCACTTAAACATAGTTGACTATGTGTACCGTTATTTTTGACGTGACAAACTTCTACTTTAATGTTGTTGCCAATACCGCAATGAACATCTTGCACTTCAACATAGGTACTCAGCACTTCTGTGCAGCCTTGTGCATTGGTAACCGTAACAAAATACTCGGTATCTTCTATAGGACTTACATTAATGGACGCCCCAGATTGACCATCACTCCAAGCATAACTAAGATTGGTAGTGCTACTTTCCACGGTTAATGTAGCTGTACTATAGGGATCGAATCCATCATAAATCATCTGACAATCGTCTAAACTCAAATCCATAGCACTTCCATCGTAACTCAAACTTAATAGACCTATATCATTACCAGAAAAATCGCTGGCAACCAGAATAAATTCATCATCATAAGGAAAAACAAAATCCGATAAATCAGCCATTTCTTCGTGATGATGTTCAGCAAATAAGTTGCCTGATTTAGTGTAGATTCGCAAATATGGCTCACTATCGTCTCCCATATCTTCCAAGAATACATTGACTGGATTCTGTGCAAATCCTTCAATAAAATATACCTGTGATTCGGCCAAATGTACTAAATCGATATCTTGCGCAAGGCTTTGACAGCTTATAGTTGTCGTACAAGCGTTCTGTTGAATATTGTGAAATTGTATACCACAACTTCCCGTGTCATTGCCATGTTCATCATACAGGACTACGAGATAAGTCCCCGCGGCTGGGCTGTCGTCGATCATGCTATGAATCAATTGATTCGATTGTTTTTGATGATAAATCTGTTTTCCTGCCTCATCATAGATTTCCATGGATAATTCTAATTGCACGTCATTGGATTTACACTCTATCAAATGTAAAATATCTTCATCTGTGTGTATCTTAAATACCTTTCGTTCGACCAATTGATTGAATTGTAGTGTAAAACTTTCATCACAAGTCAAGGTTTCAATAAGATCATGCCGATTTAACAATTGGACGGTCAAGCCATAGACATCTTTGTCATTTCCTCCATCATCAAATACAGCAATTTTGTAAGGACCACTTTCTGGCAGTTTTACAGGACCAATGACCGTTCTGGCGCCTTTCTTTTCACCAATGAATAATTCGTTTCCATCCTGATCATACAAAATGCATTGGTTCTCGAAGAAAGCATGTTGTGAACGAACTTCAAGAAAAAGCACATCATCTTTTTGTGCTGAAAATTGATAGGTATGAATCGCTGCATTTTTCTGAATTTGATTTTCTAAACTAACAAAACCAGAAATAGAGGTTTCGTAATCTTTTAAGTTTTGGGTATGTATGCTTAAACCATAGTAACCGAGATCATTATGATTATTATCAAAAGCTACCAAGGTATATTGTCCATCGGTGTTTATACTGACATTCCTTAATTCTGCTAGACCTCCATCACTCCAATCTGAAGCGATCAGCGTTCCGTTCGGATTGTATAATTGGATATGCGAATCGACTTGCTGTTCATCACGCATACGAATGAAAAGCACATCATCTTTTTTTGCTATAAATGTAAACGTGTCTTGTTCGCCCTTGTAGGCGATGAAACCTTCGTAATTGGAACCGTATACGATAGAAATTGGCGCACCACTATATAGTTTAATACTTCCCACGAGAAGTATTAACAACATCAAGTTGTGTTTCATAAAAGTTGTTTAAGTCGTTTAGTATTTACTAGACACCAGATTCATAGCTATACACCTATGCTGGACCAAATTCTTGTAGTTTACTCATCGCGTCAAATCATGATAATTTATTAAGTATTGTTTTGAATACAAGATTTTAATTTTTAACATTATAGCTATCACAGAAGTACTTACAAACAGTAAAAATGCACAATAGAATAATTTTCATATTCCTCCTTTCTCTTATAAGCAGTTTTAGCACAGCCCAATCCACCGAAATTAAGATTCAATTTATCGGAAATTGCGGATTCCATATGACAGATGGCCAACAGGATATCTATATAGACTTTCCCTACAAATCAGGAGCATATGGCTACATGGAATTTGAGGAATCCGACTTAAATAATGTGAAGGAGAACTCCATTTTTATATTTACGCATACGCATGCGGATCACTATTCTAAGAAAAACTTGAAACATGTCATGAAAGCGAAAGGTGGAGCGAAATATGGATTTTTTAAAATTTCAGAGTTAGAACGCCTAAATCAGCAAATCGATGAATTTGAGATAACAGCGTTTAAAACAAAACATACATTTTTCGGTATTCCCTTTAAACATTATTCGTACTTGATTACCTGGCATGGAAAGAAGATATTCATTTCTGGGGATACTACAGAGCCACAAACGATTGGTCAAATGGAAAATATTGATTTGGCATTTGTTCCTTATTGGATATTGAAAAATGCCAAAGAAGAAGGAATAGAAATTGATGCTAAGAAATTCGCGATCTATCATTTATACCCATCCCAATTCGAAGCCATCTTAAAACAAACGGAAGCATTGGAAAAATTTATCCCAATGGTGGAAAATGGACAAACTTTAATCATCGAATGATCCAGCCATAAAATCGAAGAATGGGCAAGAGATCTGTTGACAAAAAAAGGAGTCCTTTATGAGGACTCCCATCACAATGTACATCTCAAAGATGTTTGCTCACTAAATTATACTGTACACAATGTGTTGTGTCAAATTCAACTTACTGATAATGAACTGATTCTGTCTTAAATATATTGTAAGCAGTATTCCAAAACCAATAGATTGGTTAATTACTTGGCATTTTATTGACAAGTGATACACTAAATAAAACCCATTTCTTAGGGGTTGACCATCCTTTTTATCGTATTACTATAAAAGATTTTACGTGGCGGGAAAAATTGATAATTCCAAAGGAAAATTGGATAATCTGAAAACTGAAAAGGAGGCACATCTTTGTGTCATCATTAAAATTTAAAACAATAAAAAATGTATAAACAATTCCTAATAGTAATCATTGCTGTATTTTCATTTACACAAGTTTCATTCGCTCAAAACATGGATAGCAAACATGCGAAAATGGAACAAACAGCAGTCAAAAACGTAACACTTGAACAGACAAAGGGGGCTTTTTCTGTGGCTGAATTAACGCTTGAGGCAGGATCGTATCAGTTCGAAATCGTCAATAACAACGTGGGAACGGATGTTGGATTTGTAGTAGCGCCTGCAACAAATCCTGATGCTCATATCAAAGAAGCATATGTTACGGAAGTGGTAAAAAATAATAGCTCTCAGAAAACAAATGTGGTCAATCTTACACCTGGAGAGTATATCTATTTCTGTCCACTTAATAAGACGCCACAATATAAACTTACAGTAAAGTAATTTTGATAGTAGATTATAATTCCAGAGAGGCTGTCTCCTTGTGAGATGGCCTCTTTTGTTTTGAGCCTAGTAATGTACTAATAATTCGCCCACTCTTTGTATGGCCCCTTGACATGAATCATTGATCTCAATGATATAGCTATATATTCCTGCCTGAACGGCTTGACCTGAAAAGGTGCCGTCCCAGCATATATCCACACCCTGATCATCAAAAATTAAGTTGCCCCATCGATCATATATAGACATCGAATATTCGAAGGTATTATTATTTTCAAAAAATAGTCTAAAACAATCATTGCCGAGTTGAGAAATCGGGTTAATCGTATTGGGAAAATAAATATTTCCCAATCGTTCAGGAACTTCGAGTTCCAGACGTATCGTACTATCGCATCCAAAACGACCGGCGTTTTCTAAAGTTCGCTCGTATAGACCTGATGTAGAGAGTGGCATATCTCCAAAAAGATATGGTCCAGCATCGCAATGCGTGTATTGTTGTTCAGATATATTTTCAGCTAAAACAGTGAGGTTTAATTCGATTATACTGTCGCATTCACCCGTTAAATGACCTTCGATTTCTTGAAGATACGTGCCGGATTGATCATAGTTGATGCCGTGGAGTTCATATTGTTCACCAAAGCATATGGTCTCTTCAATAAATTGTGTAAATGATGCTTGATCCGTTTCGATTTCAAAGGTCGTAGGATCTAAGAATGCTGAGGTATTCGGATCATCTGAAACCACGGTGGCATTCAGAACTTCTGGTAGTCCGGAAATGCTGGATTGATTACTGAAAAAACCGTCAATAGTCTGATATTGGATTTGTAGAATAAAAGAATCTTTCGAATTGGCTGCTATATCGATATTATAAATTTGGATTTGATTTCCATCGATCTGAACGTCTCCATTCAAGGCATCCTGCGGAAAGGTATGCTGAATTTTAGCATTAAACTCAAAGGTATTTTGGAATATTAAGTTCGTCAGGTCCAAGTTACTATTGTTCATCAAGGTGATTTTATATTCAACCTGTGTCGAATCACATTGCTGATCCAAGCTGTATATTTCTTGTTTTAATTCAACATTAAAGGGGCAAGAACAACCGTCATTTCCAGCTGCCCCCGGTCCATTTGCCATGAAAATGGCTTCCATATTGGTCAGATCAATCCTTACTAATGTATTTTGGACGATAGGAACGACCGAGCTGCCATATCCAAATAACTCCTCGGATGAATTAAAGAATAAAGCGCCCATTTGAAGAATAACCTCATCGGACAGTATACCGAGAATATCTACATTTCCGAAATCTGAACTGTTGTAATCAGCATTTATTTGTAAAATGGCTCCTCTAGAATTAACGGGTTCTGAATTAGAACCAAAACTAAAATTACGTTGATACGAATAAATGATGGTTGGGTCATTGGGATCGAAAACAATATCATCTAGAGCTAAATTCGCTATTCCTGTATTTCCAGAATTCGGACTCCATTGTAGCACAACGGAAGTCTCGGGAGTGAAACCATTCGTGACATCGTAGAAATATAGTTTATCATTGCTGCGTTCATGTACCGCGTATTTGCCTAAGTAATTACAATCTCCCGCACCGGTGACCCAGTTGGAAATTTCGGGTTCTTCTCCTACAACTTCAAAACCACCGGTTGAAAATATACGAATGATGTCATTATTATCTCGATTTACACCATAGATATAATGATCCTTTGGGTTGTAACCGAAGGCATTAGCATGAACATTACTTTGTACGATCTGATCAAATTCTACAGCAGTACCAGTGAATGCTATTTGATGCGTAGTGGTAGGAGAACTGCTATTGTTCAATGAAATATAAAAGGACCCATTGCATGGAAATGTCTGTGCATGTAGACTAGAAAGGCAAATACAATACAAAAGCATTGTAAGAAATAGGAGTGTAACGTGATTTTTCATGATCGCTGACGATTGACTTATCTACATTAAAAATAAGAAAAGTTAGGCCAATGCTTAAGTGCCATTATATTTCTTGCAGTCGATTTCCAGCTAAACGAAGTGTATCTTCGGTTTTAGCAAAGCAAAAACGGACATAACGATCATCCGGTGCTTCTTGATAAAAGGCTGATACAGGAATACAAGCAACGCCATGTGTTTGGGTTAACCAAGTCGAAAATTCCATATCGGATTGATTACTGATGGCCGAGTAATCATAAATTTGGAAAAAACTTCCTTCCGTCTGTAAGGCTTTAAATCGACTTTTTTTCATAATGTCCTGAAATACATCCCGTTTTTCTTGATAGAAGGTCGATAGACCATCATAACTTCCCGTTTGCAGTAGATAATCTGCCAAAGCATGTTGAATAAAATGAGGCACGCAAAAAACATTGAATTGATGCACCTTGATAAATTCTTGCATGATTGCTTCTGGGGCTATACAATAACCTACTTTCCAACCGGTGCAATGAAAGGTTTTGCCAAAAGAAAATACAGCAATGGTTCGTTCAAACAAGGAATCATGACCGACCAAACTAAGATGTTTCTTACCATCAAAAACCAAGTGCTCATATACCTCATCGCTCAGAATCGTGATCGAAGTATTACGAGTCAATGTATCCAATTGTTCTAGATCGGAAGGCTTCAATATTTTACCAGTTGGATTATGCGGAGTATTGACGATAATCATGCTGGTCTTATCCGAAATACAATCGGATAATCGTTGCCAATCAATCTCAAAATCAGGGCCTTCCAATGCATAAGAAATAGCCTTTGCACCGGCCAGACGAATACTGGGTTCATAGGAGTCATAACACGGTTCGATTACGATGACCTCGGATCCCTTGGGCACCAGGGCAAGAATGGCTGTAAATATTGCTTCGGATGCACCACTGGTGATGCAGATTTCAGTGTCAATACGAATTTTACGTTGATAAAGACGATCCACTTTGTGCGCAATAGCCTCCCGTAAGGATGCAATACCCAGCATAGGCGCATACTGATTAAAACCACTGTCTATATAATGCCGTACGAGCGCTTTTAACGCTTCTGGAGCGTCGAAGTTGGGAAAACCTTGGGCTAAATTTATCGCGTCGTATTTCCTGGCCATGCCAGACATGACTGAAAAAATATTGGTACCAATATCACCTAGTTTTGATTCGATATTCATAGACCAAATATAGTCTATTAGCACCGCAAGGATAAAAGCTTAATCAAATTTTGACTTAAGACAACAATGCTTTTACTTGAGCAACCACATTCTCTGCTGTATAGCCAAATTTTTCGTCCAATACAGTATAAGGAGCAGAATAACCAAAATGAGTCATACCGTAAACCTTTCCTTTCGGACCTGCCAAACTCTCTAAAGTAATCGGAAGTCCGGCTGTCATACCAAATACAGGAATAGAAGGATCTAAAATTTGGTCTTGATAATCGGAAGACTGTTCTCTAAATAAACCTTCTGAAGGTACAGAAACAATTTTGATCTTATAATCTTCTTGCAGAGTGGCAGCAGCCGATTGCAAGGTGGATACCTCAGATCCGTTTGCCAATAAGATTACATCCGGTGTTCCTTCACAATCCAATATCGTGTAAGCGCCCAGTGCAGCTTTTTGTGCCTCCGTATATCTACTATCATCCGTGTAAGAAGGAAGATCAGCGATATTTTGACGAGACAATATTAAACCAGTCGGACGATCAGTCGTCTCTAAACATACTTTCCATGCTGCTACCGTCTCAGCCGAATCAGCTGGCCGCATAGCAATAAGCGATGATTTTCCAGAATGGTTATTTAATTTTTCAAGTAATCGCAGCTGTGCTTCTTGTTCGATAGGTTGATGGGTTGGACCATCTTCTCCTACGCGGAAAGCATCGTGCGTCCATAAGAATTTTACCGGTTGTTCCATCAAGGCAGCAACACGTAATACAGGTTTCATGTAATCGGAAAACGCAAAGAATGTAGCGCAAACCGGAATAACACCACCATGTAGAGCCATTCCCGTACAAAGTGCCCCCATCGTTAACTCGGAAACACCGGCTTGTAAGAAACGTCCAGAAAAATCACCTTTTTCAAGCGCTTTGGTTTTCTTCAAAAATCCATCTGTTTTATCCGAGTTGGATAAGTCAGCAGACGATACGATCATATTTTCGATGTGATCTCCAAAATAAGAGAGCACCTTTGAACTGGCATTTCTAGTGGCATCATTTTCACCCAATGCAATGTCATCCCATTTGATCTTTGGAAGATGTCCATTTAAAAAGCCGTTGAGTTTAGATGCCAATTGAGGATTCGCTAATTCCCACTCTTCAAAAGCCTTTTTATGCGCAGCCACATGCTCGCGCTTCATTTTGAGTACCTTTTCATAGTAAGAAGCTACTTCTGCAGTAATTTCAAAAGGTTGTTCTGGATTTCCTCCAAGATTTTCTATTGTTTTTGCAAAAGACGCCTTACTCTTCCCGAGCGGTTTACCATGTGTCTCTACCTCTCCTTCATAAGAAGATCCATCTTCTTTCACAGCACCTTTACCCATAACGGTTTTACCGATGATCAAAGAGGGCTTATCACTGACGTTCTGTGACTCCTTGATCGCATTTCGAATAGCTTCGTGATCATTTCCATCAATGGTGATGACATGCCAATTCCAAGCTCGATATTTTGCCGCTGTATCTTCATGCGTCACTTCGCCCACAGTCGTCGAAAGCTGCACATCATTGGCATCATAGAACATAATCATCTTCCCAAGCCCCAAGAATCCAGCAATACGCCCGACTCCTTGAGAAATCTCTTCTTGAATACCACCATCCGATATGAATAAGTACGTATAATGAGAAATGAGTTGTCCAAAACGGGTCGTTAAAAATTCTTCTGCAATAGCAGCTCCTGCTCCAAAAGCATGACCCAATCCCAATGGTCCTGAAGTATTCTCGATCCCTCGAGCCATATCTACCTCTGGGTGACCAGGAGTAGGGGATTTCCACTGTCGGAAATTTTTAATGTCTTCCATCTCCATCGCTCCGATAAGCGTCAATTGAGAGTACAACATGGCGGACATGTGTCCCGGATCTAAGAAAAATCGATCTCTGAATGGCCAACTAAAATCGTCTGGATCAAAGTTTAAAAATTCAGAATAAAGAATTTGTATAAAATCAGCACCTCCCATAGCACCTCCAGGGTGTCCAGATGCAGCTTTTTCGACCATGGCTGCAGAAAGAATTCGAATGTTATCTGCGGCCAAATTAGAAATGGATTTATTCACTTTTGTAGATTTTGAATTTACCGCAAAAATAACCGCTTATTTGGATAATAAAATTAATTATAATAAAAATTTAAATATGTAATTCGAGGACTATTACAATTATGTATTTTTGCGGCTAAAACCATAAAATATTGACTATGTCTGCATTGAGTAAAATCGAACCACAAGAAATCGTGGATGCTATTAATGCTGCTTCTTTTGACCAAGATTTAGAAGTGACAATTACCACCTCCAAAGGAGATATTCAACTGGATTTGTACGCAACAAAAACGCCGATGACAGTAGCGAATTTTGTGACCTTAGCAAAGAAAGGATATTACGATAATTTGTCATTCCATCGTGTGATTCCTGACTTTATGATTCAAGGTGGCTGTCCATTTGGAACGGGAACAGGAAGTCCGGGATATAATTTTCAAGATGAATTTCATGCGGACTTGAAGCATGACAAACCGGGGATTTTATCCATGGCAAATGCGGGTCCAGCTACTAATGGAAGCCAGTTTTTCATTACACATGTTCCAACGCCTTGGTTGGATGGAAATCATACGGTTTTTGGCGCAGTAAAATCCGAAGCGGATCAGGCTGTCGTTAATAGTATCGTTCGAGGTGATAAAATCATATCTATCCAAGTAAAATAGAATCAAAATATAGAGACTGCCCTTTCGAAGAAGATTTTTAAGAATAGGGCGGTCCGCATCTGCGTTTTGCGCAGAAGCGTCGGAGTATTCCTTGTTCGGCATACGCCTCATCCATCACTACCACTAGTTGTGATGGACAAGCAATCCATGTTCCTACCGCAGGTGGGCTTGCAGATTGTAGTAGATATACTGATTTTCACCATGTACTTCTCCTTTCACAACCAATATTTGAGTAATGTATCAAGTTATAATCTCAAAGGATTCGAATGTTTATGAAAAAAAGAGGACTGTTTTTCTTACTCGTGCTCATTGCAATTGCTTTGGTCATCTATTGGAAAGATAAGGATTTCCCTGCATCCTTGTCGTTTAGTGGAAAAGAGACGGTTCAATCCGTTGTAGAACAGCTGGAAGAACCAGTTTGGTTGCGTATTCATGACGATTTAGCAAAGGTAGGATTTCAGACGTATCCAAAGGAACTGGCATTGTTGGCTTTTAAAGAAGAACAACGATTGGAATTGTATGGAAAAAAAGATCGGGAATATCTTAAAATTAAAACCTATCCATTCACGGCATTCAGCGGGAAATTAGGTCCCAAATTAAGAGAGGGAGATCGACAAATTCCGGAAGGAATTTATGGCATTGAATATTTGAATCCCAATAGCTCTTATCATCTTTCCATAAAAGTAAATTACCCAAATGCTTTTGATCGGAGTAAATCGACACTTCCACGTTCTCAGATGGGAAGTGATATCTTTTTTCATGGCAAAAATGTAACCATCGGTTGTATACCATTGGGTGATGTGGCGATCGAAGAATTATTTTTAGTAACAGCGAAGGCAGGTGCTCAGAATGTTCAGATAATAATTAGTCCTCGCGATTTTAGAGAAAATAATCGCACGCCTCAGATTAGTACGATCGATTGGGAAGAAGCCTTATACGATCAAATTCGAAATGCGCTCAGACCATTTTAAAAATACTAGGCTATTTCTGTTGAATGTCTTCCACAAAAAATATGGCATTCTTATTTAAATCGTAGAATCCAAATTCATTGGTATTCCATGGTGTTAGAAGGCGAATCGCATCTTCTTGTACCGTACCACGTCGCAACATTTCTTTGAAAATAGGAATGACCTCCTTGACAAAAAATTTAACGACCGATCCGCCAAGTAATGGATCATCTTCCGTATCAGCATGCCATTGAAGGTGTATCGATATTTTTCCCAGTCGTATGCCTGCGTATTGATCATCTCCAAAGGCATATTCAAAACCAACCTGTTCTTCATACCATTGTATATCGCGTTGAATATCACTACTCGGAATAACGGGAATAACTTCGATTAAATTGGATTCTAAATTTCGCGCCATATACATCAGATTTACTTGTTTTGCAATAATTTAAAGTCGCTTGGAAATTGGAATAAATCAATATCCCAAACAAAGGGAAGATAAAACCAAATCAAGAGTGAAATCAAAAGGATCGATAAAATATTGAGCCAAATTCCATGTCGGGCCATATCAATAATTTTCAAATATCCAGAGCCAAAAACGACGGCATTGGGTGGGGTAGCAACAGGTAGCATAAACGCGCAAGAAGCCGCTAAAGTGGCGGATACCATCAGCATAAAAGGATGTAAATCCAATGTTAGTGCCATGGGAGCTAAGACGGGCAATAGCATCGCGGTCGTAGCAAGATTAGAGGTGATTTCAGTTAAGAAATTGACGGCTGTAATTAGAATAAGAAGTAGTATCAGCGTAGGGAGGTATTCAAATGTTACTAATTGATCTCCTATCCAACTTGCCAATCCGGATGATCGAAAGCCTTCTGCTAAGGCAATACCACCCCCAAAAAGAAGTAGGATGCCCCAAGGAATCTTGACAGCCTCCTCCCAATGCAACAAAGATTGTTTCTTATCTCGTTTCGAAGGAATGAGAAATAAACTAATGGCAGCCATGATGGCCACGATACTATCATCAAAAGCTGGAATTACGCGTTTGATGAGAGCGCTGAATATCCAGAGCAAAGCGGTACAGATAAATACCACAAGTACATATACTTCTTCTCGTTTAATTCGACCCAAAGCATGATGAAGCCGTTTAATTTCTTGAATACCTCCAGGAAATGATTGTCCTCGAAGGCGATAGGCAATGCGCGTAATATAGAACCAAGCGATGGCCAATAAAAGTAGAGAAATCGGAAGCGCAAATCGGGTCCATTGGAAAAATTCAATTTCTACTTGGTACAATTCTTCTACGACACCTGCCAGTATCAAATTCGGTGGGGTACCAATCAATGTCGCCATACCTCCGATTGTGGCTGAATATGCGATCGCTAACATCAATGCTTTTCCAAAATCTTGATGCTCGTTTTCTTCGGTGGCTGGATTATCCTTTAATTGAGAAATGATGGCTAATCCAATCGGTAACATCATGACGGCAGTAGCTGTGTTCGAAATCCACATTGATAGGAATGCCGTTGCAATCATGAAACCCAGCACGATACTCGAAACATTCGTACCGATCCATTTGATGATGGTCAATGCGATCCGTTTATGTAGTCCCCATTTTTCTATGGCGATTGCCAATATAAAACCTCCGATATAGAGAAATATGTATTTATGTCCGTAGGCCGCAGTCGTTCTCTGTAAGGACAGTCCTTCAAATAATGGAAAGATAACCAGTGGTATTAGCGCCGTAACACTGATGGGAATGGTCTCAAATATCCACCACAGTGCCATCCAAATAGCCACTCCTAAAACCACTTTTCCTGCGGGCATCAAACCTTCGATAGGAATACCATATACAACCAGTAGAAAAAGAACGGGTCCTAGTATTCGGATGATCAATTGAATGGACCTTGCTTTCATGAGGAATATGCTTCAAATTGAAAGGCTACCGTTTTCACGCGCTTACTAAGACTGCCATCTGGTTCTTGCTGCTCGAGTACCATGGATTGACCGATCTCGCTAGAAAATACCGCTTTTAAATTCTGTACACGACCAACAGGAACCTTTTGGGCGTGACATTGATCTAGAAAACCGGTAGAATCTATTTTTTGAATCAAAGTAGCTAATGTGGTATTCAAGGAATCTCGGTTTTTGACGCGTACCTCATTACTACTATACAACTCATGCGAAGCCAGAGATTTATCGGCTAGAATGTTGCATAATTTTTGAAATTGAACGTCGGATCCGATGGCTAAAACGATGGCTACTTGATCAGAACAAACAAAAATGTCCCCATACGGAGCAATATTTGGATGAGCAGTTCCCATGGGTTTGGGGATGTGATTGACCATCAAGTAATTAGTAGCCTGATTGGCCAACGAACTAATAGCAGATTCTTCCAAAGTGGTACGAATAATCCCGCCTTTGCCCTGTTTTAATCGATGAATCAATGCACATAAGATACCTTCTTTTAATTGATGAGCAGCCAAAATATCGATCAGCGCAACCGGCATTCTTGTTAGTCTTCCTTCTGGGGTGCCAGACATGGATAAAAAACCTGATTCTGCCTGTAGCACAATGTCATAAGCAGCCCTTGAGGGATTGGAGCGAAATCCTTGAAGTTGTGCGTAGATGAGACTCGGAAAGTCAGATTTTAATTGTTCGTAGGACAAGCCAAACGATTGAGCAACTGTGTCACTAAAATTACTAATGACAATATCAGCTTCAGCAATCAACCCTTTACATCGTTGTTGATCTTCTGGCTCCTTGAGATTTAAAAATACGACCTCTTTATGGTAGTTGACACTATGATAATAGGCCGCAGCACCTTCTTTCTTTTCACCTTTAATCTTCCAGGTACGCGTCACATCACCCTGCGTCCTTTTATTTTCTACTTTGATGACGCGGGCCCCTAATTCACTGAAAAACATGCCAACTGCTGGTCCTGCCAGCACGCTAGCCAACTCGACAATCGTAAGATCTTTGAAGATATCGCTCATGCATCAAAGAAACTACAAAAAAACTAAATGATTTATACTAAAACTCAAAAAGAAAAGAAGAGGGCTTACAGTTATTAACAATTTAATCTAGATATATTCTACTTTTTAATAAGGAATGATAACTTTATCGTTAGTTCTTTCGATATATAACACATTTAAAACAAAAAGATGCAAAAATTAATATTACTAATAATTAGTTTGACCTTTTTTTCAAAACTTTTCGCTCAACCTTCATTACAAATAAAAACGATTGATCAAGAATTGGAAAATGAACAATTGTTTTTTAGAGACTATAATCAAGATGGCCATCTTGATATTCTTAGCGTAAATATTTGGCCAGACAATTATATCCAACCACTAATTAATATGGGAAACCATGAGGACTATTATTTTGATGAGATAGTTTCGACCCAAGGTGAAATAGATGGTACTTTATTTTTGGTCGATTGGGATAATGATGGTGTTGAAGATTTATTTAGTTCCAGATTTTACTGGGCACAGGGATTGGATATTAAATCATTTGGACCCAAGCAAGGATTTGAAGATCTTTTTTGGCTGGACTTTATTGATTTAATTGATTATGAAGAAGACGGAGACCTTGATATTATAATAAAAGACGATGAAGAAGGATATATCTATATCGCTAAAAATGATGGTTCTGGACTCTTAGAATCGATTGATTCGATTTCTTATGATTGGTCTATTACGGGCATTGTCTCATTGATTGATATGGATAACGATGGTGATAAGGATATTGTATTCAAAGAATATAACCTAGACAATTCAACGCATCAATTGGGATACATTAAAAATGAAAACAATACGTTTCAAGATACCATTTTGATACAAGAAGTGGATGTAACAACAGGAATTGGTTTTAAATATCAAGATGTCAATCAGGATGATTTGATCGATGTTTTATACTATCACACGTGGGACAGTTTTTATATGAGTTTAAATTTAGGAAATGATCAATTTACCAATCCAATATTTCTGAATGAAGATGGTTTTATTTTCACTTCTATTGAATTAATGAATGTGAATGACGATCAATTATTAGATATCATAATGTACAACGAGAATAATGGCGAACTAGCTTGGAAGGAACAATTTAATAATGGTTCTTTTAGTTCAGTCCAACTGTTTCATGACTTTGATAATAGTTTTGACTCGAAATGGGAAGTTATAGATTTAGATTCTGATAATCGTGAAGAACTCGTCTTTTATACGGGCAATGATAATATTTTTTATTTTAATTTCAACTCAGATGGCACAGTATTAAATACACATCAAATACAGAGTAGTATGTATGGTCGTAAACTTGAATTTGGCGATGTAAATAATGATGCTAAAATCGATATTTTAGTATATGGCACATCTAGATTGATGGTTTTAGAACAATTGGATCAAACCAAGTTTAATATCATGCAAATTGTTGATCAAACCAATAGTACACAAAATATTGATAATGCACATTTCATAGATTATGATGAAGATGGAGATTTAGATATTATTTCAAGTAGATCTTCTAAGCATCTTTCATTATATGAAAATTTAGATGGCTTAGGTACGTTTGGTGAGGCTGAACAAATAAATGATTTTTCTAGAAGAAATACAGCATTGGTTGATTTAAATAATGATGGGAAAAATGATTTGGTTTCCCGTGATTTTTCTGGAATTTATATCAGTTTTTACGAAAGTGAAAATGGATTTGAAAATAAGGATTTTTCATTTGATCAGATTAACTTTTTTAAAGGTATAGATGCAATTGATATTGAGCAAGACGGCGATATGGACATTGTATTGGTTTTGGAGGAAGGTTTTGCTTGTATTTTAAATGAAGGTAATAATTTTAGTTTGCTCGGGACGTGGACCGATAATATAGGAGATGTGCTAGATTTTGAAGTGTCCGATATTAATTTGGACGGCAAAGAAGAGATTATACTAATGACGTCTAATCAGAAAAAGGAACTGAAATCTTTTTCTAATTTCGATGGAAGTCAATGGCAGGAGGAGATAGAGCATGAAAATCTAGGTTTTGCCATAAGTTTTTCTTTGGAGTATATAGATGGTGATACAGAGGTAGATTTAATCACGTCCACTATTGATAGCAGTTTCTATTATTTAAAACAAGATTCAGGATTTGGACCTAGAACGGTATTAAATCCACATAGCAGGAATACGATCATGTCTGATTTGGACAATGACGGCTTTAAAGATTATTTTTTTAATGATTTTTTTGATGTTCGCATGTCTTGGGCAAAAAACCCATATAATACTGCTGGAATTAGGGGGATTGTTTATTTAGATGACAATGAAAATGGTGTGCACGATGATGGTGAGTTGGGATTGAATGATCAATTAATTAAAATAGACCCCAATATAGGTGATACCTATACGTTTGGAATTGGCGAATTTCTTTATGCGGAAAATTTTGGCCCAATGACAATTAGTTGTATTCCATCTTCAAATTTTGAATTGACCTCTCCTCAGGAAATTGATACGGCTGTCTATTCGAATTTGATTAACATAGATTTTGGCTTAAAGGGTAAGACTGAAATTGATTCCGTGACCTTGGATATGAATTCGGCAGCAACGAGATGTGGTTTTGATGTCCCTTTTTGGATCAATGTAAAAAATGACGGGGTTTATACTCGGAATGCTCAGATTACCTTTCAATTCGACGAAAAAACCGAGTTTGTAGAATCAACACCAGCATATACTTCTCTGGAAAATAATGAAGTAGTATTTGATTTACAAGATTTAGGTCCAACCTATGATTCCGATATTAAAATAATACTTACAATGCCTGGTGTAAATGCTCTAGGGGAAACCGTAAGTTTTGAAGCAAAAGGTATTTTCATGGATGACAATGGAACAAAGGTTACTGAAAATCAATTTGAATACGAATCCGAGATCAATTGTGCATATGATCCGAATGATAAACAAGTTTTTCCGATTCATCCTTTATATGATCCTATGGTATTAATATCAGACACCTTGGATTATTTGATCCGCTTTCAAAACACGGGTACGGATACAGCTTTTAATATACGAATTGATGATGTAATTGATTCTAATTTAGATATTTCAAGTTTTCAGTTGGTATCTTCAAGTCATGATACTCGTGTAACGATAGATCAAGCAAGAAAAATTTCATTTCATTTTGATGATATTCTTTTACCCGATACCTTTACCAATCTAGCTTTGAGTCAAGGGTATGTTAAGTTTAGAATAGCTCCGAATAACAATATTCCCAATGAAACATCTGTATACAATAAGGCTCAAATATATTTTGACTTTAATCCGCCGATCGAGACGAACGAAACTCATACAATTTTCGTGGAGAATTTTCCAGTATCTATCAAAAATACAAACTCCACTAGGTTACCATTGATCATGCCAAATCCTACTTCGGATAGACTGATAGTAAAATTTTTAGATGACAATACAGAACCGTTCGATATTCATTTATTCGATCAAGTTGGAAGATTAGTTTATTCTAAGAGGAATAATGAGAAATCCTTCAATGTTTCGTTAAAAACACTGGATATATCTTCAGGAATGTACTTTCTTAAAGTAACTTCTCAAGGATTATCTGTTACCAAATCAATTGTAGTAAAGTAGCTTGATAAAAAAGCCATAATATATACCAAGCTGTTTGTGGGAGTAAAATAAAAAGGTCCTTTTCTACCATAGAAAAGGACCTCGATATCTCCGTCGAGTCATCGACCGGATACCTTAGTAGAGATAGTCATCAAGCACCATCAATAGCACGCAACAAATACTAAGGGGGTCATAGAGTAGGTAGTATTTGAAAATGAAATCTGAGTAAACTTCCTTGTCTTGTGCACTCAGAACATTGAAGAGAACGTGCTATTCATATGGGCCGGTCTTATCTCTTTGCTATTGGATAGTACTCACCATTTTTGTAAACAGTTCCGACAGATCTTGGACTATTGTTTCTGATCTGACAGATTCCAGCAACATGCGGTGTAGCCATAGAAGTACCACTTAAGGTAGCATATCCACCATTCAAATAAGTACTGTATACACTACTTCCTGTAGCGATATAATCTACGGGATTCATGTTGTAATTACTGAAACTTGACCAGGATTTTCCACAAGTCATAGAAGATACCGTATAAACGCGATTTCCATTAACACAAGCTGGTTGATAGAATGCAGCATTGGCAGCAGAATTTCCAGCAGCGATTGCTACTCGAGTTCCAGCATTACCAAGCCCTTGAATAACTGATTTGTACGAAGAACCGTTGGCACAGCCACCACCATAATAACCACCTAAACTCATGTTGACAACATCACCTGGCAAATCATAAGTTGCTACGTGATTTAAGCCAGCAATAATTCCAGAGGTTGAACCAGAACCGCCACAATTTAGTACACGGATTGGAACAACAGGGGCATTTGCTGCTACACCGACCACACCGAAACTATTGTTTCTAGCTGCAGCTGTACCAGCACAGTGTGTACCGTGTCCATTACAATCATTTGGAGAACCACCAACATAACTCTTGGCATACGTGGAATTGGTTACAACATTTAAATCTGGGTGATCTAAGTCAATTCCTGTATCAACCACCCAAATCCAGCGAGAAGTACCCGCATTTGCGGCTCCACCCGCATTTGTAATACCACATGGTGTAGTTTGAGCTCGAGAACCTCCATCTTCATCGATATGATCGATGGTAAAATCAGGTAAAGATACGCTGCGATCAAACTCGATCGTGTTAACGGTAGGATTGCTTTGTAAATTCTTGAACTGCTCTTCAGTCAATCGTAAAGCGGCACCTGCTTCTATAGCCGTATACACATACAAAATGGCATCTTCGGAAATACCTTCTTGATCTAAAAAGCTTTTGATTTGAGCCGTTACAATAGCGGTGTTTTCTTCCATTAAAGCCGCTTTAGTCTCACGATCTCGAATGTTTTCTGGCTGATCGATGTAGGATAAAGCACCTGGAATAGCAGAACTTTTGAAGTTGACAATATACTGATCTGGAATGATGTCCCCTTCTGCACTTTGTGGCGTAATAACTTGTTTCGATTCTTCAACAATGGAGTCCTGATTACAGGAAATAATGAAGAGAGAAAAGAAAAAAATAGCGCATAACGTTTTAATAAAATTCATTTTTCTAACATTTAGTGAAGTTATAGAAACTTCTGGTTTGTAATAAAATATCTCCGTAATGGGCATTAAGGGTTTACTCTATTGGTGTGGTAGAATTATTAAATACCAATAGAATAATGACATTATTATTACCTCTCTATCGCGAATGGAGAAGGAAATTGGGGTAGTCGATTCGATCGAATATAAAGTAGAGCCTATTCATCAGAATATTGATGCCTACAAACTCAAAAATTAATATTAAAAAACTACTTTTACTGAAGCTTAAATGGGCAAGATTCTCTTGAAAATCGGCAATAACGCTAGGTACTAAGGGATAAATTAATTTTTTTTAATATGAGGTATTTTTTCATTCTTTTATTGTTCACTGTTTCTAGCTTATCCATAACGGGACAAGATTCACTTCGCGCTTTTGATTATCTGGATGTCTTTGATTTGGAGTGGGCGAGCGATCCGCAAATTGCACCGAATGGTAAAAAAATCGTGTATGTCCGGAACGGATTTGACATCATGAAAGACAAGAAAACCAGCAGTTTATGGATCGTGGACGCAGATGGAAAAAATCATCGAAAATTGACTTCGAGTGACCGCTCAGAATCACAGGCGAGATGGTCGCCGGATGGTTCCAAAATAGCCTTTGTATCAAGCACCGATAATGGCGCAGAAATTTTTATGTATTGGTTAAAGACGAATAATTATGCACGGTTAAGTCAATTAGAAAAAAGCCCTTCTTCCCTTAGCTGGTCACCAAACGGAAAATTTCTGGCTTTTTCTTCCTTCGTACCTGCACCAGCACCGCGGATATCCTCGATGCCTTCGAAACCAGAGGGTGCCGTTTGGGCGAAAGCCCCCAGAATAACTACGCGCCTAAAACATGAAGCAGATGGCCAAGGCTATTTGAAAGATGGATTCTATCATCTGTTTGTAATGGATGCCGACGGTGGTAAGACAAGACAAGTAAGCTCTGGTAATTATCATCATCGCGGAGCCATTAGTTGGGGTGCAAAATCAGAGAAAATATATTTTTCCGCCAACCGATCTGCGAATTGGGAGTATGAATTTGTCGATTCTAACATATTTTCGGTGGATATAAAAACAGGGAAAATAGTTCAGTTAACAGCGATCAATGGCCCAGAATACAATCCAGTGGTATCGCCCGATGGGAAGAAAATTGCTTATCTAGGCTATGAAGATAAGATTCGAACACATCAAAAAACCTGCTTGCACATGATGAACATTGACGGTTCCAGAAAAGAAAGATGTCTTTTGGATCTTGATAGAAGCATCGCTTCCATCCAATGGTCTAAAGATTCCAAGTTCATGTATTATAGCTACGATGATGAGGGGAATACCAAAATCGGCAAAGTACAAAATATCGGTCGAGGACAGGAAATTATTGGAAATATGGGCGGCACTACCATTGGACGTCCGTATGCCAGTGGTTCATTCAGCGTCTCAAAGAAGGGACAAATCGTCTATACTATGACGCGCCCCTCGCATCCTGCAGAATTAGTACTCTTGGATAAGAAATTGAAAGCGACTCAAATTACATCCTTGAATCAGGATTTACAGGACGAAATCCAATGGGGAAAGGTAGAATCCGTATGGTATACTTCCTCCGTTGATCAACGGAAAATTCAAGGATGGGTCATCAAACCACCATTTTATAACGAGGAAAAGACCTATCCATTGTTGGTTGAGAATCACGGTGGCCCCATTTTGAACTATGGAGATCGATTTACGGCAGAATTGCAATTGTATGCGGCAAAAGGATATATCGTTTTTTATCCCAACCCGCGTGGAAGCACAAGTTATGGTGAAGAATTTGGAGATTTACTATATAACAACTATCCCGGAGATGATTATCAGGATGTAATGGATGGAGTGGATTTCTTGATTGATCAAGGACTTGCTTCTGAAGAGCAGTTATTCGTAGCTGGGGGAAGTGCCGGAGGAATAATGACGGCATGGATGATTGGCAAGAATAATAGATTCGAGGCTGCCGTGGTGCATAAACCGGTTATGAACTGGATAAGTAAAACGCTCGTCGCAGATAATTACTATGGCTATGCGAACTATCGTTATCCTGGACAACCATGGGAGAATTTTGAAACTTATTGGAAATTTTCTCCAATTTCCTTGGTTGGAAACATCGAAACACCGACGATGGTCATGGTGGGTATGAATGATTTGAGAACGCCACCCAGTGAGGCAAAACAACTGTATCACGCCTTGAAATTAAGAAAGATTGAAACGGTCTTAGTAGAGATTCCAGGAGCATCACATGGTATCGCAAAGCGTCCTAGTAATTTAATTACAAAAGTAGCCCA
This sequence comes from Saprospiraceae bacterium, assembly GCA_020628475.1. Taxonomy (GTDB): domain Bacteria; phylum Bacteroidota; class Bacteroidia; order Chitinophagales; family Saprospiraceae; genus JAHDFB01. The sequence goes on along the minus strand of JAHDFB010000012.1, from coordinate 6,821 downwards.
TACAATCGACTGGTGTAATCGTTATAGATAAGGATGTCTGTATATAATGATTATATATTACTAATCGTATTTGCCTGTATAGGCTTTAGCCTGTCTGCTGGAACAGGATCTTCGGCTTGGCCCGATCAAGGACAGGCACGCCCAAAAATAAAGCCTTCAGAATCGACGGAAAAAGATAGTATCAACAAAAAGAAGTTATACACCTTCATTGCAGCCGAGTCCGCTTTCTATGTGGGAGGAATTTCCTATTTAGGATTCGTTTGGTATAAAGATCGAACACCAGTACCTTTTCATTTCTATGATGATCGCAAAGGTTATTTACAAATCGATAAAATGGGGCATGCTTGGGGTGCCTATTTGGAGAGTAAGATTAGTTATAATTGTTTGCGCAACGCAGGCGTCAGTAAAGCGAAAGCCTTACTGTATGGCGGTACAGCAGGGATAATATTACAAACACCTATTGAAATTTTTGATGGAATATATCCAGGTTGGGGATTTTCTTGGAGTGATATGTTGGCCAATACCGCGGGATCTGCCTTATTAATTGGACAAGAATTATGGCTTGATGAACAAATAGTAGAACTTAAATTTAGTTTTCACCGCTCACCCTATGCTGACGATAGTCATGGAATGCTAGGAGATAATTACCTTCAAAGCCTATTATTGGATTACAATGGTCATAGTTATTGGCTAAGTTGCAATATGAATAAAATAGTACCTTCGAAAGTCATCCCCAAATGGCTGAATCTAGCTGTAGGTTATAGTGCTAATGGGATGTATGGTGAGTTTGAAAATAAGAAAACCTGGCGAGGCAAAGCCCTTCCTGAGGTAGATCGTTATCGACAATTTTTTCTCTCTTTAGATGTAGATTGGACTCAAATAGAAACAGACAAATACTTTCTACAACAACTTTTTCAAGCGCTTAATTACATCAAAATACCGGCTCCAAGTCTGGAGTATAACACACTGGATGGATTCCGTATACATTATTTATACTTTTAATTCATGTGGGGTTCTTTTGAATTTTCGTCTATATTATGTAAATTAGGTTTTCGACGATAGGAATTCTAATAAGAAATTATTTTTTACTCACTTTCTATTTTGGCGTAGTAGCCAGAATGAACTATTAAATTTAAATGTTATATGGCTAGTTTATTAGACGGCGTCAAGGGGATGATGACAGACGCAATCGTCAACAAAGTAGCAGGAATGGTCGGTATTGAATCAAAAATGGCGACTTCTGCAATCAAAATGTTCTTACCAGCAGTTATTGGAGGACTTATCAATAAAGGAAGTACTGAAACAGGTGCAGGAGGATTATTGGATATATTCAAAAATGGAGGATTTGGTGACGACAATATTAAAGATATCGGTGGTGTATTAGCTGATAAATCAAAATCGGATTCTTGGTTGGAAACAGGTTCAGATTTATTAGAAAACATCTTCGGAAATAAGCAATCTGGTATTCTGGATGGTTTATTAGGTTCTACAGGCCTTAAGAAAGCCGGAGGTTCTATGCTATTAAAATTTTTAGCACCGATTGTGGTGAATAAATTAGCGGGCATGGTCTTCAAAAATGGTTGGGGTGCTAAAAAATTAAGTTCTTATTTAGGAGAACAAAAATCAAGTATCGCTGGCGTTCCAGGACTGTCTGGAATTCTTGGATTTGCTGATTCAGCAAAAGCAGCTGTAGGGTCAGCGACATCGGCAGCAACAGCAGCGGTTAACACCGCTTCGAAAAATATCAAAGAACCAGCTTCTGGTGGAGGTGGATGGTGGAAATGGCTTTTACCATTACTGATAGGAGCAGGACTAATATGGTATTTGACCAAAGACGGATGTAATGGTGCCAATGCGTCTACAGGTGATGGTGATAAAGTGGAAATGACCGATGGATCGGATGATGCAAGTGCAGGTTCTACAGAAATTTCTGGTGGACCTACAGCGAATGATGATGGATCTTCAAGCGTAGCTACTGATGGAAGTACTGGAGATGCAAGTGCAGCAATGAATGTAGATTATTCTACAGCAAAAATTGGTGAAGATGGATCGATTACAGATGCTTCAGGAAATGTAATACATGCAGCAGGATCATATGCATTAGATGCAGATGGAAATTTAATCAATGATGCCGGTAATATATTATTAAAGGCCGCAGCTATTCCTGCGTCATTCTTGGAAATGATCAAAGGATATTTAGGTAAATATGCTGGTGTACGATTGTCATTGGATGATGATGGAAACTTAGTAGATGCTTCAGGAAAGATTATCTACAAAAAAGGCGAGTTTACACAAAAGAATGGTTTCTACTATGATAGTGCTGGTAATAAACTCGGAAGAATCTGGGCAAAAATTGTGAAGGCTGTAACGGATGCTGCAGATAAAACAATGGATGCAATGAAAGGATTATTTACGGACCTTATCACGAAGAAGGAGGGGGCAGAGTCTAGTTATTCTTTGAGCAACATTGAGTGGAAAAAAGAAAACAACAGAATTACCAACTTCTCGAAAGCGGAAGTAGAAGGACTTGCAGCTGCAATGAAAGCTACCGATAATGGAAAAGTTGTGGTCAATGTTTATACTAACGATGGTGCAGACGATAAGGAAAATATGAAATTGTCAAAAGCAAGAGCTGAAGTTGTTCACGATATGTTAGTAGCACTAGGAGTTCCGGACGGACGAATTAGTTTCAAAGGAATGGGTACTGGTGATAATAAAGTAGACATTAGTTCGAAATAGATTAAAATAAACTAATAAACCTATTTAGATCTCAAGTCTTGCATCAAGGCTTGGGATTTTTTTATACCCAATAATCCAAAATTATACATATATTCGTTTCAAACTCCCCCTTAAAATCAATATGTAACAATGCTATTTAACTCCAAAAACATCCTTTCAAGCTGGTTGTACTCCAGTATTAATTGGATGGGAATTCTTCTACTATTTTTTCTAACGGCTTGCCATGTATCCAAACATACCATTCAAGAAGATCCCGTTCAAGACACTCTGATTCAAAATCTACAACGAAATTTTCCAGAGATTTCGCGTTTGGATTCGATCAATCAATTCATTGATTTATGGGATCAATTGGCGACACAAGAACATTTCAGAGATCATGTGGATCAAATATGGCCCATTCAGGAAGATATTCGTACGCAAAAGGAACAAACTGGATTTATTTTTTTTCAAGATTTATTGCAGTTAAAAGAAGATAGTACACAACTATCTTCACATGTCGATGCTTTGAATGCGGATGTATTTAATGCATGGTTGATACTCTATCATGCAGAATCTGACGTGATCCAATCGAAACGGAGTGAGATAGCTGTTTTGAATAAACTGGTCGAGGATTTTCAAATTGATTCCACTTTGAGATACTACTTATTGGAACATCCTAGTTTGGTCGATGAATGGTATGTTTTGGATGATACCTTTCGTTCCTTAGGTGATCCGGTTAAGGAACTTTTAGGGCCTGGATCCGCTTCTCATCCGGAGGAATGGAAAAGCATGATACAACAGGTCAAAGATGCTGGAGGCCAAGTAGAATTCACTACAAATCCCAATAAAATTGCCTATGAACCTGCTTTGAGTAGAGGAAGTCCAGGCAAGATTTATATACAAGAAGATGCCTCGATAACAGCGCTTCGACATGAATTTCAGCACTTCTTAGATGATCAAGCAGAGGGATTTATCGGATTTAGAGGATTGATCGATCCTACTTTTAGAATCCGAAGCGAATATAATGCCTACAAGCTTGAAATGGACGCGATGAAGGCCATTGATGCGGAGCATATCGTACTGTTATTAAAGAAGAACTTTGAAAATGAAGTGGATGATATTATGTCCAAATTTGGAAAGCCGACAGAGGAGGTTTTAAATTTGGTGCAAGAATTATTGAATCTTTAATGAATCTGTTAGACCCAAATATAGGTACCGATGTGTTGAGTGATGAAGAATTGATGCAAGAATATCATCATCCAAATCGTTACAAAAGAATGAATTTATATGCAGTCATGGCCAGTAGAGCACATGATCATGAAGCGATGAAACAGGCACTTTTCCATGAAATTCTGAATGAAGAGGCGCTTGATGAGCATATTGCTGGTGATATTAAACGCTCTTGGATACCAGCAATTCTCCTGTTGAAACACGCACAAGATCCAGTTAAGTTAGAACTCAGATCGATTCTTCGAACTTGGCCAGAAGGAGAAAAAGTTCGTTTTTTAGAATATATAAGGTCAGAAGCCGAATATTTCTGCTTGTTATACGATATACTCTAAGTTTAGAGTATTACTGTTTAATAAAAGTCTTGGTTTTCCGTTGATTATCCTCGAGAAGCCAACTTATATGATAGATTCCTGGATTAAATGCCGTGGTAGAAATACGTACATCAGTGGCTGGTATTTCTTGTTGATAATATACCCGCTGTCCGATATTATTGATGATTTCAAGCTCATAAATTGCCCTTGAATCTTCGTCTATTATTTGAATGAAATCGCTACAAGGATTGGGCTGAATAAGTGCTTGTTTCATCCATTTCGTTTTCGCCACAGATACCATTAGATTATTGATGTACAATTTGGTGTAGGCCTCCATATCTGGAGCGGCGCCTGTAATGATGATATCTTTTTTTTCATCATTATTTACATCACCTACGGCTATACCACCTGCAGTAGCACCGATGAAACTTTGGTTTTCTAACAGAGAAAATACTCCAAATCCATCATTAAGGTATAATTGTGCTGTTTCATCTGGAATGGGACCTTTTCTACCAGCCATCATTAAATCGATATCTCCATCATTATCAAAATCGGCCAATGCACAATCGCTAAAAATGATAGGAACGAGGTCAGATTCGTTATCGGGGATAAAATTGCCTTCTCCATCGTTTTTATACAAGGCAGAAGAAAGACTGAAATTGGAAGATCCTGTAATTAATAAATCATAATCACCATCATTGTCGATATCCGCAAAATCAGTTGAACTGATATTAACGTCAATCAGATTAGTGTTTTCCATGAGTGAATATTTACCGCTACCGTTATTTACGTATAAAGCTGTATATGAATTGAAGAGCGATCCATGTGTTCCTGTTAATATAAGATCTACATCTTGATCACCATCGATATCCGCAAAATCACTAGATCCTTGATATACTTTGGTGATTTCGTCGTTTTCTGTTAAACTAAAAACTCCAAATCCATCATTACTATAAATACGTGTAATCGCTTCCGATAGCGTGGCATTGGTACCAGCCATAAGAAAATCCTGATCCCCATCTCCATCAATATCAGCGAAATCTACGATTCCATTCATCATCGCTGGAAAATCATTGGATTCGTCCATGCTGAAGGTGGCATTTCCATTATTAAGATATAACTGCGTAGATACACCAGTACTGTGCTGTCCTGCTATAAGAATATCTATATCTTGATCTCCGTCGATATCCGCAATATCCATAGCAGCATACCCAACTCCTTCAATGATACTGGATGTTTCCGAGAAGATTCCATTTCCGTCATTCAGAAATAACCTAGCCTCTGCGCTAAATTGTTCGGCATAACCAATAAATAAAAGATCGAGATCGCCATCATTGTCAAAATCGGCAAGACGCTGTTCCCCCTCGCTGACACCTAAGAAGTTATTGTTTACGTCTTCGGAGAAAGTAAGTTGGGCATGACAAGTATAAGAGAGCAGTGTGAAAAAAAGGAAGTGTAAAGTAAATCGCATAGTTTATATCTAAATGTTGGTTTTATTATAAATAGGGGAAATGGCTGTGTTTCGTTGCAAAAAAATGGTTTTCTTATAAATTAGATATTAAATAACTTGGATTTGATGCGTAAAGAGGGGAGAGGACAATAAGTTTCTTCAACTGGAGTTTCAATTTTAGATAACAGCTTTTAAACATGAAGTATAGTCTTTTTGCATCCCTTTTCCTTTTTTTATCATATACACATCATGGGTTATGTTGTAGTTGTACAATCAGTCTGCTTGATTTGCCTATTGTGGAATTAGGAATCGTTCAAGCCAAATCACCAGGACTTTCAAGTATATCGGCTTTAATATTTCAAGGAGAATTGTTGGAGGAAAAGAATACTGCTAATAATTTTAAAAAGGAATTGATATTTAAAGTGATTAAGTATTATAAAGGAGTAGAAAAAGATACGATATCGATATTTACGAACAGCACTCCTGAAGCATGTGGTTTTTACACAAGCGTGGGATCTACAAGTTTGATTTTTGCTGGACTTGGAAAGCAAGGCCAATATTATACTTGGAGATCAGATTGTTGTAAGAGTATTGATTCTGAGCAAGATCAGGAGAGATATTTAAAATATATAGATTTCTTAGAAGTCATTACAGAAATGAAAGATGGGGACTACGAATATAATCAGTATACGGGGCATTGGCAACGCAATGAAGTGGTAGACTTGTTTAAATTTGGTATTAAAAATGGAACGTTTCATGGAATTTGGGAATTAACGGACCGCAGGGGAAAGGTGCTTGAAAAAGGAGAATATTCACAAGGTCAAAGGGTAGGGAATTGGAAGATTTATTCTACAAGGGTTTTAGAAAATTATCACAAAAGAGTAGAAATTCAAACTATTGAATATCAGGATGGGAAAGCAATAAGAGAGCTGGTAACCATAAAAGAGATGGGATTTAATTCTGAAGGAGAATATGGAGTTTTATACGAGAAGACAGAAGTTAAAAATTACTCGATTTTGAAAAACTAGGAATCTTTTTTTCTTTGGTCTGAAATAGTGAATAGATTGACTCGCGTTGCTCGTCGATCTCTATGGCGCCCGAGGTCAAAATAG
>JAHDFB010000071.1 GCA_020628475.1 Saprospiraceae bacterium | reverse complement strand
CAGAGTTTGGTACGAATGGTATCCAAAACATTGATTACGACAATAAATTTGATGTAGGTCGAGCTATTGGATTGCAACAGGACGGAAAAATTATCGTGTCTGGAAAATCAGATAACAACTTCGCCATATCACGACTTAATACAGATGGAAGCTTAGATACTAGTTTTGGAAATGTAGGAAAAGTTGTATATAACATAGGAGAATTCGAAGATTGTTTTGATCTTAAAATTCAACCAGATGATAAGATTGTATTGGCAGGATCTACCTCGTTCTATTCCGAAATAGATAGCAATTTATTGGAATATTCCTACGTCCTTATACGCCTATTGCCGGATGGCGCATTGGATCCAAGTTTTGGTAATAATGGAATTGTAATAAAAGATTTTGGTGATTATTATCAGATTTTCAGAACTCTGAGTATTCTTGAAAATGGACAAATTTTAGCGGCAGGAGATGCAGATAGAGGAAGTAGTGATGCCTTCGTAGCCATGCGATTTAACGAGAATGGTAGTATAGACACCAGTTTTGCCAATGGAGGAATGTTTCAATATTCTTTTCCCAGTATTTCCAGTTCATGTAGAGCCGTAGATATACAATCCGATGGAAAAATAGTCTTAGCGGGTAGTTCTGGATTTTTTAGTAAGCAAATGGCTATTATTCGTTTACTACCAGATGGGTCCATAGACCCAAGTTTCAGCACAGAAGGCTCGTTATTGATATCCGTTCTTGGTAATTCTGATGAAGCGTATTCTATCAACATCCAAGAAAATGATAAAATACTGATTGCTGGACATGCTATGGTTGAACAAGGTGACTTTGACTTTGCCTTAGTTCGACTGAATACGAATGGAACGTTGGATAACTCCTTTGGAATTGAGGGAAAAACTACAAAAGCAATATTTGGCCATGAAATTTGTTATACAAGTATTCTACAGACTAATGGCAACATACTTTTAATCGGTACGAGCCAAGGAAAAATTGCAATAGTCCGTTATGATCAAAATGGCCAATTGGATCATAATTTTGGAATGGATGGTATTCTTACGTCCGCATCTATTCAAAATGAAGGAGATGTATTTAATGCTCAAAAAAGTATAGCGTCTTTAAAGAAAACTATTTTCATTTGTGGATATGGAAAGGTAAATACTGCATTTGATTTTATCGTTTTAGGAATTTCAAGTAGTCTAGAATTGGGGATTGTTGATCAAAACAAATCGGTACTAGGTATGATCTATCCCAATCCGATTCGTTCTGAGGCCACCTTGAATTTCGAATTATTGAAAGCCCAAGCGGTTTCAATTTCCTTAGTGGATCCCTCCGGCAACATCATTCAACGCTTTATTCAAAACAAACGGATGAATCCTGGTAGTCATTCTGTTTTATTAGACTGTGCCGATATTCCGAATGGTGCGTATTTTATTCAATTAAAAACGGAATCAAGATCACAGGCTATTCAGATTTTCAAAAACGATTAAGATCTTTCAAGATCAATAATCCCACTGATCCAAAAAAGAGTCTTTTTTGGCCCGACTGACTGGGATGGACTGCCCATCTTCTAAAACAATATATCCGCCCGTCCCGCGCACATATTTCGTGACATAATCCATATTGATCAAGTGGCTGTGATGTACTCGAACAAACTTCTTATGATTGATTAATTCATGTACAAATTTCAATGTTTTGGAGAGGTAAATCTTTTTTTCATTGGCTAAATACACATAGGTATAGCTACCATCGGATTCGCAACGAACAATCTTATCTAATTCTACAAATTCCAATCCATCACGCACCGGAAGCGCAATTTTGGACAAGGGTGTTTTTTCACTTTGCAATTGATCCACGATGCGCAATAATTTATTCTGTATGGCATCATCTTGTGCATCTGGAATTTTTTCAATCGCTTTGATCAAGTCCTCTTTTCCAATCGGTTTCAATAAATAAGACAGCGCATTGACCTGAAAAGCTTGTAAGGCATAATCATCATAGGCTGTTGTAAAGATTACATGAAAATCAATAGATGGAAGTTCCTCCAATAGGTCAAAACCGGTCCCGCCAGGCATTTGTATATCTAAAAACACCAAATCTGGTTTCAGATCCTCGATATGAGCACGAGCTTCTTGTATATTGGAAGCCAAGCCAACCACTTTCACCTGTGGGCAATACCATTCCAGTTGCTTCGACAGCGATGATCGACAATGGGATTCATCATCTGTAATAATGGCTCTAATTTCTTTCATCATTGCTTATAATTTTCATGCGAATTAAAACTTCGGTTCCGCTGGGATTTGTATAATCGATCACTTGCATCGACGCTTTTACATCGAACAATTGATTCAGCATTTGTAATCGTTCTTCAGAAATCAATAATCCTTGAGAACGATGTTGGCTTTTGGTGTTTACAACTCTTTTTTGTCGCCCCTTTCCATTATCATGTACACTCAGGGCCAACATATTGGAATCATGCAATTTCAGGGCAATGGTGATCATTGGATTTTTTATCGTGTCATCAAAGGCATGTTTGATCGCATTTTCAATAAAAGGTTGAATCAGCATGGTTGGAATCATGATTCGTTCGTCATCAATCGAATCATCGATCTTAAAGGCAAAATCAAATAATTGGGTAAAGCGTATTTGCTCGATCTCCAGATATTGTCTTAACATGGCAAATTCTTCCACTACAGGAACCCATTGCTTCGAAGAATGATTGAGAACATGGCGCATCAACATCGCAAACTTACTGAGATATTCAGAGGCTGTTCTTGGGTCTTCGTTGATGATGAAGTTATTGATCGAGTTCAAACCATTGAACAAAAAGTGTGGATTAATCTTTGTTTTTTGATGATTAATTTGAGCCACCAATAGGGCGTTGTGTTGCTCCAGCTGCTCTTGCCTATTGCGTTCATCGGTCTCATACATCCGTTTTCGGATGCGTGCATAAACGATATAAAACAAGAGACCTAAGACCAAGACCGAAAGTCCTAGGATGGCCAAAAGACTTGTTCTTATTTGTACCTTTTTACGATTGATTTCCAACGATAAGGCCTGTGCTTCTAGTTTATTTTCCAGCTGAAACAATTCCGCTTCGTTATCGATCTGGGATACATGTTGACGACCGGAAGCAAGAAAAATTTCTTGAGAAAGCATGTTTTTGGACTTCCAAAGACTATCTAATAATAGCCATTCCTTTTGTTTTCTGGCGAGATCAATACGCAAATCGTACCAAGCCTCTTTCATCTGCGTTTCACCTTCTTGACTCCATTGAGCTCGAATTTCATTCAACATGTTTTCTGCTGCTCCATACTGCTCATGATCCATATGAATGGAAGCCAGACGCTGTAATGCCTGTAGCCATTGACGGCGCTTTCCAGCTTCTTTCGATAATCGAACCGCTTGTTCTACGGTCTTTAGTGCTTGCTGGTAAGAAGTGGTACTTTCAGCTTTAGCTCGTACCAACAAAAAGGTTGCCAACCGACTGCTATCCCCTCTTTGTATATCCATATTAATGGCCTGATTGATCCGAGCTATGGACTGCTCCCAATCTTGGTTTTTAGCATACATTTCCGCCAAGTAGTATTGACAATAAGCCACCGGACGCATCAATTGATATTTCTTCCCCTCATCAATACAAGCCTGACACCAGCGCATGGTCTGGGCATCATTCTCCATCAGTAGATGCATATTCGCCATGGCTTTAAGATTGTACAGCATCCCAGAATAATTTTCTAAGGAACGATCAATAGATGCCGCTTTCTCAAAGTAGACCAAGGCCGAATCCAATCGATTGAGATATTTGAAGTTACTTGCTATATTGTAATAATAATCGCTAACATTGCGCTCATCACCCGTTTCGAAAGCCACTGAGATATACGCTCGAAATTGCCTGATAGCATCTATATATTGACCTTGATCTGACAAGATATAGGCAATATTCCCGTTGGCAGCCACCATACTAGACAGGTCATTTTCTTGTTCTGCAAGGTGCCTCTGTAATATATAGTAGTATAAGGAGGAATCTTGCTGATTTTTGTAGTAGTAAACATGCGCATACACCGAAGCCCAAATCGAAGAAATATCGCTAGGCTTTCCATCAAATTTTTCTCGTCGAATACCATCCAAATCTTCCAAACGAATGGCAGCACAAGCATCCATAATAGAGGCAGCAATATCGTATCGCTTTTGAGTGGATGGTTCCTGCTCATATGCCCGCACCAAATAATGAATCGAGTCTAGCGGTTTTTCAGCCTGAAGTCCAACAAAACTTCCGAGAATAACCAAGAGCATATGAAACCAGCGCAATTGCATAGGATTAAATAGATATTAATTCAGATTGAGAAGTATGCAATGTCAATCGAAGACATCGTTCCTCTTCTAAAAATACGAGATTAAACTCGAATTGTCCAGTAGCCGTGTCGGCTAAGGTATGGAGCCGCGTTTTAATATTTTTAATAATTCGATCCATCATGGCTCCATCGTATTGAAGTATTTGGCCTCGATCTCGAATGATCCAATTCAATCCGTCCTCTTGCTCATTCAATATAATCTCGACACCGGCATCTTTGGATTGCCGATCAATCTTATTCCAAAGAATGAATTCTAAATAATGTTGAAATAAAAATGGAGGAATTTCACGGCCTTGTATATCGACATTCGTTGATTGAATCTGAAAATGAAAATCACTCGATAACCGCTTTCGTTCCAATTGGATGTACTGCTTCAAATATGCCAGTTCATCAGAAATACGCACAAATTTCGCTTCTGATTTATTGATGGATTCGCGCAGTAATTTCGAAAACGCCAATAAATATTCAGAGGCCTCTTGATTCTGATCCATCAAGATAAAATTATGAATCACATTTAGATGATTGTATAAAAAATGAGGATTTAGTTGAAACTTAATCACGCTCATTTTTGATTCGAGCATCCGCATCATTTGATGTGTCTCATGCACCGTAAGTTTTTCCGCTTGAAGATCCCCCAAGAGATCATTGATAGCCGCTTCTTTCTTCAAGGTTGTTTGTTGGAGCGTTTTAATCTCCTTCCGTTGATTTCTTTTGACGCGTCGATCAATACTTCGTATTTTAGAACCGATTCCTAAGGCAAAGCAAACCACTTCACCTAAAATGGCAAGCTGCGTATAATTAAAAGGAAACCATCCTGCTGTCGGATCACTCCATATGTTCCAATAGTATGAATCGGGGGTGACCAGTGAACTGGCCAATTCTAATGAGGAGCCAATCACTAAAAAAATAGAACCAATAATGATGTAATACTTAATGCGCAATGGATGCTTAAAATAAAGTCCTATGACTACGATCAAACCCTGCAATGCGACGATGATCCACAGAATAGATAAGTAATCTTGAACAATTGAAAAGGCACGAAAAAAATAAGCACTAATCAGGAATGCTACGGCAAAGACCCAAGTTGACAGAATGGACCATGAAAGAAAACGATGGATTCTTGGAGTGTGTTTCTGCAGCTCCAAAAATTGACTGATAAATAGCATAAAAAAGCTATAGATGAACATCTGGAAAAACTCATTAATCGAGTGATAAAGGATCGGTTGATGAGGGAAAAGTAGATAACTATTTAAAAATCCATCAGCTTGAATACCGTTATGAATTAAAATAGAGCCCAAATACAAACTATAGAAAAGAAAATCACGATTTCTCGTCTGAATATACATTCCGGAAGAAAATAGTAGAAAAACACCGATTGCTCCCAAAAATAGTAAGGTAAAATAGGTGCCTAATCGATTCTTGATGGACAAATTTTGATAATAACTATTAAAGACTTCTTTCGGGTACAAAACAGGTTTAAATCGATAGTCCAAATCACTCTGCTGTTCCAAGGAAAAATGAGCTAGGGCATTGGACAAAAAACGACCTTCCACAACAAAAAAATGAGGATTTGTCTGGCTGCTTAGCGAATCAATGGATGGATAGCTCCCAGCATGCCACATTTGATCACCAATCACCAATCTTTGAATCTCTGCATTGGATAGATACAAGGCATACGCTTGATTTACATCCAGTTCCGGAAATTGTAAAGATCCGCTCAAGGGTGCTTTTTTAAGGATGTATTCTGACGTTGTTGACTGCCATGCATAATCTAATCGCAACGAAATGGATGATTGCGCATAGGTGGACATCCCCATTGCTGCCCACAAAAGTACCAGAATAACATGCTTTATCACTGCCTAAAAATAGACAATGGTCAAGAAAGCATGCGGCTAAAACAATATCTTGCATCATTGAATTGGTAATCGCACTATATTAAGCTGTAATTAACAGAATCTTGTCATTTTGGGCGCTCGAGCGTTCCTTTCCGGGTTTCACTGTCGTTCATCATGTCCTTCGCAATAGCGAAAGTACATGACAGGCCCTGCAAGCAACTAGCGCGGTTGAGTATATCCCTTTTTCGCGTACGCATCCTCCAAGATGGACATGATGATAAGATCCTCAAATCGATCCTCTACACGTACGGATGCTCGTAATACAACCTCTTCTTGAAAACCTTCAGATCGATAAAGGGCTCGGGCTCGTTCATTGAAGGCAAAAACATCCAACCACAATCGATGGGCCTTTAAGGTAACGAAACAATGTTGTTTCAATTGACGTATCGCCTTTCGCCCATAGCCTTTTCCTTTTTCTTGTATAATGATCCGGCGCAATTCTATTGAACGTGCTTCTTTTTTCAATCCAGCGAGAATACAGAAGCCTACTACATCCTGTTGTTCGGAACGTATCAAGAGATGTGCGATATGTTCATCCCGGATCATGTCGATGTGATCCCTTTTAGAATTCGGAAAAATAAAGGAGCTATTCGACGGATCTTTTTCCATATCAAGGATTCGATCTAGGTCTGAAACGTTGGTCGGGACAAAATGCATAGCTTTCCATTTTTACATCCATTTAAGAAGACCAACTCTGTGGCTTTCCTCCACTGCTTCCCGGACTTGGTATATTGCGATCATAATGCAATTGTTTGTTGAAGGCATCTAATTTTAATTGTTCTAATGCGGGATTATCTTCTAGATGCAGTTCGACGACTTCTTTAATGGTCGACAATTGTTCCTGCTTCAAGTCCGTATTCCATATTAGTTTGTCTCCGTACAATTGTATCTTGTCCACATCTTCACGATCCACTGCCTCCAGAAAGGCGTTCCACTGATCATCTATCTTATCCATGTCCCGCTTATATTTTCTCAGAACGAAGAAATTTAATACGATCATGAGCGCAACAATTGCAATGATGATGAGTGTAAATACAGTACCGTTATCCATGATCTCCTAAAGTATAGCTAGTAAAAAGTATAATATTCGAATAGTTGTAATTCCTCAAAAACGGATAATAGTTAATCGTTATTCCAATTTTCCATTTGTAAAATATATCTATTATAAATTCGCTCACCAACCTTTGTCCAAAATAATTTCTTCCAATTTGTACCTCATAATATTCATAGCCTATAATTGATGGTCTATTTATATCTGGGTATAAAGCTGAACCTCTACTTTGGTGAAAAGAAAGTCCTAACCCCAACTTTAAATCAAAGATAGCTTGTTCCCGAAAAGGGCTAATTAAGAAGTCAAAACCGCTTTCCCAAAAACTATAACAAGGTACTTGATAATGTTCTAAGTTTTTACCAACAGTAAGATTTAAATTTGAAGAGAATAAGTTATTGTACTTAATATTAATTTGTGTTACACAATTCGAGGTATAGAAATCTTGTGAGTTAAAATATTGCAGACCAGTTCCTAACCTTAAATTAATTAAGTTTTTTTGATTTTGTCCAAAACTGCTAAATGCTAATAGAATTAACATTAGAGATAATAAAATATATTTGAATTTCATAGTAAAACCTGATACCAAAGGATTTACCATCTAATGTACTAAAAAGAGCCTATAAATGCATTTATTTTCGACAAATAATACGAATTAATACCCTGAATCGATCTATTTAACACCTGGTTGATAAGCCTTTACTCGCTGATTGATTTTTCCGAAAATAGAATGTCCCAGAGCATTCTTCATATCAATTTCTATTCGATCACCGAAAGACATAAAATTAGTCGTTGCTTGACCATCTCGAATAATCTCCAAACAACGCACTTCGGCGAGGCAACTTGAACCCGTAGGGCTTCCCTGATTCGCAACTGTTCCTGATCCGATCACTGTTCCGGCCATCAATGAACGTGTTTTGGCAGCATGCGCGATGAGTTCTCCAAAATGAAAGGTCATATCGATTCCTGCATTGGGTGAACCGATCAATATTCCATTCAACCTAGATTCAATATCCAAATGAAGTTTTCCGTTTTTCCATGCATCTCCCAATTCATCTGGAGATGCAACCACCGGAGCGAAAGCCGTCCATGGCTTAGATTGGTAAAATCCAAATTGTTTGGATAATTCTCCAGGAATTAGATTTCTCAAGGAAACGTCATTAATGATGGTAATTAACTTGATATGCTTTAATGCTTCTTCTGGATCAACCCCTGCTGGCACATCATCTGTAATCACCGCAATTTCCGATTCAAAATCAATACCCCATGCTTCCTTTTCGATTTCAATATCGTCATGTGCACCAATAAATGCATCGGAAGCCCCCATATACATCAATGGATCGGTCCAAAAAGAATCGGGTAAACTGGCATTTCTTGCTTTACGGACCAACTCGACATGCGTTACATAAGCACTACCATCTGCCCAGTGATAGGCTCGAGGGATAGGAGCCATCGGATTCTTTGAAGCAAAATCAATTGTCTCTTCCAAACTACCCTGATTTAATTGTTGATAAACCTCCCTTAATGAAGCCTCAACAGATGACCAAGAATCCATCGCTTCCTGCATGGTAGCAGCAATTCTAGGAACTGCAACCGCTTTGGTTAAATCCTGACTAACGACCACTAACTGACCATCTCTTGTTTGATTATGTATTGAAGCTAATTTCATACTGGTATTTGACTTTTATAAAATTGATGAATAGGTTGATTCCATAAATTGGACCGCGAAATTAGTTTATTTTTTAGATTCTATACAGAAAAAAGAACGACTCTAAAATTGATTCTTTTGAGATAAAATGAGCATTAGTTCTTAAGATGAAGAATAAGCCTTTTCATAAATTCAACTACTGGTTTGATTGATTTTTCTTTATGATTAAATCCAAGATAATAACGCATTTCAATAGTATATTCCAAATCATTCGAAGTTCCATGAATCTGGGGTTCAAAGGCTTCAGTTTTTGCCAATTCACTAAGACCTGTTACCCTTAATAATTGTTCCAATATTCGAATTTCATTTTTATTTTCGCACTTGATTTTCCAGATTCCTTGCTTAAAACTGAACAATCGTAGAAAAGGCTCTTTAGTGAATAAGGAGAAATTCGAGCGTTTCCTTATAGTCGTAAATACCGTCCTTATTTCTGCTAAATTATGATTGCCTAGATCATATTTCAAATAGATGGAAATACCTTCAAAATCAATTTCTAATGTATGTATGGTAATAGGAAGCTTAGATAATCCTAAGCCAAATACATTGTGCTCTTCTTTATTGTAGTGAATCTCTTCTTGTTCCGCTAAGGAATTAAAAACTTCTTCAAATATATCTCTCATGATTTCCAATAAAATGTATCAAATCAACGCTTCCATCCATTTAAGAATGTCTCAATACAAAAGCATGTAAAACCGAATTAAATAAATCAGGATTGTCTAAATTGGCAAAATGCCCTACTCCTTTCATATCAAATAATTCAAACTGAACTCTATTTTCAAATGCTTGAATCGTAGTTGTAAGATGTTTATTGATATCTCTATCTTTTTCACCACGAATAATAAGACACGGCACAGTAGATGCTTTTATTACTTCAAGGTAATTAAAATTGGCCAATGTAGGAAGTAAAGCAATGATCGTAGAACCTTTAGTCGACCGAACCATTTCATTAATTTTATTAGTAGAGATCTTCGTTTGTCCAGCAAACTTCGATAAGTATGCTCTCCAGGCCGGGGACATTAGTTTATGTACTTTTAAGAGAAAACCTACTGTTCGATTAGAAGTCTGTAGTTGTGCCGTTGTTCCGAAAGTAGTAAAACTCTTCAGTCGTTGTGGATGAAATTTTAAAAGTTCATACCCCACATTGCCGCCCATAGAGTTACCAACATAATCTACACGAACGATGTTTAGGGCGTCCAGTAATTCAATAACACATTCCGACATAAAATTCAAGACTTCATAAGAATTTTTCGGTTTTTCAAAACCAGTACTTCGTCCATGACCGGGCAAATTAATAGAAAGCACACAGTACGTTTTATTAAAATAAGCATGTTGCTGTTCGAACTGATTTAGATTGGCTCCTAATCCATGAACAAATAAAATACAGTCATCATGCTGTTCTCCACTAATGGCATACTCAATGTGATGATTGTTACCTTCTAACAAAAGCTTTTTCATGATCTACGAAGTTTAATGACTTTAAATCTGATCATTTAAGATTACACAAAGTTAAACTTCTCGACATAGCAAGATTTTTCTTCGATCCAAGTCAAAAGACGAATTTAAGGTTCTTCATAATGAAGCAATCTTTCTGCTTGATCATAAAAGTGCATCAATTGTATTTCTCGTTGCGTTATATCACGTAATCGATCCCTAAAGACTGTCAAATTTGGAAGGGCTTTCTCCTTTGCATTAAAATCGGACGAAAGAATCAAATCAATCAGTATTGGAAATGATTCGTAAGTGAATGTTTGCTGATTAAAGATTTTTGATAAAATGAGTAATTCGTCATAGTCCACATTGACAATAAGCGGATGTGATTTGGCAATATCCCATGCATCATCGGACGGGGTTTCCTTCATGATACTACCTTTTGTAAATACCTGATAGAGATTACTTTTATCTAGAATAAAATCAGCTATAAATTGGTCGTCGTTGATTAAACTGTCAAGCTGATTCACAACAGCCCGATGATACGGAACCCACTCATCAAGAATCATTTTATTTTGGTGTAATTCCAACTTGATCTTTTCCATAATCTTGTCAGCCTCACGTGCGTTTTTCCGATCTTCTATCCGTTCACTGAGATATAATCCAAGAACCACACTAAATACAATGAGTAAGATTTGAGTGAGCTTTTCTATCAAGGATTTTTTCATCGTTTCAAAGAGTTAATGGTAGATACAACCGTTTATGAATTATCGGTGCGGACTGGGCCCGTTTTAATAGATTGATCAAATAGATTCACGCCGCCTTTTACCCCAAAGTCCAAAGAAAGAACGGAATACGCAATAGAAATTTGCTCTTGTTCAAAACGCTTTTTGATCAGCATAATTATATCGTTTCTTGCAACTAGAAAATCCTTTTGGTGGTGAAAATCAATCCAGAATCGCACTTCGAAATTAAACGTGGAAGCGCCAATTTCAGTATAATAAAATTCAATCTCTTCGTGCTTATTTAGACTTGGCACCTTTTGGACTTCCTCCAAAGCCACTTTTTTGACGAAATCCAAATCATCCCCATATGAAACACCGCTGGAAAGAATGACTCTACGTTTGTTATAAGTTGAAAAGTTGGTGAAGCTATTGTTATAAATCAATTGATTCGGGACAAAAATTTCTTGTCCAGAAATGTTCTTAATCGAAGTCGTAACCAAACTTATTTTTTGTATCGTACCAAAATTAGAGGCAATAGACACCCAATCACCCGGTTTGAAAGGTCTCTGAATATTTAATAAGAATCCGGCAAACGCGTTTGAGGCAATATCCTTCAAGGCAAAACCAGCAATGATACCGACCACGCCTGCACTCGCCAACAATTTAGCCAAGGTGTTTTCTAAGCCCAATATTTCCAAAGCAAGAAATACCCCGGATAACAATAGAAAAATGTAAATACCGATGGAAATAAAAGAAGCAATCTGATGCGCATTGCTAAAGGTTTTCGAATATATTTTATAGCTATATCGTTTCAGCGCTTTTGCGATAAAGTAGAACAAGAGGATTACAAGGATCGCTACGATTACCTTGGGTAAATAAAAAACAGTTTCTTGTTCCCACTTTTCCAAAAGCTCCTTCAGAGCAGTAATATTATCCATTCATAGTATTTTAGGAGCCTTTTTCTGTCTTTTTGTAAAAGGCTTCCATGATAAAACAAAATACAACAATGCCCAAAGCAATAAAGACATAGGACTTATTGGTTCCGTATTGTTGTACCAACAAAACTACTAAGGCCACCGAGCAGGCAACGAATCCTACCATAGGAATTATCCTATTCCCTTGAATTTTTGAAGCCAATTTAAATCCGACGAGATTAACGACCGCAAAAATCAACAAAAAGCCCACACTTCCGGCAGTCGAAATACTTTCTAATTGTAAGGTATTAACAGCTATCAATGTAATGATCGTTGTAATAAGAAGTCCTATGGGCTGATTCCAAAATTGTGAAGTAAACCCATGAGGTAATTCATCATCTTTGGCGATTTCATAATTCACTCTGGTTCCTCCGTATAAAGAGGCATTGATCGCCGAAAAAGTTGATATCAATGCAGCAATCGTAATGATTGTAAATCCAATTTGTCCAAGCATTGGCTTTGCTGCTTCTGCTAATACATAATCCTGTGCGGTCGCTATTTTCGCAAATGGCAATGAACCTACCGTAACAATGGCAATAATAATGTACAGTACAATTACAAAAAGGACGGACCAATAATAAGCTCTAGGAATATTTTTACTCGGATTGGAAATATCAGGTGCCGCATTTGCTATCAATTCAAATCCTTCGTAGGCCACAAAAATAACCATACCTGCAGCCATCAATTTGAAAGATGACTCCCAATGTTCTGGAGACAATTGTTCCAGGTGAGGGTTTCCAATCAAACCATATACTCCAATAACCACAAAAGATAATAAGATCATCAACTTGATGATCACCGCATAGGATTCAATTTTTCCTACAACGGCAATACTGTAATAATTAATAGCCGAAGCAAGAATTACGATGGCGCTACCATAAATATGTGCATCGAGTGTGGCACTTTCCGTTAATTTTAAAAGATTGGGTGCATAAGAACCAAAAGCCGATGCATATAAGGCCAGCATAATAATATAGCTGACCCAAAGCAAATTATTAACACCACCACTAAATATTCCAATGCCGAATCCTTGATTGATAAATTTTACGGTTCCTCCCCTACTAGGATAACTTAATGACAGTTTTACATAACTATAAGAAGTGATCAAGGCGATGATACCGGCGATCAAGAAAGATACTGGGGTTCCACCTTTCGCCAAAGATGCGGCCAATCCAAGCACTGCAAAAATACCACCACCTACCATCCCACCGATGCCTATGGACATGGCTTCTTTTAATCCAATCTGTTTATCCATGTTTTCAATGTTGTTTTGGTTTATTTCTTGTTGTTTGGGTTCTTTTAGATTTCAAGTCCGACTTTGACTTTTTTCACTACCAATTCCTCAGTGCTCTTCCCTCCTCCACATAAGCTCTCAATGATTCATGCATGATGTATTTCCATCCCTCTTCAAACTTATCTCGACTGAGTTTAGGATGAACAAATGTTTCAAGCCCTTGATGATATAATGTAATACGGGTTTTATCCCCTAAAGAGTTCAATTCAAACGTCACGATAGAATGTCCAGTATGTCCTTCATAGGACCAGGAATACATGAGTTTCTTAATCGGTATAATCTCCAATATTTCACAGTTATGCATAAACCGGTCTTGTGCTTCTCCACCTTCAAAATGAAAAACACTTCCTTGCTCCAATTTGAAGTCTGGAATATCAAAATACCATTTGTCCATATCCTCTTTCTGTGAGATGGCCTTCCAAACAGCGTCTAATGAGGCGTTTAGGTCAGATTTTATTATCAATGTATCATGCGCCATATTTGTTGAATTAAATCTTTTCCAAGTACTATAAGGACTAGTTATCTAAAGGGTAATATCGTTCCTCAATCACATTAAAATGATGAATTTGGTGAGCAGTGATGGTCAAACCAATGGAAAAAAGAGGCATCTCATATTCAAAGAAACGACAGCTTGTATCAAGAATGTCTTGATTGAAAGAATCGAACATAGCTATGGTGGATTGACGAACCATTCGAAGTTCATGGATCAATTGATCTATGGTAAGTTCATTTGCATTCGAATTTGCTCCCATAATTTCCTGATCATGAGCAACCGGTATTGTTCCTTCCGATCGAGCAAACAAAACAGCTCTAAAACACCATATTCTTTCCCAATCAATGAGATGCTGTAAAATAGTATGAATCGTCCATTTACCCTCTTCATAGGTCTTTAATCCGATTCTTTTTAATCGATCGACTTCAATATTTTCGATTTGTTTAAAACTGAGCTGCAACGCTTCTTTCAAGGTGTTTCCTTGATTCAAAGCATAAACATATTCTAAAAAAGCTGGATTTTCTTTGACCTCCGAATTACTCATACATTCCTATTATTTCATCTACTGTTAAGAGCTATTACACACCCTCACAATGATAAAAATAACGATTACAAATCAATCCTTGTCAATGAATGAGGTAGAATGTTTTAGTTTGTTTCTTGCAACATAGAGTAGTATGATACCCAATTTCAGATTATCATAAAACGATACGATATTATTATATCAGAATATCGAGAGTATTGCTCTATTATTCTAGCAGTAACAAAGAAAGGAAGTTTGTTTCCAAAATGCTAATTACCAATTTGTGCATCTTCACTTAATTGAATGAAATCAGTTATGAGTTTAACTGGATTTCTTAGTTTATCAAATCCTACAAATCTAGAATATAAACCATCTCCCCAACCAGTGCCAAACATTATAATATTTCCATTGTCTATATTATAATGAATCCAATCTTCTCCTCTTGAACTTTTGGGAATTCCTTCATTTAATTTGAATAAAGGGCCCAAAACGTCTTTATAAAAATTTGACTTTTCATCCTTTCCTTGATAATTTGTTACTTGATTATTATAGTTTTTCCAAGTTTCAAAATCTGTAAAAGAACTCAATCCACTTTCGACGGGGTACATTCCATTTAATTTCTTTTCGAAATCATCATTTAAATTACTTTCATCAATGAGTGATAATTCCCAGGAATCTATTTCTTCAGTCGAAAATATAATTTCTGCATAGGCCACTCGACCTTCAAAATCCCCATTTAGTCCAATATAAATATTCACAGGATATTTACCCTTTGAAACTTGCCAATTTTGAGGATACCCCAATGCTCTATAAATTGGATCAGTACATACTATTTTCCCAGACGAAATTAGTAATTCTCCGATTTCGAATTTGTCGTAAGATCCGTTAGACTTTAAATCTTCAAAATCTTGATAGGTGAACGTTGTCATTTCATCATAAATTTTTTGATGAACAATTTTGTTCTTTTTATCCTGTTTAGTAAAATCATTAATTAATACTCTATTCGATTTTGAATGAACTGCTTTTTTAGAATTGCATGAAAATAAAGTTGATAGAAACCCCATTGAAATAATTAGAAATGTTTTGATTTTCATTTTATACGAACTCTTTACTCTTGATTGAATCTTTGTAATATAGAGATTTCATAATTTATAGTTTTCCGATGTTTAATAAATTAAACGACAAACTCATTTAAAGCTAATTCCCAACTCCCCAAAATCTACCTTAATTCTACTCCACAGGTTGTTGCTGAGTCACACAATGCGTCATCCCCCCAT
>JAHDFB010000070.1 GCA_020628475.1 Saprospiraceae bacterium | reverse complement strand
AATATAGAAAATGGATCGGCTGATCTACGTTGTATTTCGGTCAAATACTTCACCGAATCACTGACACCTCTTTTTTTCTCATAGGCCACGAAATCCCGCAATTCTGGAGTTGTCATCATTTCCATTTCGTTGGTGTATCGAATAAAATCTTCAGGTGTAAACGGAAAGATCGTATCTACATCCATTTTGATTTCGGTCATTTCTTCCTCCGTTTCCCCAAAGGTGCGAACCACATGTCCCTTCAAGGTCCAAACATTTGGTGCTTCCTTAAATTCTAACTTTTCCGATTTCAACATCTGGACCAATTTGCCATCTTTGAATGATTCGATTCGAAATCCTTGCATGGTTGTATCCCGCAATCGAAAATATCGCACATAAGCCTTTTCGTCACTACTCAGAAAGAAATGCACATTATCGACATTAACCTGTCGATTGCCTTTAGTTATGTATTGATTTTCAAAGGAATTCTTTACAAATGTCGACTTCGGAATCACATAATTTCCACCGACCCAAAGTATAGCAGCGATCAGACCTGCCGCAATCATATAGGGGAGAATCAATCGGTTGTAAGAAACTCCCGCATTGAGTATGGATAGTATTTCATTATTCTTAGCCATTCTTGCCGTGAAGAAAATAACGGCAATCAACACAAATACCGGGGCTAGTAAGCCGATGATCCAAGGAATAAAATTAAGATAATAATCAAAGATCACCTCGTTGACCGGTGCTTTTGACTTCATCAACCGAGTCACTTTCTCGCTCAGATCAATAGCGATAGAAACCACGGTGATCAACATGATCGTGAATATAAATGTGGTCAGAAACTTTTTTATGATGTAAACATCAATTTTCTTCATTACAGTCTTCTACTAATTTTTGGCATCATCTCATCTTTCCACGCACTAAAGCTACCTTCAATAATTTTTTCTCGCGCCGTATTTACTAACCAGAGAAAGAAACTTAGATTGTGCGTCGTCGCGATTTGTGCCCCGACATATTCTTTTACTCGTATTAAATGACGAAGATATGCCTTGGAATGTTGCCTACTCATCTCAGAAGTACTATTCGGATCGATCGGACTAAAGTCATCTGCCCACTTAGCATTTTTGATATTAATGATGCCTTCGCTGGTATATAATAAGCCATGTCGGGCATTTCTAGAAGGAAGTACACAATCAAACATATCGATACCAAGAGCAATGCTCTCTAACAAATTGGCCGGTGTTCCAACACCCATCAGATATCTTGGCTTATCCTTCGGCAATATATCGGTGATAACCGCGGTCATAGCATATAAATCCTCTTCCGGTTCTCCCACTGATAAGCCACCTATCGCATTGATATCTCGATCAAAACTCGCGATGACTTCCGCTGATTTTTTACGTAGATCAGGATACACGCTACCCTGAACGATAGGCGCAAACGTTTGTCGATGTCCGTATTTATCCGTCGTATTATCGAAATGCTCGATACAACGTTTTAACCAGCGGTGTGTCAGATGCATCGACTTTTTGGCATAGCTATATTCGCAAGGATATGGCGTACATTCGTCGAAAGCCATGATAATATCCGCACCAATAATCCGTTGTACATCAACGGCATATTCTGGCGTGAAAAATTTCTTAGAGCCATCTATATGAGAAAAGAACTGTACGCCCTCCTCTATGATCTTACGACGGTGGGACAAGGAGTAAACTTGATAGCCTCCGCTATCCGTAAGCAAGGGTTTATCCCAATTCATAAACTTATGAAGTCCACCAGCCTTTTCCATGATCTCCATTCCTGGGCGCAGATATAAGTGGTAAGTATTCCCCAATATAATTTGTGCTTTGACGGTTTCCATCAATGCCGATTGATGTACGGCCTTCACGGTAGCTTGTGTACCCACAGGCATAAATATAGGTGTCTGAATAGGACCGTGATCCGTTTCTATCGTACCTGCTCTTGCCGAACTCTTCGCGTCTGTATTCTCCAACGTAAACTTCATGGCGCAAATATACTTATACCAATTGTAATCGTGATTGCTTGTACTATTTCCTTTAGAATTTTCATATTGTGCCAGAAAGTAAGCTTACTATACAGCATGTTCCATGTAGATTAGTAGGAGATCGTTAAAATATGGATAAATTAAAAAATTACATATAACAAATAATTTGATATATAAATTTTTATTATATTTGCATAAATTAACTTTGCAAGTGAAAGCCCAACTAATTATCATTTTTGTACTTTTTTCTTTCTTAGCTGTAGCGCAGGAACAGGCGGATTATAGTGTGTATATTAAGAATGATAAAGTATATCTAGAAGCCAAAATCCTTATCGAAGATGTTGCGACCATCGTACAGTCGGAAGATTATTGTGAAGCGGGAACATCCATGTCTTTTTGTTTAAGAAATTATCTTGCTGAAAAGCTTGAAATTACGCTAGACGGTGGGGCTCCTTTGGCTTTCATCATTGAAGCATCATTGGCAAACTCAACCAAGCTTCAGGTCAATCTAAGTTCAGATGACTCCGTCGGAACGATTACTCAAATGGACATAACTAACAATGCCTTTGTAGATGATATGACCGAATTTAAAAATGTGATGAAAGTTTCGCTGAATGGTAACACGACGGTAGTGACTTTGGACAAACTCAATCGATCTGCTTCGTTTAATTAAGAACTTTTAAATTTAGGATTATAGTTAAATCCCAAGCACTACCCCTGTTTGGGATTTATTTTTTGCCCTACATTCAACTTATTTACACCAATTGTGCGTAGACCAGATACTTGGTTTCGAAAAATACCTCTTCGAAAAAATCCGATAATGGGTATTGTTCCATGTATTTATTAATGCCTTGTTTCTCCGCCTGATAGGAGCCCCCTTTTAGGGCGATCAATCCATTAGGTATCGCATTCTTTTGTGATTTTTTCATCAGTCGCTCGCTCCAAGGAATCAATTTATCGAGTTTCGCAACAGCACGAGTGACGACGAAATCGTATTTAGCTTTATTTTCTTCTGCTCTTAACTGCTGTGCCTTCAGGTTGTGTAATTCTAAATGATCCGCTACAATATTGACCACTTTAATTTTTTTGGCCGTACCATCGATTGCATGAAAGGAAACGTTTGGAAACAAAATGGCCAACGGAACCGCAGGAAATCCACCCCCTGTACCTAAATCCATCACTTCGGTATCATCTCTGAATGTAATGAACTTGGCGATGGCAAGAGAATGCAATATATGTCGTTCATATAGATTTCCAATATCCTTACGCGAAATCATATTGATCTTCTCATTCCACTCTGTGTAAAGTGCTTCCAATTCTCCAAAGGCCGCACGTTGTTTATCCGTTAAATCGGGAAAGTACTTGTTGATTATTTCCATTTCTTATTATTCGATAATACACTATATCCTGCCAATACTATTAAATGCAGTCCATATATACATTCCCACAAAGGTACGAATAAGATCAAATCATTTTCTTGCAATTTCTTGGCGATCGGAATGTAAAACAAATAGCTCATTAGTAGTTTAAGTGCTACTAAACCTAAGCCAACAGGAAGATTGATGAAAAGAAAGGCTATCAAGAGTGGGTAGATCAAAATAGAACAAATCGCAGAAAGAACCAACCACGATTGATCTTGCTTCTTGTAATGGACGGAGGTCTGAATATGACGACTTTTCTGTCGTAAAAAGGCCAAATAGTTTTCTTCCGATTTACTGAACATAAAACTTTCTGGATTCGTCATTATCCCGATTTTCGTGGACGGTTTTAAAGCTTGTACGAACATATCATCATCCCCTGACAGGAGTTCTTTCGCTTTGATTTGATCCATCACTTCAAGATAGGTGTTGGTTCGCGCAGCCATATTTCTGCCCACCGCCATGTACGCCTTTTGACGGAGCGCAGCCCCAAAATATTGTGCCGCAATCCACATGGTATCAAAGCGTGCCAACTTATTGGTGAAATGAACCTCTTTAAAAAAAGGACCATATCCGAAAACGACTTCGTAATCTTTTAGTTTAGATGCCACTAAAGAAGCATAGTGCGCTGATGCAGGACGGCAATCCGCATCGGTAAATACCAGGGCATCTTGTTTTGTATTTTTAATGAATTGGTAGATCGCATGCTTCTTACCAGGTTTCGCTTCTGAAGAAAGACTCCTTGCTTGATCAAATTGACCAACGGTTGTCGACATTTGAAGGTACTGCTCTTTATCAGAATGATCGTCTAACACTAGTATTTTAAGGGCTTTGTAACGTTGTTTTGTTAAAGCTTGCAGTAATTCCTGTAATTGATGTGCTTCATTTTTGACAATTATTAAAAAAAACAATGTGTTTTTTGGTGGTACTGATGCATTTATGGTGTCTTTATATTGTACGAAGGGCCAAATTTTAGCCAGAAAGTGAAATATCTGGACGAGCAAGAGTATGCATATGACCGAAATGAAGAGTGCTTCCAGTACGAATTTGTCCATTAATTTACGATTCGCTGTTAATGGTGGAAAGTTAAACAAATTCAAATAATACGGGATGTGAATTGTCGTTGAATGTCTATGTGGTTGAAAATCATTGTTCTTCCAAGGACTATTTTTGTATTTTTGGACTAAAATTTGCATTAAATTTTACTACTCAACTCAACTTCTAACAGACTGTTTAACATAGAGAAATTGAAATTCACAGCTATGCATTTAAAGACATTACTTTTCATCACCCTTATCGTATGTTGCCCTCTTTTGAACTACGCACAATATGTCAATGGAAATACGGTCAATTATGGAAATGAATGGATCGACTACTCGAAAGCCTATTTCAAAATAAAAATTAATGAAGATGGTATCTACCGGTTGGATAGAGCGTACTTAGAAAGTGCTGGATTTCCCGTAGATAATATTGAAATGAGTCAATTTTCCATGTTTCGAAATGGAGAAGAAATTCATATTCATACATCAACGGATGGAATCATGTCATCGTCGGATTATATCGAGTTTTATGGTTTTAAAAATCGAAACGAACTCGACCAATTTGCCTTCCCCGATAAAAACAATCAGCTTAATCCGGAATTTTCTTTAGTGACGGATGAAGCCGCTTATTTTCTAAGTTATGATACTGGAGCGCAATTACGATATGCGGCTAGTGTTACCGATGTGAGTGGCAACCTACCACCTGTTGAAAAATTTTACATGCACTATGAGAAAAATATTATAGCCAATCAAAATGGTTTCTCAAAATCTTCTGCGAATGCTGTGCGTTATTCTTCCACTTCCATTGGTGAAGGATTTGGATTTGGTTTGACCAATTCTGTAAATCAAACGGTGAACACCAGTGATATTTATGACAATGGTCCAGACGCTCAAATTAAAGTACGGTTTTCTACGAATTTGCCGCAGCACGATATTAGGATCAAATTAGGAAACAACGTCATTCGAAATTATAATTTTGCCGGTTACGATGTGATCGCTGAAAATATAGATATTAATAATGCTTTACTATCCAATAGCAACACGTTTAATATCAAAGGTTACGCCTCATCGAGTGATCTGATTAATGTATCCGAATTATCCATCATATATCCACGATCCTTCAATTTTAACAATGCGAATCGTGCAAGTTTCAGTTTTGAGGCGAACCCATTTAGTCGCTATTTTGAATTGGAAAACTTCAATATTTCAGCCGGCGCCCCGATCGTATATGATTTAGCTACAAAAAGAAGAATTACGACGGTCATAGAGAATGACATTGTAAAATTTATTTCTCCAAATGCTGCGATCAATAATGATTTTGAAATTTTTACTGAAAATACGGTGGATACTCCGCTTAGTATAGAGGCGGTTGATTTCTCAGATTTATCCGCTTTAAACCATGATTACCTAATCATATCGAGTGAGGCCTTATTTGACTACCCAGGAACCTCTGAAAATTGGGTTCAAAAATACGCCGATTACAGACAATCTCCAGCTGGAGGGTCCTTCAATCCACTGGTTGTTGATATTCAAGATGTCTACGATCAATTTGGTTATGGAGTAGATCGTCATTATTTAGGTTTAAAAGCTTTTCTCAATTTTGTTGAAAAGGAATGGGAATCATTAGAGTATGTTTTCATTATTGGTAAGGGACGAGAATACGCATTTTATCGGTTTGAAAGTCAATTTGAAGAAGATCCAGCTTTTCATGTTCCTACATTTGGTTATCCAGGAAGTGATAATTTGTTAATTTCCGATTGGGGAAAAACCACTCCTAAAGTACCTATTGGTCGATTAGCAGCGCGCTCACCTGAGCAGATTAAAAGCTACTACGACAAGGTGGTTGCTCATGAAAATCAGATCAATAATCCTCAGACTATAGATGATAAGCTTTGGATGAAAAAAATCCTTCATTTATCTGGAGGAGATCCAGAGATCAAAGAGACTTTGAAGGTCTTTCTTAAAGGAATGGAAGACATTTTAGAAGCCAATGAATTTGGTGCCGATGTTACCACATATTTTAAGCAATCTTCTGATCCCGTTGAACTTCCTCAATCCGATGAGATTCTTCAATTGATCAATTCTGGTATCTCTATGATTACCTTCTTCGGTCACAGTGCCGTAGGTGTATTTGATCTCAATTTGGAAGATGTCGAAGAATATAGCAATGTAAATCGATATCCATTGATTATTTCATTAGGTTGTCATTCTGGTAATGTACATACTGCCTCAGAAAATGGATTGAGCGAACGATTTGTGATGGCGGATCAAAAAGGCGCCATTGCCTTTTTAGCGGCCTCATCTCAAGCCTTTATTGGACAACAAAATGAGTTTGGAAAGAACTTTTATGATAAATTGGGATCGGACTTTTATGATCAGTCTATCGGCAAAACCATACAACAAGCTTATGCAGAAGCGGAGAACTTTACCAGTTCTGGATGGGAAACACTTTTGGAGCAAATTACCTTACACGGTGATCCTGCCTTAAAAGTTCACGCTAGCGAAGGAGAAGATTATACTCCTGATTTTGCCAGTATCACATTGAATCCCTCTGTAGTGAATGCTTTTGAAGAAGATTTTGAAGTATGTTTTGATATTGTTAATCTAGGTGCATCCGCTCCCAAAGATATGTCGGTTAACATTCAACATATATCTCCATCTGGTGAAAGTTTGATTGATTCTTCTTTTATCGTGACTGCGCCCTCATTCAGAGAAAATTATTGTATTCGATTACCTATTCTATCACAAAATATTATCGGTAAAAACCTACTTAAAATTAAGGTTGACGATAAGGAGTTGATTCCAGAATGGCCGAATCCAAGCGCGGAGTTAAATAATAGCTTATTGAATACAAACAATGAAGATACTTATGAATTCTTCATTTTGAATAACGGAGCGGTACCAGTCAGTCCTAAAGAATTTGCCATTTATAATACCGCGGATGTAAAGCTATTGGCCAGTACTTTCAATGGATTGGGTGATGCTCAGAGTTATATTTTTCAATTAGATACCACCAACTCCTTTGATTCCGATGTATTTTTTGAAGAAAAACTGGAAAATTCTTCTAGTTTGATCACTTGGGAACCGGATTACAATTTTATTCCAGGTGTGGTTTATTATTGGAGAATTTCACCAGAGGCTGATGCTACTGGACCGGGTTTGGTTTGGAATGAAGCTTCATTCTTGTACCTTCCGAATGCAAATGCTGGATGGAATCAATCCCATCTCAACCAATATCAGAAAAACGATTTTGACAATTTGGAGATTGGTGAAAATAGTGACTTGGATTATGTAGCCAATTTCCGAGATATTCGAGTATATAATACGGTTTCTTCTGGTGGAGATGATGCCAACTTCTTTTTTAATGGAACCTTCTTTGGATTCTGTTATTGGAGAGATTGGGGGGAATATATAGCTGTGACTCCGTTAGATTCACTTGGTAATTGGTATAGAAATGAACCAAATCACCCATCTGGAGCCATTCTTCCACCTCCAGGTGCCGATTTATCCTTCACATTCTATTTTGATCCACAAGATCAACAATCCAGAATCGATTTCGTCAATTTCATTGCAGATACTCTTCAAGAAGGAGACTATGTGTATGTATACACGATTATGCCTAAAAATAACTTCAATCCTAATTTTGCAACCTCGGAATGGGCAGCAGACTCTATTATTAATGATAATAAAAACATCTTCAACGTTCTTGAATCTCAAGGTGCCAATAAGATCAGCGAATTCAGAAATGAAAGCATTGTTCCGTACAACTTTTTCTATCGTAAAAACAAGGGAAGTTTAGCGGAAGGTAAGGCAGATAATATTGAGGGATCGGCGGATAACACCGCGGCAGTATTTGGACGTTGGTTCACAGGTACTGAAACTACCAAAAAAATTGGCCCGTCTAGTAAATGGACCAAGTTGGTTTGGGATGATGAATTATCAGATGTACCGGAGAATGATTCTTCCTATGTAAATATTATTGGTATTACGCAAGATGGTTTCGAAGAAGTGCTCCGGACGAGACTTATGGAAAAAGAAATTAATCTAGCTCAGATTGATGCGGAAACCTATCCATACTTAAAACTACAATATTTCACCTTTGATAATCGGGAACGAACATCGGCAGACTTAAAATATTGGAGAGTATTCTACAATGGTGTCTCTGAATTAGCCCTAGACTTTATGGCTGATGGAATATTCAATGCAGATACCTTGGACCAAGGAGATCCTTTTATTCTTCAACTTCCGCTATCCAATATTGGAGCTAGCGATGTGGATTCGATACAGGTTAGAATTTCTGTCGTAGATCAAGATAATAATACGGTCATTAATCTACAGAAAACTGCACCGATCGAAGCCGGTGAAAACAGCATGATCAGTCTTGAAATTCCTACAGATGATTTATCTGGAGTATATACGGTCAATATAGAAGCGAACTTCGATCGAACACCAGAAGAGTGTTTTTATTTCAACAACATTGCTCTTCGACAATTTGCAGTTGCCAAGGACTTAAGAAATCCATTGCTAGATGTCAGTTTTGACGGACGAAGAATTTTGAATGGAGATATTGTTTCATCCGAGCCATTGATCAGTATTATCACTAAAGATGAAAATAAGTTTCTATTAATGAATGATAGCAGTCTGTATCAAATTTCTGTGATTGACCCAGATGGTATTGAAACGTTAATCACATTAGATGATCCAAACGTACTTTTTATTCCAGCTGCCGATTTGGAAAATAATCAAAGTCAGATTGATTATACGCCGAGTTTTGAAAAAGATGGCATTTATACCCTCAATGTACGATCATCGGACGCATCCGGAAATATTAGTGGAAACAAGGATTTCAGCGTAGAATTCGAAATCATCAATGATGAATTGATATCGAATGTGTTCAACTATCCAAATCCATTCAGTGATTGTACTCAGTTTATATTTACCTTAACGGGTAATGAATTACCACATGAACTTGGAATACGCATTATGACCGTTTCTGGTAAGGTGGTTAAAGAAATCAATGGCACAGAGCTTGGACCTTTGCACATCGGAGTCAATCAAACAGAATACAAATGGGATGGTACCGATGAATTCGGAAATAAACTAGCGAATGGTGTTTACTTGTACCAAGTTATTTCAAAGAAAACAGATGGAACCGTCTATGAAAAATATGATACCAATTCAGATCAATTTTTCAAAAACAACATTGGAAAATTAGTAATCATTCGATAAGTGAATGTATGAAATAAAAAAGGCTGCTTCCAATTGGGAGCAGCCTTTTTTATTGGATAAGAATCGTTTATTCTAGTATTATTTTCTTCACTGCTGAACCAGCATCCGTATATACTACAACAAAGTATATTCCCTTATTCAACTCGTCTAGTTGCAATACCACTGCTTTCGTATTTCTTTTAGAATCAAATCTTTTAACAATCTGTCCTGTGTTATTTACGATTTCGATTTGTTTAAGTTCGGAATCTTCATCCAATTCGAGGATCAGTTCTCCATCCGATGGATTTGGATACACCTCAAAGCCAAGAGTAGCCAATTCCTCCACATCCGTTACAATTTCCGATTCCTCCAGTGGAACGTTGCCTTTATTCACCAAGAATGAAGCTGTTATCAAATGTGGATTAAATCCGTCATTACAATTCTCACAAGTTACGCCGGACACACAGTCAGGATTATTTGGATGACAAACATCCTGATAGCTTTCGTCAAAAATATAATTTAGTTCAATAGAGTTTCCTGCGATAAATTCTGTCATATTAAAATCGAACCACGGCGCAATGGCACCAGGACACCATCCTGCTCGATCAAAATACCACGTTCCGAATTGATCATTACATCCATCTGGATTTGGATCGCAATCCATCCAGTTATTTTGTACAAATGTTTGCGCTCCATTTACCCAAACATGGTGCGTATTTTCTTGAAATTCTGCTGCATTTCCTGTATTATTGGCTCCCCATCCGTGCCCGGTAGCCAATAATTTTATCAATGACTCTTCCACATTGTCTTGATAGTTGGTAGTTATTGTCGGTGCAGGTTGTAAATTAGCCGGATCCCCGAAATTATAAGTGTCATTCCATAATTTAGAAACCGTGCTATACTTGTTAGCAGGAATACCGCCAGTATAGTCAAAATCCAAGGTGTATAAGAAACCATTTCCTTGCGTTCCCAGATAAAATCTAAAATCAACTTTTCCCTGTAATAAGGACATAAAGTCTGTCAAATCACTATCATGGTTACAAGCCAATCCATAAGGAGTGATGTAGCGAATAATTTCATACCACTCTCCATTGTGACCTTTAACTTCTACACCAGATACCCGATCCCAAGGATCACAACCACCGTCCGGACACTCAATCGTTAATCGAGCCAAAATATTATCAAAGGCTCCCATATAGCAAGGTAGTTCGGCAGAAACCGTTTCTTCGCCAGTATTAATATTCAAATGTATATCAGTCGCAGCATTAGCCGATAGATCACTCATATCGTCCACTACTTCGAATGTCACCGTCTGAGTACTTGCATAACCATAATTGTTCGTGGCATTGATATTCATCGTATAACTACCATAACTAGGCGGCGTCCACCAAGCCGTATAATGATCATTTTGCCAATCCTTGGCTAAAACCACTTCGCCATCAATTTCAAATTCTACTTTATCGATATTGAATAAATCCGGTGAACCGATGGTTGAAATAGCGGCTAATTGAATCGGTCCAAGTTCTGGTACCCACACCTCTTTGTTACTTAACGGACTTCGTGCCTCCGTTTCTGCTAAAAAGGTACTAGGATCCAATACGAAAAATGAATTCTCTATATCTTCTGCTGGATCGTAGGTTCCATCGCCAGCTTGGCTTGCTTTGATGATGACTTCACCTTCTGTTCCATCTAAGGTTATTGTTTTCCCAGAAACTGAGGCTGGACCAGAAACAACCGAATAGCTTACGTCCAGACCAGAACTTGCCGTTGCTTCCAAGTCAAATGGTGCATCAGAAGTTAATTTATCACCGATCTGAGGGAATGTAATCGCTTGAAAGCCCGTATTCAACTCACCACCGAAATTAGACGTTTCTCCCGTGAGACTGAATCCGATGAGATTTCCATCTCTTTCACCATTTCCAACTTCACATTTTAACGTACTAATGGAAGTATTATCCTCACCTGGTACACCCTGATTGAATTTGTAATACAATTCCAAATTTTCCTCATCTCCATTCAATTCATTCTCAATCATATCTTGAATTTCGTTCTCTGATAAAGCTTTACTCCAAACACTCACTTCATCGATTCTTCCTCCATAGAAGAAATCCCATGGACTAATTAATTGGCCGATAGCAAATGGTTTATCCATGGCAGTAATCGGTCCACTAGAAGAAGGTGAAGATCCCACCAAAGATCCATTTAACCATAATTGCACTTCTGATCCAGTATATATCCATGCAAAATGCTGCCATGTTTCCGGTAAAACTGTAAAGGCAGGAGATACGTACTCACTAAATGCCGTGCTGGTGATATATCGATTTTCTAAAACCCCATCATTTAATTGGATCATGTACATCTCACCATCTCCGTCTCCACCATTACGAAAACCAAACATGCCCTGTCCATAATTCAAAGCGTCACAATAAAACCAGCCTGTCAGTGTCACGCCTTCTGCGTTGGCAATATATTGTGAGGCATTGGGAATTTCAACAAAATCATCTATGCGGTCAAAGTGTAAATATTGCTGCGATTGAGCATTCATTTGACTGCATAAAATATAGCAAAACGAAAATACAAGTAGAGCGCCTACCTGTTTCATATTGATCCAATTTTTCATTAATTTATATTTAATAGTAAGTAAAATTATTTATTTCATTTTTAAGGTATCCACCACAATTTAACACGTTCGCTATCCTCTCCCATCAAGGTGACTTGTGCCGCCCAGTTTTCTGGATTATTGTCAATTTCAGACGGAGGGTATGGAAAACGATAGTGTTCTTTTATATCTCCTTCATATGGCGTACTACCAGTTCTTCTTAATAAAGCATAGGCTTCCCAAGGCTGTCGAAATGCATCGATCCATCGCTGAGTATATATTAATTTTAGAGGATCATCCGAATTCGAAAATTTAACCGAAGGGTGATTGATCGTAACAAATTCTCCATTCACCGGTAAGTCCGGCGGCTTGTTGAGCCAACTTTGAGTCGAATTGACCACCTTATGCCAAAAAAGAATAGAGCTTCCAATTCCCTTATCGTATTCTGCACGAGCCTGACTTTCATTGACAGCAATTCCCAAACCCCTATAATATGCCTCAGCTTTTAGAAAATGAACTTCAGAAGCCGTCAAGAGCATTTCGGGAACATCATCTTCATCGCGAATCAAATGATAATTAAAAGAAGAATATATGTTTCCATTACCCTTGATCGAGTAATTCACATCTCTTACCGCATCATATGGAGCACCTCCACTTGGTTCTGTATCAGCCGTAGGGATTTGCGGAAATGATTTCCAATCATCCGCATTGTTCGTTTCAAAAAATATCCTGGCCCTAGAGTCAAAAATGCCACTTCCATCTTCCATATCATTCTCCGACATCACATTCCATATGGTACTTCCCATACGCAGTTTTCTATGTTCTCTGAAAGACCAAAAAGTATTTTGTTTTTTCCATAATAATGCTCTAGGTACCAATATGACGTCTTCATCTTTTTCAATAAGCGGTACATTATTGTCCATGATCTCAAGAATGATATTATGTGCATATTCCGGCTCTTTCTCAACCATCCTCAAGGCATATCGTAGACGTAAAGAGTTTGCAAATTTGACCCACATCAACATATTTTCATCAAAAAGATGATCGAAACCATTCAACTGAACATAATCTTCTCCAGCAGCAGTTTTTGGATTATCATCCAAATTAGCATGCTCGTTTACCCACTTCAATTCATCTAGTAAAAATTTATAAATCTCTTCTTGGCTATCAAAAACAGGGCGCACAAATTCTTTGCCTTCGAAACCTCGACCAGCATCAAAAAATGGAATATCTCCGAATAAGTCTGTCACTTTGAAGGTTTTGAACGCCAACACGGTTTTTAGCATGGCACTTATGTTGTTCATCCGTTCTGGATCCCCACTGTAATTATTTATTCTGCTTTCTATTTCCCGAATATTTGCAAGTGGTAAATAATATCGATTCCAAACATCTTCAGTTCCTCTGGCTAAATTATTGAAGGTAGTTGCCGTCAAAGCAGCCTGTTGTGTCAAGGCATATAAGTGTTCATTATGTAAGAACAATTGTTCATCTCCACG
This sequence comes from Saprospiraceae bacterium, assembly GCA_020628475.1. Taxonomy (GTDB): domain Bacteria; phylum Bacteroidota; class Bacteroidia; order Chitinophagales; family Saprospiraceae; genus JAHDFB01. The sequence continues at coordinate 2,066 of JAHDFB010000070.1, read as the reverse complement.
GAGGGTCAAGGATTCAATTACCCCATTGAAAAGCGGTCCCATCTCCACTTGTGAAGGCCTAAATGGATCTCTGTTCAAATCTTCAAAACCGTTTTCACAGCTTATTAAGCTCCATATGGCGATGATCAGTATAAATCTTATTTTCATCATAATCATTTAAAAAGCTGCATTTATAGAAAATCCAATAGAGCGCATTCCAGGAAAGGAAGCCCATTCCAATCCTTGGGCATCACCACTACCATTGCTCCCTTCTGGATTGATTCTATCCGGTAAAGAAGTGTAGAGATAGAATAAATCTCTTCCAACCAATGAAACATTCAACTCTTGAAAAACCTTTGATTTCTTTGTGTACTTTTCCGGCACCTCATAATTTAAAGAAACTTCTCTTAACTTAATCCAAGAATTTTCCATGACACCTGGCGTACTTAACCATCTCCCCCATCCACCGGCATTGGGAATGTATTTAAATAAATAATGCACGACCTTATCGTTTGGCGTTCCATCTTCGTACACTCCATCTAATATGATACCCACGTTGCGTTCGTTTCCTTCAGGATCAACATAGGGCAAACCTCCGCCGTCACGTTCTAATAATGTACTCGGACTCTGCCCGTTTTGCAGACTAGTTACATACGTCCCAGAATAAATATCTCCGCCCCATTTGGTGTCAACCAATGTATTGAGACTAATTCCTTTATATCCTAAATTATTGGACCATCCTCCTATAAAGTCTGGAGAAGCGTTACCAATTGGCACTCTATTATCAGTGATTAAATAATGCGTTCCAGCATCATTGAGCATTCGTCCACCATTCTCATGATAGACATAATCATAGCCAATGATCGTTCCAAAATCATCCCCTTCTTGAACCGCTATAGCAGGACCATCCAAACCCCATATATCGGCTAGAATTAGTTGTTTTGCACCTTCATCTCCCAGGCTTACAATTTTATTTCGATTCCGCGAGAAATTCAAAGATGTTTCCCAATAGAAATGTTTTTTGCGTATTACATTGTAATTAAGTATCAATTCTACACCTCGATTTTCGATTTTTCCTGTGTTTATCTTGATTTGTGTGGCACCAGAAGAACTAGGAAGTGGCGCTTTTACAATTTGTTCCAAAGAATTGATGTGATAATAGGTGAAGTCTAGATTAATGCGCTCATTCCACAAACCAATGGTTGTTCCCACTTCATACGATCTGGCAATCTGCGGTTTTAAATCCAATGGTGGAATCAATTCTTGTACACTGGCCGATTGATTCCCCCCAAAATTATCGATCGTATACAGTTTCTGAAGTTGGAATGGCTGGTCATCCGTAGCAGTACTTGCATAACCTCCCCGAAGTTTCCAAAAATTTAAAAAGTCCCACTGAATATCAAAGGCTTCCGTAGCAATAAAACTAAGTGATGCGGATGGATAGAAATAACTATTGGCATTAAGTGGTAAAGTGGAAGACCAATCGTTTCTTCCAGTTAATTCTAGGAATAAATAATTTTCATAGGATAAATTAACAAAACTGTAGACCGAATTAATCAACTTATTGGACCTGAACTCTGGAAGCAAAGCTGGATTGGTTGAATTTTCCAAATAACCTAATTCCGTATTCTCAAAAGAAAATAACCAAGGATTCGACCAACCGTTTGTTCTTGCTCGTAGACCATATAAGTCTCTTGAATATCGAGCAGCGCCCACTGAAAATTTAATCCCAATCGGACCATCTTTTATATTTTCTTTGTAAGCCGTAATTAAAAAATCACTATTTGTTACGATATCCCGGCCTAGTTCATTGGAATAAAACCCATCTTCGATACCAATATTGTCCGTCGGATTATTGCGAGTCTCAAATTGATTCAAGGTAAAATCTGTCCCAACTCTTCCCGTAATATTCAACCAAGAAGTAACATCATAAGTAAGTGCAAGACTACCAATTAATTTATTTCGATCTAAACTTGTATTGTTGTTATACGTATTCCACCAAATATTCGAGCCCGAATATAAAAAGGGATAGATTCCTTGTAAATTATTTCTGGTACCATCCTCATTAAAATTCAATTCCTTTTCTA
>JAHDFB010000069.1 GCA_020628475.1 Saprospiraceae bacterium | reverse complement strand
CCAAGCACGCCGGTTTAGCAAACCGGTGGTTTCAGCCACTCACCCACCTCACCGGGTTTATTTTCTGAACATAAACAACCATCGTTGTTTTGCGGGTGCAAATATATACTATTTTCGTACAAAGCGAAAAAAAATACTACAATTTAAAGAAAGAATTTTCGCCTAAAATTAGACGGTTTTTTAATTGATTGGTAATCAATTTTTTGCAATTACATGCGTCCTTCGTTTATCGCTGTTTTAAGAATAGTTCATACGTGAAAAAATTAAAACTTAAATTCATTTTAACGATGTAAGTATTCTCCGATTTCGATCCCTCTAGAACAAATCCTTATTTAATACTTCTATATCTTTTGATTTTAAGAAAATTTTAGTGAATGGCTTGAAACTATATTACTTTTGAGCTAGTTATTACAAACGAATTCAAAGCTTTAAAATACATGAGAACCATTCTTATTGTTCTATCTTTTATGACTTGTTCTTTCTTACAAGCTCAAACCTTTTTTAATGGAGATATTCACCAAGTAGATCTCGATATTATGGAGTCGAATAATTCTTGTTTCGAAGGGTTTACGCTGGAGGAAATTGAAGTGCTTAAGATATTTCATAGCGCTTTGACCAAATTTGATCTTCAAGATCAGTATAAAATGGTGGGAATCTTCATTCAAGGTGAAAGCCAAGGTGTCTATATTCTCCATAACAAAGTGTATTACCAGATTTTGCCTGCTACCATAGAAACCTATAGTGATTTGACTCAAAAACGATTTTTACTAATGCGACATCATCGTTATCGTCAACCTCAGTTGGTTTTGTATGAAGAGACTTTGAAAAACGGCGTTGCTTTTGATTTTTTTCAAGATCATTTTAGGGTCTCGAATTATCGAAATTCATTACCGGTAGGTAAGCAATATGCTTACAATTTGTTGGAAGATAAAGTGAAAATTGAGGAAGCAGAAATCATAGCCATTGATGCGAATCAGCCATTAAGTTATTCGGATACCGTGGAGGTAATCAATCGAAATATAAATCAATACGAGGGGTTTATTATCGAACGATCAGATTCGACCTCTGTGGTTCGACAATAACTTAGATTTTTAGAATTTGTGCACAGCGTTTTGTACTGTTCTATACTCATTGAGATATAATTTCGAGTATGTCCTTGTTTTCCAAAATCTCCAAATCCGTTCCTTGAATGCCGACTTGAAACATTGCTTGAGCTAATTCGGTGGATTTAATACTCATATTATTTCCGAATAATTTAATCAAAGGGTACATCATCCGAGAAATTCGATACATAGCATTCGGTTCCTTCCTTTTTGTCACTGGATAAATATAAGCAGGTCTGAAGGAGTGAAACGATAAACCTAGTTCAGCAATTTGATTTTCTGACATTCCTTTATATCGCGCAAACGAAGTTCTGCTTTTTTCGGTGCGATCAGCTCCTGCACCGCTTAATAAACAATAACGTGCATTTTTACTATGCTCATGGACTGCTTTTGCCAATTCTACAGAATAGTCAACGGTGATGGTTTTAAACAAATCATCATTTACCTGGCCTGTATAAACACCAATACAGAAGAAGGCAGCGTCTACGTTTTGAAAAAGATCCGCATGATCTGAATAATTGGTAAAATCTGCTATTTGAACTTCATTTACTTTAGGATGTATAGTGTCACTATGTTTTCTCCGTACCAAAGTGATAATTTGTGTGACTTTATCTGATGCGATGCATTGCTCAAGTATAAGTCGGCCCACCATTCCGGTACTTCCCGCAATTATAACTTTCATGTTTCAATTATTTTCTATGAACTCTTAGAGTCTTCGCTTATTTCGTGATTTTCCAATCCGCTTTCCACTGGACGGTTTCGCAGACTTCTTACGATTAGACGTTCCCCTTTTATGTATGATTTCATGTTTTTGAGCCTTCTTAGGAGGAGAGAGTAATTTTTCAATTAATTCAGGTTCTCCCAGTTGGTTCAATTTATCCCGAATACGTTGCCTATTTTCTTTTTTATACCAAAAGAAAAACATATGTTGATTCTGCTTTTCCTTTTTGGATTTAGCCGTATAAATGGGTTTTAGTGTATAAGGGTGTAAACCAGTATAATAGATAATGGTGGCCACCGTCATGGGAGTCGGAGTAAAATCTTGAACCTGTTCAAGTTTGAAGCCCATATCCTTGGTTTCAGCGGCTAAATTGGCCATATCTTTTTCTTTACAACCTGGATGACTGGAAATAAAATAGGGTATGAGCGGTTGCTTCAATCCAAACTTTTTATTCGATTGATCGTATAGTTTTTTAAATTCATGAAAATGTTTGAAAGAAGGCTTTCGCATAATTTTCAAGGTATCATCACTGGTATGCTCTGGAGCCACTTTTAATCGACCAGAAACGTGTCTCGACACTAATTGATCAATATATGGTTCGATACTATTATTATGATCCTTGTTATAATCAGGAACTAATAAATCATAGCGAATACCACTCCCAACAAAGGCCTTTTTAACTTTCGGATGAGCATCCACTTTTTTATACAAAGCCGTCATATGACTATGATCGGTATCTAGATTACTACAGACTACTGGGTGAATGCAAGAAGGGCTCACACATCGATCACAGATTTCTTGAACCTTTCCTTTTAATTTGTACATGTTAGCAGAAGGTCCTCCTAAATCTGAAATATATCCTTTGAAATCTGGCATCTCCGTAACCTGATCCACTTCTTTCAAAATACTTTCTTCGGACCTACTGGACACAAATTTACCTTGGTGAGCAGAAATGGTACAGAAACTACAACCGCCAAAACAACCACGATGCATGTTAATACTAAATTTGATCATTTCATAGGCTGGAATAGGGCCCCTCTTTGCATACTTTGGGTGTGGTAATCGTGTATACGGTAAATCAAAAGATCCATCAATTTCTGATTCTGTCATGGGAGGATATGGAGGATTAACCACCAATTTGTGATCTCCTACATCTTGTATTAAACGATCTGCTTGGGTTTTGTTACTTTCTTGCTCAACATGTTTGAAATTGGCTGCGAACGCCTTTTTATCACGTTGACATTTTTCATGGCTATGTAATTTTTTAATTTTCCATAAATCCTCATTGGGAATCGCATCGTGACGACCAATTTGAAAGGCCGTTTGTGGAATGTGGGTCATTTCACGGATCGAATAACCTTCTTTAGCCATTTGCATGACTGCTCTGAGTGGCATTTCACCCATACCATAAACAAGCAAATCGGCTTGACTCTGTTCCAAAATATTTGGAAAAAGTCGATCTTCCCAGTAATCGTAATGAGTTACTCTTCTCAATGATGCCTCGATACCACCAATTAATACGGGAACATCAGGATAGAGTTTCTTTAAAATATGCGTGTAGGTCTTCACGGCATAATCTGGTCTGAATCCTGCTTTTCCACCTGGCGTATAAGCATCGGTTGATCGTTTTCTTCGAGCGGCGGTATAATGATTGACCATGGTGTCCATGCATCCTGAGGTTACACCGAAAAACAGTTTTGGTTTCCCTAATTTCTTAAAATCTCGCAGATCATCTTGCCAATTTGGTTGAGGAATGATGGCTACACGCAATCCTTCACTTTCGATGATTCGACCTATAACGGCTGCTCCAAAAGCTGGATGATCGACATATGCATCTCCTGAAATTAAGATGACATCAAGTTCATCCCAACCTCTCATTTCCACTTCTTTCTTTGTAATAGGGAGCCAATCTGTAACTGCTCGTTTATTCATTCTATCGATATCCAATGTTCTTTAAAGCGCTTGCTTGCTATGCCAGTGTTTTGACTAAAAAATGATTCTAAGTTTGTTTTCTATATAAAACGGTGGCAAACCTTATATAACAAAATTAATTAAATAAGTTCATTACATAGAATAGTGGCTTTATCACAATTATTTATTGAATTAAAAAGTTTTACTGATGAAAGCAACCCATATCCATTTATACTCGTATTTTAAAGTGAAGCTTGAATCCTTCATACATGGGATTTTTGGATAATTTAATTGATTCATTAGTAGATTGAAAACGGATACTACTTTACAAGACCTAATTAATGCCTGTCTTTCAGGACAAAAGAAAGCGCAAAGAAAGCTCTTTGGTATGTGGTATCAATTTACAATGGCAGTAGCATCGCGATATGGACAAAACTCCATGGAAACGGAGGAAATTGCCAACAATGCTTTGTACAAAATGCTGAGTAAGCTTCATCAATTTCAGCATGGAACAGATTTTAAGGCATGGTTACGCAGAATTATCGTGAATTGTGGAATCGATTATTATAGAAAATATCATAAGCAAAAAACTAGATTGTTGGATATGAATCCGACCATCGTAAGAAATAGCGCCTCTGATTCTCTGGACTCCGATTACTTGTTAGAAATGATCCATCGATTATCTCCTCAATATAAAATGGTTTTTAATCTATATGTTATGGAAGGTTATAGTCATGAGGAAATTGCCAAAGAGTTGGATATCTCTATCGGAACATCTAAGTCCAATTTATCTAAGGCTAGAAAAAAATTACAATTGTGGGTTATGGCACATCAGAAACAAATGATGAAGTATGGAAAATAAAGATATAGATCGACTTTTTAGAGAAGGACTGTCTGCTCAAAATATACAGGCATCAAAGGTGTTTTCCCGAGAGCATGAACAATGGGATGCCATCCAACCTCTTTTGAATCAAGGTGAACCTCGGACCATTCTTATGTACAGACCTTTGTTGATCCTTTTATTTCTGGGCTTATTTGCATTTCTTGGATATCAATTCTATTCGAATTCTTCGGACTTGAATGGAAATTCACCTTTAAAAGCCTCAGAATCGCCTAAAAAGGAAGATCAATTAGCGCTCCATTCGAATTCAACGCTGACGGATTCTTCATCAGGAAAAAATACGTCTGATGAGTTAGATAAAATTCAATCAGATGTTATGCCAGGACAAGGACTGGCAACGACTATAAAACCTGATGAACACGTCACTTCGATGGTGCATGATGCAGTAATCCCTCAGAAAGAGGAGAATAGTGTTCCTTTCAAGGAAAAGATGAACACGATTTATCAACAAATGGAGGACACTAGATATGAAATGAATTTTGAAGAAAAGAAAGTCCAAGAAAATGATTTCACGGACTCTGTGAGTCCATCAAGGTCCATGGTCAAGACGAGTTTTTTGGAATTTAGGACATCCGAAATATCACAAAAGTCTGAATTGGCTGGCTGGATGATAGAGCGCAATGAACCGATCTACCTATCAAAGCTTGTTAAACGACCACGTTTGGCATTAACTGTAGGTATGGAGTGGCCTGTTGCTGCCAATCAGCAGCGTGTAGAAAATATAGGATTTGCATTTTCTGGTGGTATGCGATTTACATTGCACAGAAAATGGCAGGCTTCTTTTGATTATAATTATCAGTCTATTGATCGTATTATTTACAGTCATCCTAATACCTTCAATCTTCCGTTTTTGTCAACTATCTATGAACAGAAAAATCCTACGAGTTCAAACATACAATTTGAGAGTCATGGATTCAGAACTGGTATCCATTATAATGTCGTAGAAAATGATCGTTTCCAAATGACCGCAGGTCTAGCTTATGAATTAATCAATCGAACGCATACGACGGGAACATATACCTATGAAGGCGTGTATCAACTTGAAACAGAATCATTCGAGGACGAAGCCCAGATCGCATCTTCTCAAAACATATCGACGAGTATTCAATGCCAATACCGTATTGTAGATAATATATATTTAACAGGACGTTACAGATATCTACAAACAGTAGGTAACGGCATAGATTGGAAACTAAATCATCGAACTTTCTTAGGATTAACGTATAAACTTTAATGATGTCAAATAAAAGAAGAGAATTTTTAATAAATACGGCTATTGCAACTACCGGACTAGGTTTGCTGAAAAATCAACAGGTCCCAGCTGATAAATCACCTTCCAATAATCCCACTGCTATCATGTGTGATAAAACCACCTTGGATTATTATGGAGAAGGACCATTTTATACAGACAACCCTCCTACCATGGTCAATCATCAATTGGCCAAAGAAGACGAACCAGGAACTCGAATGATTATTTCTGGACGCGTATTTAACTTGCAATGTGATCAGTATATACCGAATACAATCATAGATGTTTGGCATGCTAATCATGATGGACAGTACGATAATGAAGGATTTAATTTGAGAGGCATCACCCAGTCCAATGACCAAGGATTTTATTTATTTGAAACCATTAAACCGGGAAAGTACCTTAATGGAAACTCCTACAGACCCTCCCATATACACTATAAGATCAAGGCACCGAATCAATCCGTCTTAACGACTCAGCTCTATTTTGAAGGAGATAGTAGTATCCCAAATGATGCAGCAGCATCCATCACTTCTGGTGAGTACGATGCAACGCATCGAATTATTCCATTAATAGAAAACGCCAGCGGTGTTTTAGAAGGAACTTTTGATGTAGTAATTGATGGAATGGGCGTGGCCGTAGGTGTCCAAGATATTCATATTGATAAAGGAATGATCTATGAAATTTCTCCCAACCCAATGCAGGGGACGTTAAAAATTCACTATGGTGTTTTCAAGAAATCAAAAGTTTCCTTGGTCGTTTTCAATATGGAAGGTAGAGAAGTGGCGAAGTTGGAAGATTCCGTAAAATTGGCCGATAAGTATTATGCTTATTGGAATCCGGGACCTTATGTGACACCGGGGCATTATTTTGTCGCCTTGAAAATAAATGATCTTCAGGTACATTACCTAAAGATTTTCAAGCATAATTAATCAAACCAAAATCGTGGTTTAAAAGTAATTTAGGAGGTGTGAAAATAAAAAGAGCTGTTGTACATCAAGTATAACAGCTCTTTTTAATACTAGTCTATATTTAGACTATTATAATTTAGATATTTTAAATGTTTGAGCGGTATTCGTAAACTTCAAGAAATAGATACCGTTTTCAAAATTTGCTAGATCTAAAGAAATAGTATTCACTCCTCTAGATATGTCCAATGTGTTTTGAGAAACAACCTTACCCATATTGTCGATTAATACATAAGGTACGAATTCGCTTTTATCCGCTTCGATGCTGATGTTTACATAATTATGAGCTGGGTTTGGATAGATGTTAATATTCTGATCGTTTTTAGAACTAATCACGATAGTTGAACTATACTCAAATTTACCATCTGTATCTTTTTGCTTTAATCGGTAATAATGCATATTTCCGATTTTTGTTTGATGTAAGAAACTATACTTGTTGATGACAGTAGATGTTAGGTTTCCTTCTACAAATCCAACTTTAGTAAATTCTCGACCATTTGATGAATATTCTACATCGAATCCTTCATTGTCTAATTCAGAATAGGTCTCCCAAGATAACAGGTTACCATTTGACTGATTTCTTCCTTCGAAACTCTTCAATTCAACTGGAAGCATGATATTCGCAACTAAATTATCAGCAGCAGTATCTCCGGCCCCCGAATTGGTGTTTTCACCTGTCCAGTTTGCCGTATTGGTTACCTGCGCAATGGCATCCGCAACACTAGTAAAGGTAGTAGGCCCATTGTACCAAGAATTGTCAAATTCTGAAGTAGCTGAGGCGCCAAATGCAAATGTTCCTCCAGTGGTAGGTTCAACACTTGTAGTAGATGATGAACAACTTGCATCCCACGAAGTGCCATCGAAAAAAGTACTATAAACGAAAGTTGGAGCCGATCGGTCTCCTTGATAAACGAACACTTGATCGCCACCTGTTGATAATGCCATATCATCTACAAACGACATGTTTCCTGCGGGTACAACATAGTCATTTGCATGATTCGCTTGAAAAATATAGACATCCAAAACCGTGAATTTAGGAATGAATTGAGTAGTCGTATACGTTACTTCACCTTCAGTGGTACATTGAAGCGTTGTTCCATTAGCAGATCCCGAATCTGATAAATTGATTTCTGTTCCAATCGCGAGATCTCTAGTAGTTAATAATCCAACTCGATCATTATTAGCAGAAGGGCCTCCAGGACCATTAGCTGTTTCAGCTAGGTTCCATAAGACAAGAATATCATTAGGTCCAAGCGTTGTCTGAGCATTCGTATTGCCGAGACCAAAAATTAGACTAAGACTGAATAATAGCGGGGTAAAACGTGTTATCATGTTAAGGTTTTTTTGCAAAATTAATGAATTAAAATAAAATCAAAGGTTTATGCAATTGGCTTTTTGATATATTAAATCGTTATATATGTTACTTTTTCTGCTGTAAAAGTCACCATTATTGTAAGTATTATATAGGGTATAAATACCTATTTTGTAATTCAGCGTTTTTTTGTATTCAATTAAGAGCGGATATGTTGGTTTAAATAGGCATCCCTTCAAATTTGAATTCGTCCAAGAATGTATCTTTGCCCTATGGAAATACAAACAGCATATATTCAAGTCAAAAAAACCGCCCGATTTGCTACTTATGGAACGTTGAGTTCTAAAACCAAATATTTTTGGTTTTGTCTTCATGGTTCGAATATGCGTTGTGAACAGATGATTTATAAATTCAAAGATTTTAACCCAGAGGAACATTTTGTAGTCGCTCCTGAAGGGCTATCCAGATTTTACGAAAAAGGATTTGGAGGTGAGGTGGTTGCGGCTTGGATGACCAGTCGGGATCGTTTGAAAGAAATCGATGATTTCAGTTATTACTTAAGTACATTGTATACGAACTATACAGAACGACTAACAAATTCCTGCAAAAAGATTATTCTTGGATTTTCTCAAGGTGGAACCTCTGTATATCGTTGGCTACATCAAAATGAGGTACATTGTGATCTATTATTAGGATATTCCTGTTGGATTCCTGAAGATATTGATCTAAGACAATCTGCTACAGCCTTGAATTCCATCCCTCAATTGTATACCTACGGGCTTCAAGATCAATATATTTCTGAGGAAAGAATGAATGAACTGAAGTCGGTTATTGAACGAAATGAATTAGAAGTTAGCATTCTTGAAAGTGAAGGAGACCATCGCATTAACCGTGAAAACTTGCATAAGATATTTGAAGATCGGATACGATAATTTTTACTTTTCCCATTTAATCAATGGGAAGGATACATGCTTGAGTCAGCGATGTGGAAGGGTAGGCAAGTATTGCCTAGACAGCGTGCTGGCCGAGCGGAAAGCGAGCCCTGCAACGTAGCGCAGCAAAGCGCGGGGTTGGCGTTGAGCTGCTGGACTCCCTGATGATATACTTCGTTTTACAACACCAACAAGGAATGAAATACGATCTATTCTTCGGAAGAAACCCTTGTAAATAGAAATTGGTATTCGGCAGCCTGCCCATTTTCTATGCCGCGTATCGTTCGTGAGAATTGATCATCTTCCGAAAACTGATAGACTAAGGTATTCGGATACGAATAATCAGCATTTTGGAAGATTATCTGATTTTTTGTCCAAGATGTTGCTTTGAAAATCTTTGGATTTCCATCTTTAATCCAGGTAAATAAGAGGATATCTTCGCCGACAATCTCAACCCGATTCCGCGCTTCGTAGGAAATGATGCCATTTTCGTCATATTGTGCCTGCTGCTCCAGTATTCCTTGTCGATTAAGCCGCCAGCTTTCTGATAATTGCCCATCCCAGGCCTTTGCTTTCCATTGCCCCGTCAATGCTTCCGACATACGATCATAGATCTTTTCCGTATCTGTTTTAGCTACAGCGGACCATTGAGAATCTAAATAGATTTGTTTCCAGGTGTCATCTTGATAATCACCTATGATGTATTGATAGGTGGAATCGTCGATATATTTCCATAGCTCTGTGATCATAGATTGGCCGTACACGTAGCGATAATAGAGGTCTTGTCCATCGATGTGCATGGTACCCTGTGTGACCCCACCAAAAATGTCATATTCCCAAAAATCAATGCGATTCTTTGTTTTATTGTACTGTCGGATGCCATGATTCCTGTGTCCAAATTGCTTATGTTGAGCGTCTGTATATCCCTTAGTATGACAGATAACCAACTGACTGTCCAGTGCAAAACTAAATCGAATTTCTTGCTTAAAACTCGTTCCATCACCCCATGCTCCTTCGGCCTTCCAAGTATGATCTACCAACGCTTCTAACGCTTGTAAACCGGAAGCTTGGCTCCAGAGAACAAAGGGTGATAAAAGGAGTATTATAAAAAGATTGCGCATAATCGATGATTCCGTTGAATCACCAATTTACTATTTTTTGAATATTCTTGCCTTTTTAATTAATCCTCGATCGACGATCAACTGTGGATGATCGATGGATAAGGTGCTTTCTAGTTCATATAGATTTTTATATCCATATCCATATAAATTGATGAAGGTAGGAATGTTGAGTGCTAATGGGGGGGCTTTTAAGGCTAATGATTGAAGCTTTTTCTCTTGTGTTTGCTTAGTAGACTTCAAACCTTGATCGAAATTGTTGTTGCAATAGATTAAAATACGGGTATCCTTGGAAGGAATCACTTTGGCCAACTTTTCCTCTGTGAAATCGCTGAAGTTGAGATGGATGGCACCTTTCAAGTGGGATTCTTCGAAGGCCGCTTTGGAGCGTGTGTCGAGGATGATCGTATTTTCTTCCTTGGCAAATTGAAAGAATTGCTTCATCGGAATTCGACGTTCATTTCGATAATCTTGAAGATCTACCGTTAATTGCAAAAATCCTGGATAGTCAATCTGCTTATTAACTGTGGTCGTGTCGTGAATAACTTTATTATGGACGTTCATTTTTATAGGATGCCTTTGTTGTGCAATGGTCCAATAAGCGATGCTAAGAAGAGAAAATCCTACAATATATTTGATCATAATTAATTAATTTGAAATTGTTTTTGAATTAATAGTTGCTTTACGCTGCTCAAGATCGCTTCTTCTAATCCTTGACTTTTTTGAGTTGAATGCTCTTTGATATAGGATTTTCGCAAGAGAGCCAGTTCTTGAATACGGCTATTGATTTCCTTACGTTGTTGACTTAATTCTTGAATGCGTTTTTCGATATACACACGATCCGTGGACTCAAATCCTCTAGGAGCATACTTGATTTTTTCTACCACCTTGTTATCCTTGGCATAGGCATCGACAAGATCCCAACTTGAATTATCATAGACCGCTTTACTTTTATAAATGGAACGTTTTACATAGTTGGCCTTACTATAACTACCTGCATTGGTGTCTTGCGAATTCATGTTTTGACGAGAACGTTCGCCCTGTTTTGTATAAGACACATAGGTGTCATTCAATTTAGTGTTTAACTGCGCAATTTCATCATCATAAGGACTGGAGATGTAGACGGTTTCCTGATTGTGGTCAATATTGTGATAGCTCCCTTTGGCTAAAACGGCTCCCGCTTGCCACTGCGTACTAATACCCACATCATGTCTGCCACAGAAAATGGTATTGACGATGACTTCTTGATGAACGGCTTGTTTACAAGCATCTCGATAATCGATGGAACCTTGGGTAAAGGGCTCGTTTCCAGCTATGTATATAACTCGGAGGCCGGCACTTTCATTCCAATGCAACTTGTCCAATGATTTTTTAATGACGGTACCACAAAATTCGCTTCCTCCATTGGTACTCATCGAAAACAAAGACTCGGAGATTCTATCGACGTCGGAGGTAAAAGGGACCCGTTCAGAAACCCAACCATTTCTAGAAGAAAGACCATCATTACCATATTCGTATAATGCCATTTCAATGGTGGCAGATTGATCGTTTTTACTGGCGCTACTCAATGTGTTTAGAATACTCCAAAGTTGGGATTTGGCCTGTTCTATCAAACCAGACATGGAGCCGCTGGTATCCAGTAATATAGCTACCTGAATATGTGCTTCGTAATTATTAGCCTCCTTGTGGGCCTGAAAATTTCCTAGCAGAAAGAGAGCTAGTGTGCAGAGTAATGATTTCATAATTATTAGATTTTTCTCAAATCTAGATCGAAGAAAAGGTATAAAAAATGACGACTGGGTAAGGGGACTCTCAGACTTGGTGAATGCTTCTCAATACTTGGTGAGGAGCGTTTTATAGACGATAAATGAAATAAGGGCTTTTTTCAAATTGTGTATTTTTGTTGTATGCATCGTTTACATAGTATGATGAATAACGCTGGTAGTTGCTTTTCTAAGAATTTGCTTACCATTCTCAGCATCTTTGTGCTGTTGGTATGTGTGCAAACGGAACTTCATGCACAGAAGAAATGGCTTTCAAAAAGTCAGGTTCAATATACGATAGAAGACGCTCGCACGGTCATGGAGAAAGATCCGGAAAGAGCCGTGATCATTTTGAATGAGATCATTAATACCGGTAAACAAAAGGATCTAGTTAAAAGTCAGGCTTACGAACTGTTAGGAGATATCAATGTTCAGAATAATCTCTATACGCAGTCAATCGATCGGTATCAACGTGCCTTGGAATTGTTGAAATCATATAAACTACGGACAGAGAAGGCCACCCTCTATGCTAAAATTGCCAATTCTTATCTAAAAATAAGCCCTTCTGAATCGAAAGAATATTTTAGAGCGTGTATGGAACTTGCAGCTCCGACTGCTGCCAAGCTATGTCATGAAGGTTTGGGCGATGCCTTGGTCGCAGAAGATTCCTTACAACAGGCCTTGACGATATTTGATGCTTTAGAGCAAGAGCATGGGAAGGCCGATCCAGATGGATTATCGAGAATCCAAGCCAAAAAAGCAAATGTTTTCGCCTTGCAAAAACGGATTCCGCTGGCGATCAATAGTTTGGAGCAATCTCAAATGAATTTTGATCCTAGTCAAAATCGAAGTAACAAATCGATCAAGATTGCCACTGATAATATTGTATATAATCAAAATAGTGTGCAAGATGAAATCCAGCTGCGGTCTTCCAATATCAAATCCTATGGTGCCAATAAAGAATATGTGGCGGAAGAAAGTATTCAATTAGCTAATGCCTATGTAAAATCAGGAAAATCCGATTTGGCCTTGTTAGAATTACGAGAGTTGAAACCGACAGTGGTTGATTTGTCGGAAGATATCAAAGCTGATTATTTCAAAAAAAGTGCTGAAGTATTCACTTTGCAAGGTGATTATAAATCGGCACTGGAGAATTTCGAACAGTATGAAATTTCTAGGAATAAGGTGCTGGATGAGAAAGAAGAGGCATTAAACAGTCGACTGCGCATCAACGATTTGCAGTCCTTTGTGGACTTAAGTGAAAAGGATAATGTCATCAAGGAAGATCGTAATACTTATGACCAGAAGATTTCTAAAAGTCAACATTGGATTATTTATCTCTTGATTAGTTTGCTGCTAGGAACCCTATTGGCTACCTTTTTGATTTATCGAAATGTACAGGCGAAACAAAAGGCCAATCGATTGTTGGAGTTACGTTCTTTACGATCTGAGATGAATCCGCATTTTATATTTAATGCTTTGGGAAGCGTGAACGAATATATTGCGGTTAAAAATCCGCGAATGGCCAATCGGTTTTTATCAGATTTCAGCACCTTGATGCGCAGTGCGATGGAGATGAATAAGAAGGATTTGATTCCTTTGCAAGAAGAATTGGCATTTTCGGAATTATATCTGAAGTTAGAACACGCACGCTGGGAAGAGCAGTTTGATTTCGAAGTAGATTGGGATGCTGCTTCTTTCGAACAATCTTGGAACATTCCACCCTTGTTGGTGCAGCCATATATTGAGAATGCGATTTGGCATGGTCTACGATACAAGAAATCCAAAGGCCATTTATTGTTCCAAGTCAAGCCATCTAAGGATCGAATTCGTATTATTATCGAAGATAACGGCATTGGCCGTAAACAGTCCAAAGCATTAAAAACCAATAATCAAAAACTCTATGCTTCGACGGGATTGAAAAATACCAAGAAGCGAGCTGCATTGATTAATGCCTTGTATGAGAAACAAATTTCTATACATATAGAAGATACCTTTCCGCAAGAAGAGGACACGGGTACACGCGTTACGATTGAACTAAGCTTATGAAAACACTCCAATGTATCATCATCGATGATGAAAAATCAGCACGAACCAGTTTGGCACAATTCCTAGTGGATTACTGTGAACAAGTGGAGCTTCTAGGGATGGCTTCGAATATTGACGAAGCGAAACGATTGATTGATCAGCATCAACCCAATCTCATATTTCTGGATATCGAAATGCCTCATGGCAATGCCTTTGATTTGTTGGAGCGATTTGAGCGAATCGATTTTTCGATCATCTTTGTTACGGCCTTTAGTCAATATGCGGTGCGCGCCTTCAACTTAAGTGCCGCGCATTATCTGCTCAAACCAGTGGATATTGATTTGCTCATTGAAGCGGTTGAAAAAGTCGAGCAGGATCAACGCCAAAAATGTAGTTATCTGCATACGGAAGTATTGCTTCAGAATATTCGACAGGTTAATAGCCAAAAGAATAAGATAGTCATTCCGCTCATGGATGGCTTTGAATTGGTACGATTGGAGGATGTACTATATATGGTAGCGGATGATAATTTCGTACACATTCATATAAGCAATGGCAAATCCTTTATGGCTTGTAGAAGTTTGAAATTTTACGAAGAGCAATTACAATCCAATGGATTTTTTCGGATACATCGAAAATTTTTGATCAATGTCGAACACGTCATTCGTTTTCGTAAAACAAAACCACCTTTGGTGCAGATGAGTAATCAAAAGGAATTGGAATTGTCTCAATCTAAAAGAAAGGCATTTTTGGAATTATTTAAAATGTAGTAGATTTAAGGTAAATCATTAAACACGATGAAACAGATCTTTTTCCTTTTAATTCTTTGTGGCCTTGTATATTCTTGTAAGATAGACACCAATTCTGATTGTACACAAGATTGTTTAACAATTCGCGGAAATTATGTTGATCAATTCGGAGATGGAACGGCTGATGTTTCCGTCTATTTTAATTGTGGTGGAAGGTCTATTTTTCATGACGATGCATATATTCGCGCCTCTGAAAAGACATTTGGAAAAGGAAGATTTGAATTCCGATTTGCTGATTCTGTAATATTCAATTGTTATGATCCAATATTACGTGTTAATGAAGGTGCCGAAGGCAAAGGGTCCTATTATTATAATGGATCGATTGATGTAGATTTAGGCGAATATGAAATCGGCGATATTATTGAGCTAGATACGCTGGAATTATATCATTTTAGCAAGGTGCGTTATTTGTTTAGTGCGGATGAGAATTTAAGACTATTCGGTACGCGTTTATATGTCTCCTTGTCAGAAGAAGATGCATATTTTGGTGAAGAGATTAAAGTCCGATTGAATTTTACGGATAACATGTATTTATATAATGAAGCCATACCTTATACAAAGTTTGGCTTTACGAATTTATATAATGAAATCATCTTTCAATTTCGAAGAACGGAAGATGGCCCTATTGAAGAAATGAGAGAACATCTTGAATTAGTACAAGGCGATGTTCAGGAAGTACTATTTCATATATCTCAATAATGCTTTTATCACAGACATCGATGGAAGGCTTCCATCTTTTGTATATTCTTTTTCAACAGCATAAGTAATATGGGATATTCAGCAATAAAGAAAAATTAAATTTTTCGTAGTTGCCTGTTCTTTTTTCTTGAAAAAAAAAGAACCAAAAATTCAAGGCTGTTAAGTCTACGCTAAAATATCTGCCATTTTCTTAAGGTCGTAAAACTCGACGAAAAATGCTTGTTTTATGAATGGTTTTCTTGAATCAAAAGCTCTAAAATATGAAGGTGTATAACGTGGATTTCTCAAACAGTTACGACCTTGAACAGAAAATGATCGATATTTTTTAACGCTTCGACTTAAAGGCC
>JAHDFB010000068.1 GCA_020628475.1 Saprospiraceae bacterium | reverse complement strand
GCTATTCCTATCTCTCTCGCAGAGGATACCCGAGCTGTTCCTTACCCCAATCTTCCATGACCTCCAGAATCGGAATCAACGTTTCCCCTTTTTCGGTAAGAGAATATTCTACCTTCGGAGGAACAACAGCATACACTTTACGATGGATGATGCCATCCTTTTCTAATTCCCGTAGATTTTTGGTCAGCATTTGCTTATTAATTTCAGGAATGAGTTTCTGTAATTCTCCGAAACGGCGGATATCAATTGTTATCTGTTGAAGAATCAATGGTTTCCATTTACCGCCAATCAAACTGAGTAGATAGCGCATTGGACAATTTATTTCTACGATTTTTTCTTTCATAATCAATTGATTTACAATAATAGTCTAATTTTTAGAACTAAGGTAGAATTAAAATGACTACTTGTGCATATTAGACTTAATATCAAATTTTGTACTATGAATAATAGCATTACATATCTCGTAGGTCTGGTCTTGTTGTTCCAGTCTTGTGATGTAAAAACGCCTTCAATGATGACCTCAGAAATAAACAAAAATTTTAGCTGTGATATAGAAACCAAACAATGTGCACCCAGCATCGATCAGGGCATAGAAGAATTGGATTTGGCAGAAAACAAAAAGCTCCAGCTAATTTACTACACCGATCCGATTTGTTCAGCCTGTTGGGCGATTGAACCACAATTGCGTCGATTTAAATTGGAGTACGGAGTATACTTCGATATCGAATACAAAATGGGCGGTCTATTGCCTGGATGGGAGGGATTTGCTGATCGAGCCAACGGTATTTCAAAACCTACAGATGTAGCCCATCATTGGGATGAAGTAGGACAATATTCGGGCATGAGTATTGACGGAGATATATGGTTGGAAGATCCTTTAGCTTCTTCATTTCCCGCGTCTATTGCCTTTAAAGCAGCTCAAAAACAGGGGAAAGCATTATCACTGCGTTTTTTGAGAAAAATTCGAGAAATGCTCTTTCTAGAAAAGAAGAATATTACCAAAGAACATTTCTTACTGAAGGCGTTGGAAGAAGTCGGAGGAGATACCGTTCAATTTTTAGTGGACTATCACGACCCTAAAACAGAACAGGCTTTCTTAGATGAAATGCAACAAAGAAGCAGCTATGGTGTCCGTGGATTCCCTACATTTATATTTATCAATCCAGAGGGAAAAGGCTATAAGATATCAGGGATGTCTTCTTATGAAAAATACGTAGAAGCCCTAGAAAAATCAATCGGCCATGTTGTCAGCCCACGACCTGTGCATTATACAATTTTGGAATTATTACAAGAATACCCTTTCTTAACGACCAAAGAGATTGTGGTGGCTTTATCCAAACCTGAAGAAGCGATACAGCAGGAATTAAAAGGCTTGTTAGATGAAGAAAAAGTCTATCGAACAACATATAAGTATGGTGCTTTTTGGGGACCGCTAGGGATTAATACAGCGCACAAAACAAAAGGATAAATTTTATGCTCCACAATGCAGTTCGCACTGCATTGACGCTGATTAATCGACGGATCAATACGAGATCTTTCTTGGCACTCAATCGGCCGTGTATCGGTACAGCTGCAAAAAAAGTAACGGCCCAAATCAGCACGATAAGTATAAAAGCAGTGAGATGAAAGCGGTCAAAAGACTGATAACAGAGATAGCCACTGAGAGCCAATTCCGCCAACATCAAAGGCATAGCAATCCAAGAAATTTGACGCGTATGATGTCGATGATAGTCCGACCAATTTGATGCGTCTACCAATCGAAAAGCTGGATACACCACAAGTTGAACGACCCAAATAAAACCGACCAAAGCAGCCGTCAAAAGCAGATGAATATGATCTAACAATATCTTGAATTAAATGATTAAGGTGTAAGGATACCGTACGTCATAATCTCTTCATCCGTCATCCAATGTATATCACTGGCTGGAGCGGCATGTATGGTGAAATAATAGAAAGCTTCTGCTTCTTCCTGCGTAAAACCGATGGATTGATAATAATTGATATAGGGTAGATGATTGGCATGCCCTTCTGGAAAATCAGTCGCTTCATTGATGCCGTCACTCCAAGAATGAACACCGATTTTCGTATTTTCACCTTTAGTACGAGTAGTACCCGCTAAGAAGAAATCAACACCTCCAGAAGCGATCAGACCATCATCTTCCAAATGAATAGCGATATCATCGTCATGCACAGCTTTGGATAAAAGTAAGTTGATTTCATCATCTGTAGAACCACCTATCTCCATAATCTGTATTTGCTCGATCATAGGATAATCTTGGATCAAATTGTTGTAGTCAGAAAGAGACGAGCTGCCAATTTCGCCGTCCATTTCCACGGTTTGATCATCAATCACTTGGAAGACTCCATATTGATTGTCCGTATTATTCTGACAAGAACTCCCGAAAAGTAAGATGGCAGAGATCAGAAATAGCCCGATCACCGCTGATTTAATTGAAAACTTCATACTAAAATGTTTAAGAACTATCGTTTATTTCGCTAATTGCTCCTCATTCCCTGGAGACATTATTTGCTGGATAAACGAGGCTAAAATGATCACAAATAAGCATCCGATTGCATTCAAATATAAGTAAGGAAGATTAATCGCGTCAATACTCTTCAAATAAAATAGAATCAAAATCAAACATTCTCCAAGAATGGCAGCTATAAAGACAGCGGATCCACCAATTTTCTTAAAAAAGAAAGCCACCGCAAAAATGCCAAGAATCACACCATAAAAGAGCGATCCAATAATATTAACGGCTTCGATTAGATTCTCAAATAAACTCGCAAACGAAGCAAAGATCAGCGCGATTACAC
Organism: Saprospiraceae bacterium; assembly: GCA_020628475.1. Taxonomy (GTDB): domain Bacteria; phylum Bacteroidota; class Bacteroidia; order Chitinophagales; family Saprospiraceae; genus JAHDFB01. The sequence continues at coordinate 13,076 of JAHDFB010000068.1, read as the reverse complement.
CCCATACACCCGTGATAATCTTAGCAATCATAAGATAGTGCTGATCACTTTCTTCTGGACGGAAAAGGCGCTTATAAATATCTACAGTTGTCGTTGTTGACAAAGCATTTAATTCCGCTGAAGTGGACGACATGGCTGCAGCCAAAATCACGGCCAACAAAAGACCGATTAATCCGACAGGCAAGTTGTTCGTAATGAAATTAATAAATACATAATCTTTATCTTCCGCCTCTAGTTTGAGATCACTTTCATCATCCAATTGGACGATGATCTCCTCCGCTTGTTTTCGAAGCATTTTTTCTTCGTCCATCAGTTGATTAACCCGATTCTGAGCAACTAGAACATCCGTATCCGTATGCATCGCATCAATCAAAGAATAGATGGCCTCTTTCTTGGCAGTATGAACGTCCGATAATTCCGATTCCAAGTTGGTATAGCGCTCTGCATAAGGCGAAGACTTCACCGTTTCTACATTGGATTGATTGAAGTGGAGTGGAGAAGGATTGAATTGGAAAAACATAAAAACCAAAATCCCAACAAACAAAATACTGATTTGCATCGGTACTTTGAAGATACCATTAAAGAGTAAACCCAGTCGACTTTCTGTCAGACTCTTACCGGATAAATACCGTTGTACCTGCGATTGATCCGTACCGAAATAGGATAGAAATAAGAAGGTTCCTCCGATGATACCGCTCCAGACATTGTATTTATTATGGAGATCAAATTCCCAGTCAATCACTTTGAGTTTGCCCATTTTTCCCGCTACGTCCACAGTATCCATAAAACTAACATCTGTCGGTAATTTGAAAACGATCACCATCGCTGCGATAAACATACCACCCAAAATCACAATCATTTGTTGTTTTTGCGTTTGACTGACCGCTACGGCTCCTCCAGAAACCGTATAGGCGATGACCAACACACCGATTACCAAGGTTGTGAGCTGAAGGTTCCAACCCAAAATCGAAGACAAAATGATCGAAGGGGCAAAGATCGTCAGACCAGCAGCCAATCCTCGTTGAATCAAGAAGAGCATCGCTGTAACGACTCTCGTTTTGACATCAAAGCGTTTTTCTAGAAATTGATAGGCCGTCAGCACCTTGGATTTATAAAATCGAGGTAAGACGAAAATACATAGAATCACCATGGCTATGGGTAGACCAATATAGAATTGGGCAAATTGCATACCCTCATCATAGGCCTGTCCAGGCGTGGATAGAAAAGTGATCGCACTGGCCTGCGTTGCCATGACTGATAATCCAATAGTCCACCATTTTAGGTCTCGATTACCTATAAAATAAGACTCCGAATTCTTAATATCTCTGGTTTTCCAGATACCATATCCAACAATTAATGCCAGTATGGAAAATAAAATAGTCCAATCTAAAGGATGCATTAGCTATAGATATAAGTGAGATAAGTAAAAACTAAAATGACCATTAAATGCAAGATTAATACAGCCAAGTAAAGATTGGTCCAAGAACCTAATATCGGTGGTTTTTCATCATTCATTATGGTCGATCTTGTTGTCCGTAAGAAATTAGATTAGCAAACAATCGATAGGCACCAGGAACACCTGCTGGGAGCTCTCTGAAAAAGGAGTAACCCGTATAGATAAAATGCCCTTCGCCGTATTCACAGACCAGTAAACCACCTGTCAGCGGATCTTCTCCAGCATCCTGAGAACTGAGGATTGGAACATATGCCTCGTCCCATTCTTCCGGGAAATAGAGTCCTCGTTCTTGTACCCATCCTTCAAAATCGGCGGGCCTAATCTTATTCGGGTAATTGACCACCGGGTGATCTTTGGCAATAATCTCTACAGGAGCGTACTCATCTGTAATTCGCTTACGACTTAGTTTAATCGGGTAGGGACCCACTTCATCCGACTTCAATCGATGTCTGGTGTTGTATTGTACCAAGACCGTTCCACCCTTATGAACATAATTCATCAAGGTTTTATGATGGAACTTCATATTATCCATGACGTTGTAAGCACGAATACCAACGATCACTGCGGGGTACTTAAATAGAACTTCGTCCCGAATTTGATCTTCTTCTAAAATATCGACCGTATAGCCTATTGCAGAAAGTGCTTCAGGAATTTTATCTCCCGCTCCCATGATATAGGCCACCTTATTTCCGACCGACTTGATATCGATACAAATACTATTAATGGCATTATCTTGTAGCACCATCTGAGTAGGAATATGATCATATTCAATTTTTACCAGCTTGTCCGTGTAGGTTTGTCCATTAACCGTTGCTTTAAAGGCCAATTTATTGACATCCTGATGATCAGGTGCCGTCAATTGAAAATCGAAGAATGCTTTTTCATTTTTAGATTCAAGGTCAAAAGAAACCAATTCAGGTTCGATAATCCAATCTTCACCAGCCATTGGAATCAAGTCTCCTTGAATACCATCTTTTCCCGCCAGTACCTCTACACGTACATTTCGTCGCTGACCTGGACGGAAAATAATCGTTTCTTCGGTAGCTTCTACAAATACGGGAGGTAGTAATTCGAAAGGATCATACACTTCGGCTTTGACAGGATCGCTGGTTTTAAAAACCAAGGGTTTATCAATACTTACTTTTTGACCATTGATGCTCAAATCAATATGCATCAAGATCGGATCTGGTGTTTGTGGCAATCCGATGAGATTTCGATCCTTGACCTCATACATACCCAAGGATCCTTTTTCTCGTAACCAATAAGCTGCGCTATAATCCATCAAAGTTGGTATGGTCAAGCGATGTTGAAACTGGTGGTTTTCATTATTTTCCAATGCCAGAGCATAACTCGTGTCAATTCCAGCAACGTTGGATTGAATCTTTTCAAGTTTCCAATCGACTGGACTACGGTTGATGATTTCTAGATTAATTTCGATTTCATCGCCATGTGTACAGCTTCGATCTTCACTATAAACATCGACATATAATCCACTACAAGCTAGTAACAATTCTTTACATTCTTGCAATTTTCGATGCTTCCAAACACTATCATCCAATTGTTCAATAGCCTGAAAAACGTTTGTTAGATCATCCACCGATTTATATGGAGCTGTAGGATCGAACTCCGATTCTATTTTAGAAATCAAGATACCGATCTTCTCACCACCTTTTAATCTGGACCAAGTCGTATTGATCCCAGAAAAAATGTCTTTTTTATCACTTGGTTTCGATCCGCCAAGAAGTTCCATATATTCTATACGAGCTCCACGCGTTCCAGCCGATCCAAAACCTTGACATTTGTGCTGACTTCTGGATTCTGCTGCAATTTCCGTGTTTGATTTTCCCTTTAGAGGATAGTAAACACCAATGTCTGCTTGATATAAATTCTCCTTGATTTCATCCCATTTATCTTCCTTCCCTCGATAAAACCACCAACTGGTGTTGAAGAAAATACGATCTGCCTGATGTGTTTGATATTGTCTTAGTTGACCTGGATATACCGAAGCATCACCACTTTTATGAAAGGCTTCTAGACCAAGCATCGCAGACCCAGTGTGATGTCCATGTGTGGTTCCTGGGTTTTCATGATTAAATCGATTGATAATGATGTCCGGTTGAAATTTCCGGATGGTCATGATGACATCACTAAAAACTTCTTCCTTATTCCAGATTTCAAAGGTTTCATCAGGATGCTTGGAGTATCCAAAATCGTTCGCTCTTGTAAAAAACTGCTTACCGCCATCGATTCTTCGTGCTGCCAATAATTCCTGTGTACGAAGAACTCCGAGTAATTCTCGAATTTCCGTTCCGATTAAGTTTTGTCCACCATCGCCTCTTGTCAATGAAAGGTAGGCGGTTTCGGCCTTGACCTCATTGGCCATGTACGAAATGAGTCGAGTATTTTCATCATCCGGATGAGCCGCCACATAGAGCACTGATCCCAGAAAATTGAGCTTCTGAATTTTTTCTTGAATTTGAGCACTGGTCCATTTTTGAGGAGCTTGTGCGCCTATCTGACTACTGAACAATAAAAAGAATAGAAATATCAAATTGATTTTTCTCATAATATATAATCCGCTTAATTTTATTTCAATATAATTTATAAAAATTCGCTATATGTTAAATCTATAGCGAATTTTCATATATGAAATGTGAATATACATAAATTGTTTACAAATATATTGTCTGCCTTTTTTCATTCAATAGCAATACAGCTGATCTCTCAGCTTTTAACAACTTGTTGACAAGTTTATCTTTTAATGATGTCGATGAAAATGAAGTGGTGAATACGATTTTTTATTCTTAGACATTCTAAGAAGATAAATGATCTATTTATCCATGCATTTTATACATGACATCTGTTCTGATTACATATTTTGTACCTTTTAAAACAGGCATTCCCTCATGCTTCTGTTCGTGGAAGAAACACAAAGCCATACCTGTTTTAGGTTGAATCGTAAGGTCATCAAACCTAGTCTCACCACCTATATAATCGGTGTTTAGATAAATCATGAAAGTGATCCTACTTTCTTCCTCATTTCTCCTAAATCGACCGTCAATATGCCTTTTGAATCGTTGCATCGATTCATATTTGTAAAATCGGAAGAGTTCATTCAGTCCAATTACTTGCTTATCGTCAATGTCACTTGGACAATATGGTTTGAGTATTTTCCAGTATTGATTGGCCAGATGCACATCCTTATACATCAACCTAAAATTGTTTCGAATACCCTTCATCATCTTGGCCCCACTTTTCAGTCCGACTGTCGCCTCTTCAAATCCTTTTTGTTCGCTGAAAAGAATAAGGTCTTCGCAGGCAGTTACCGAAAGAAAATCGTCTATGGTCCAAATGTTATCGCTGTGATTGGTTACTTTCATGCCCATTTGCTCCTTTTTTGATCAGCTGATAAATCCTTGGATTCTTTAGCTCCCAAGAACATATTGGTCGAGATATTACTGGTCCGATGCCGAGGTGTAGGCTTCCACCACTTCAATCTTTCCTACGATGTGTGTATTAAACTCCGCTAAATCTTCCGCGGGAACCCACAATTCTAAGAAGTGATCCAATCCTACTTTCTCTACTTTGAAGGTAGATAAGTAATCCGAATCTACATCAAATTTTGTGACATAGCCATTGCCATAGGTCGGAATATTCCACTCCCTAGTAATCTGACTAGCATAGGCCTGATTCATGACAGGATAAAAAATAGGCTGATCTGGCAATCTTGGTGGAAATCCTTTCCAATCCAAATCGGCAATTAAATCGAGCTCGACCTTGTTGACAGGCCGAAATAGTGTCGTTGTGTTCATGGTATTTAATTTTAAAACACAAAATTAAAGAATTTATCAAAATGATATAGCGATGCGTACTAATTTTCGGATAGATTGCGATAGTAACACGAAGCACTTGTCCTGAAACGCAGTGGAAGGAAGAGCGGAATCGCGAATGCGCAGTACTACGACCCGGCCGAAGCATGAGGCGGGGGATCGCCCAAAACAAAAAAAACACCTTCCAAAAAAGGAAGGTGTCTTCAATTTGCTTGCTAATTATACTAAAATGCTATGTTTTATGGATGTTAAAATCGATATCCGAGTTTTGCAATAAGATTGTATAATCCTCGTTCACTGACGATACCACCATAGATATTTTTGTATTCACCCATCAGACCATAGGACAATCCTAGCGATGGAATGATCGTATCCTCCCGATCCGTATCTTCATAAAAATCTGCTTGCAGATGCCCGCCTGCCATGATCAAGGCGTACATGCGAACTTTATGACTCGCCGAGTTAAAGTAGGTCTTAAATCCGATATAAGAAGAGGCCGTCCATTTATTACTGCTCAATCGACTGAAGAAACTGTTGTAGCCCGTGTATTTCGCATGGGATAGGCCCGTCTGTATGTCGAGGTGAATGTGTTTCGTAACTGGATAACTTCGGTTATACCCCAAGTACACGGAATAATCGGCCAAGGAGAAAATTTCATGATTATAGCCCAATTCAATACCGTGCTGTGGTTGGATGTGCTTAGCAGTTTCCGAGCCTGTTTGCTGTGCATAGCTCAGTAATGCGATAAAACTTAAGATCAGTGTCCAGAGGGTTCTCTTCTTATATGTTTTAGAAGATAACTTTTTCATTTTCGTTGTTTTTTTGCGGATAATATACTTGTTGATGAAATGTATATCTCCCTTGCTTATTAAAATCGATATCCTAGTTTGGCAATTAGATAGTTCAATCCGCGCTCGCTTACAATACCTCCATATACATGTTTGTATTCGCCCATAAGACCAATAGATAAGTCTAATATTGGACTCACAGTATTTGGCCGTTCGACACTATCGTAATTTATAATCTGAAGATGTCCTCCTGCCATGATCGTACCATAAAGTCGAAAATCATATTTTGCGGGCATGAAATACGTTTTAAATCCTACATACGAGGATGCTGTCCAATTATTACTGCTTCGTCTGGTGAAAAATGAGCTATATGCGGTATATTTTGCATGTGATACTCCTACTTGCATATCCAGATGAATGTATTCTGTAATTGGGTGACTACGATTATATCCCAAGTACACAGAATAATCTGCTAATGATAAAAGTTCGTGGTTATATCCCAATTCAATACCATGGTTCGGATTGCTCAATAAAGATGCTGTAGGGTTTTCATCTTGTGCAAAAGCCAGACTTGATATAATGCAGAATACTAGCATCCCGAGTATTCGATTTTTTAATTGAATGGATGAATAGTGGTTCATAATAATTGTTTTTTTAGTGTAAATATTTGTTTGATACAACAAAGTTAGGATCCAGATCAGGCGAAAAATAGCGTATATCGACAAAATGATATATTATTTTTTATAATATGTAAAATACTGGTTTGGTTTTTTAGAAGAAGAGGGTGCTAATCCACGCATGGCTGCGCCTATGCGCGTCTTCGCTATGCTTCATGGCTCGCTGTTCGCTCGGCTACTGGCCAAGCCAGCATCTAGCCTTCGGCTACCATTGCGCAGCGCTAGCACCAGTGCCATCCGCATTTGTTGTAGGAGATATGTGCGCTCTCTAGATCGTATTTAGCACTGGAAGGTCAAAAGTTAAATAGAGATAGCAGGGATCATGATAAATGGTTTTATTTTGCAGAGGATAAGATGATATAATGAAGGCTATTTCGTTCAAAATTCCCAAGAATGCTGATTCTAGTTTGCGTGTGCAGGTAGATAAAGGGGCTCGATTTTACGATCTACTGCATTATCATCCAGAATATCAGATTACGGCTATTATTCAGGGAGAGGGGATATTGATGATGGGCAATAGTTTTAGCCAGTTTACCGCAGGAGATATATTTGTCCTAGGCTCCAATGTTCCGCATTTATTGAAAAATAGTCATGAATATTATGGAGAACGAAGTCCTGGTGTGCACGCGGTGTCGTTGTTTTTTACGCGGACGTCATTTGGTGATGCATTTTTTGATATACCTGAATTCAGCGCCGCCAAGAAGATTTTTCAAGATGCCCACCGAGGTATTAAGGTGGAACAAGAAGTCGGGAAGGCTTTATTGGAATCTATCGAACGATGTCCTTCCTTGAACGGTCTAGAACTATTGGCTCAATATTTCAGTATTCTGCATCAATTGAGCAGTTCCGATTACAGCTGTATTAATCCGCAGACTTTTCATCTGGAGACGACAGAATACATCCGAGATTCGATTGACCGCGTGATTGACTATTCGATGAAGCATCTACGAGAAAGTATCGAACTTCGTGATGTGGCGCGATTATCCAATTTGAGCGTTTCTCAGTTTTCAAAGCGATTTAAGCACAAAACCAACAAAACGTATGTACAGTTTCTAAATGAATTGCGCATCGAAACCGCTTGCACTTATTTGCGAACGAGTCGGGATACCATCCATCGAATTGCTGAAGATGTTGGTTTTACCAATTTGGCAAATTTCAATCGTCAATTCAAGAAAATTAAAGGATGCGCGCCATCGACCTATCGTCGACAATGGCAATCGTAAAATTTTTTTGACTGGATTTACGTCTATTTAAAATGGGCAGCATCTTATATAGGAAAGCAATTACTTTTTGAAGGATAATCAACATATTGTACAATTGGTCGAACAAGTGAGGGCAGGGGATCAGCAGGCATTTAGACGCCTGTATGATTTGCATGCCAAACAAATGTTGAATTCGTGTATGCGGATTCTTGCCGATCAATCTATGGCAAAAGATGCCCTGCAAGATGCCTTTGTGAAGGCGTATTTGAATATAGCGAATCTGAAAGATGCTAGGACTTTTTCTTCTTGGTTGAAGCGTATTGTGATCAATCGATCATTGGAATTGCTTCGAGCGCGAACAAAAAGTCTGGAAGCATTGCCAGATCAGGACGTAATCGAGGAAGTTGAGGATGAACAATGGTATGAACGCGTCTCGCATCAACAATTGGAAGCGGCTATTTTGGACTTGCCCGATCGGGCACGGATTATCTTGTCGATGTATAGTTTTGAGGGATTGACACATCAAGAAATAGGCAGTTATTTGGGGCTGAGTAGCTCCACATCAAAGAGTCAATATAGATACGGACTCCGTCTGCTGAATAAGAAATTATGTAAAATCAGAGAACATGAAATTTGAAGACTACATAAACCAACATCAAGAACGGTTGGAATCGATGGAACCTTCGATATCTGATTGGGAGGCCATTGCTAGGCAATTACCAGCACAAAGCATGGAAACAACTTCGGATAGAAGGCGCATGTGGATGTACATTTTGATCGTCATAGGATTACTGATCATTCTATTGTCTTCTGGACTGCTGTGGAGTCAGCATCAGGAAAAACAGGAGCAATGGCTGCATGCACAGCAACAAATGGATCATCAATTGGACGAAATTCAAGCGATGTTGAGCCAGAAGAAAACAAGTTCTCGGATCAAGGCGATCAATAGGGTAAGCATGTTAGAAGATCCAGCTGAACAAATTCCGAATATGTTGCTTCAGACGGTACAATCGGATCCGAGTTTGAATGTGAAATTTGCTGCACTGAATGCCTTAGAATCATATGCACATTTGGAAGAGGTACGCATCGGCTTGATTCAATTATTGATGCAATCTCAGGATCAAAAATTGAAGGTGCGCATGGTTTCTTTCTTATCGGAAATTCAAGAGGGTCGAATTGAATCTTACTTAGAAGATATTATTGATGATCAAGGTAATTCGAGCATGCTGAAGCAGGAGGCAGGCGTTGCTTTAGAACGTATTAAAAAATTGTAGAATAGTGGATATTGTATGAATAGTATCACGGAAAATAGAACTTGTATCAGGATGAAGGTGATGGTGCTCATAGGATTGATGTTGACTGGGCTTAATGGTTTCGGACAACATATAGATCGGAAAGCGGCATTGGAAGATTTCAATCAATTTGTGGATTTATTGGAGCGACAATCTTCTTATTATCAATTGTCCGATTATGATTTTGATCGACGCTTTCAAACAGCAAGAACAAGTATTGAGCAGCAAGATTCTGTATCGGTTCTTTTTCTGGCAAACGAGATGGAAAAAATCATTGCAGAAACGGTGGATCGGCATGCTTCTGTTAAAATGGAAGATTTTGATGAAGACGAAATAGAGCTGTTTGACCGACATCTTCCTTTTGCTGTGGCACCGCTTCAAGGTCGGGTGGCTGCCCTGAAATATAATAAGGAGGTGAGATGCTACGAATATTATTCGAAGGAATACCCTTATATAAAAAGTATTGAAGGTCTTCCGATCATGGACTTTATAGAACGATATGCCTACAGAAGGAAAAAAGCTCCGGCTGCAGCGATGTTCTATGACGGGACAAAAGATCTTCGAGATATCGGAGAGTTGTTTGTCAAACAAGGTCAATATTCTTTGGAGACGGTGGATGTTGTATTAACCAATGGATCGTCGGATCAATCGCTTCAGCTTGCCTTGAGTGATAAAAAACATCGATGGAGGAATCCCGGACATAATCAAGATATGGCTTTGGTCCGAGCGGCTTATTTCGGCGAAACATTTGATTTCGAAAAATTAGATCGTTGGATGGAAGATTCCATCGCTTATCTCCGTCTTCCGGCCATGTTTTCGTATGAAGATTTTCCGGATTTAGAGGCATACCTTCATAGGCTGATGGAGAAATATAAGCATGCACAAGCCTTGATCATTGACCTTCGCGGAAATGGAGGAGGTCGTCGAGATATCTTACATAGCTGGTCAGGATATATTGTTCCAGCCGATCAATCACCTTGGGTGGCGAATGTGGCTTATGTGCGCAGTGATCAGCAGCTAGATGAGGATATAGAAAGTATGCGTGGTCGATATCTATACAATTACTATTCGGAACATTTTACGGATAGCGATCGAGCGGCAATTGATGCTTTTAATGCAGACTTTAAAACGGAGGATTCTTTTGATCGTTCTAAATTTAGTGAAGCTTATTATATGCTATTGAAAAGTAATGGGATGACTTTATCCTGTCCGATATATGTGTTGGTAGACGAAAGTGCTTTTAGTGCGGCTTCTGTTTTTGCTTCTGCTTTCAAAGGACTCCCCAATGTAAACATCGTGGGTATGACTACTAATGGATCCAGTGGACGATCCAAGAAATTTTATTTAGAACATTCTAATATCCGTATCAAATTGTCGACCATGTTGTCCTTTCAACGAAATGGCAAGACCTTGGATGGGCATGGGACTGAACCAGATATACGAATCGAACGAAATGAAGAACATATTTTAGGAAAGAGCGATGCTCAATTGAATAAGCTTATTCAACGAATAAAAAAGGAGTGAGTACTTGGTCTAAATTAAGACTATCGGAACCTGATCAATTCCTACAGGAAGACCAAGTCAAAGGGACTCTATTGATTAAATGATTAAGTATTTAAAAATGAACAAATTAATTGTACTACTTTTTGTACTATTGACTCAGACGTCTATAGCACAAATAACCATCGATAAAAATTTTAAAACCTTGAAAGTGACAGGCGATATGAAATCGCTTTCGGTCATCGGAGAAGAACGTGAAAAAGCGATCATTGAAATGTCCAATGAAGCGGATGCATCGGATCAAGTCCAAATATCGAAGCTACTCAATACGGTGACCGTGGACATCAACGAGCCTGATATTGATTTTGTCATTCGTGTACCAAAAGGATCGGATGTGGTGGTGGAAACGGATGATATCGTCTTTGAAGGTATGTTTGATATGGATCGAGATCAGCGTGTGATCACCATTCAGGATTTAGATGGTACGATTGATGTCACGACTGATGGCTATGCCGTCAATCTATCTAAAAACAGTAGCGACATGAGTGTGGTGAGCTACATGAATATTTTTGCCGACTCGATTTCCGTGTTGGATGACGCCAGTATTTCTATGGATAGTTATTGGGGAGATGTACATTTTGGTGCTTATCCTCCATTGGATGCGATGATAAAAATGCGCGCCAAGCAGGGTACCGTAGAATTGGATTCCTTATTGATTCTTAGTGATGAAATAATGAAATTGGATGGTAATGTGGCAGTAATAACCGGTGATGGACGCGCCAACATCATGTTGCATTCGGAGCGTGGGGATCAGGTGCTATTCGATCTGGAGTCTATGCAACATCAAATGGATTTGATGCATGAAGAGTTGAACTTTTTGAAATTATCGGATCGAATGGTGGAAGGATATATGTTGAGTAATAATGAACCGGATCCTTGGAAGCGAGAAACGAAAATCGAATATTACTTACCAGAAGATGGGCGCGTGTTCTTTGAGTTTTTCGATGTGGAAGGTAAGACGATCTATTCGTTGACGGAAGAGGGCAAGAAAGGATTGAATAAATTGACGATCAATCGAAAAATGATTCCAGAACTAGGATCATTATACTATCAGATGAAATCCGGAGATTTCAAACAAACGAGGAAAATGATTCATATCGATTAAGGCACTTGGATAGTAGGAATATGCCTTGATTTTGACTCCAGTATATATATAATAATAATTTACTTTAAGAAAAGTTTGTTAATAGCTTGATTTATAAGCGCTAAGAGTTGGTTTTAAGCTGTCTTTATACTACATTTACCGTATTGAGACAAACACATACTTTATTTTCTGAATAATTATGTGGGAGGTGAACTAACTATAACCAAAGGCTATGCTAATACTAGGAGTGGGGGCTCTATTTGTTGTTTTGGGGATTGTTGCGATTAACTTCAGTAAATTGACTAATTTACGATAGACAATTCTGATCTACTATAGGCCTGAATGAAATCACAAATGCATTGGGAGTTTTCTCAATGCATTTCCATTTTGTATAAGAGGATTATCTAAGGATTCGAGTATGCATTCAATAGTAATAATTATGTTACTAAAGTGTGTGGAACAATACTAGATTGCCCCTATGCTTGGCATGTCTAAGTCGTTTCTTTGATCTTTATTAGGATTGGCGCATACTTCGTCTGGTCCTTTTCCGCAGACATTACAATTGCCGAATCGATCTTTTACCATCGGGTTATTCGACGAACAAGTTCCTCTGAATTCGTTCCCCGTGAAAATATGACGGATATTAATCAAGAAGAAACTAATAGCAAAGGTTCCAAAGATGATAGCGAATATATATAAGAACGACATAGTTATTTTTTTATATCAGCACAAAGGTAATTATATAAATACTTTGTAGCTATTATAACAGCTCAAAAAGTCTTCTGGTTCTATAAATGTAGATTTTTTGCCTTATTCCAAAGCACATCCATTTCTTCTAGGCTCATCTCATGAAGCGATTTGGGTGCTTGTTGTTCGATGTATTCGAATCGAGCTTTGAATTTTTTATTGACGATTTCTAAAGCAGTCTCTGGATCGACATCGATAAAACGAGCATAATTGATCAGTGAAAAGAGCACATCTCCGAATTCTTCTTCCTTTTCTTTCTGGGATTTTTGCTGGACGGCTTCTTTTAACTCGGCAATTTCTTCTTCCACCTTGGCCCATACATCTTCAATATTATCCCATTCAAATCCTACCTGTGCCGTTTTTTCTTGCATGCGATAAGCTTTAACCATGGCCGGTAGGGAGACAGGAACTCCAGCTAAGATCGATCTTTTGCCTTCACT
>JAHDFB010000067.1 GCA_020628475.1 Saprospiraceae bacterium | reverse complement strand
ACAGAGAAAGCTTAAGACGTAGGTATTCATTCGATTCATTTGGAGTTGATATCTTCAAATCTAATGAAAATTTCAAGCATTCAAACGGAATTGCTCCGAAGGATTTGTTTATTCTGCGTGCAACGTTTTTTGACGATCCAGCAGAACTTCCTCCGATTCAACACGATCTGGATCAGGCAGGCAACAATCTACAGGACAGACTGCCGCACACTGAGGTTCTTCATGAAATCCTTTACACTCGGTACATTTATCTGCGACGATAAAATAATAGTCCTCATATACGGGATCATTATCTGCATCAACATCCACTGTTTCACCAGTTTCTAAAGTATAACTGCCCGTCAAGGAGGTTCCCTCACTCATCGTCCAATTCACACCACCTTCATAAATTGCATTATTCGGGCATTCTGGTTCGCAGGCCCCACAATTAATACAATCATCCGTAATATATATCGCCATAATTTCGTACACTATCGTTTCCACAAAAGTAATAGGATCAGCACGAAAAAAGTTCATAATTCGGAGAATAATTATGTCAGAGGTCCTTGTATGTTCTTTTGAACTCCTTGTTATCCCAGAATATTACATATTATAAAAATTTATAGGGTATCTCTCAAGTCAATATTTGAAATTAAGCTTACTTTTAATTTTTTTTACCAAATCTCTTGCATGGCACATTTAAGCCACGATAAAGCGACTTATTTTGACATACAGTATAAAAATGCGAAGAGTTCTATTCTTCCTTTTATTCAGGCCTTCTACGAACAGGGCATTCCAGCTCGTGTTTTGGAAATTGGATCGGCGGAAGGTGGAGTATTAAAAGCATTTGTGGAGCAGGGGAGTATCGGCCTCGGAGTTGAGTTGAGTCCTTCTCGAGTGAAGCTGGCCAAAGAGTTTCAGAGTGAAGCGATTGAAAATGGTCGACTGAATTTTATTTCTAAAGATATTCATGCCTTTGAAATGGAAGAACAGGATAAGTTTGACCTAATCATCTTAAAGGATGTGATCGAACATATTCATGATCAAGAAAAATTTATGAAACGGGTCGGTGATTTCTTGGCAGAAGGTGGATATATTTTCTTTGGATTTCCCGCTTGGCGTATGCCATATGGCGGTCATCAACAAATCTGTGTATCTAAGATTGCATCGAAGTTACCGTATTATCACTTACTCCCTCGATCCATGTATGCCACGGTATTGAAAGCTTTTGGCGAAAGCCCAAAAATGATCGAGAATCTATTGGAAATAAAAGACACCAGAATATCCACGGCTCGATTTGAGAAACTTTGCCGTAAAAATAATTTTGTCCGGGTGGAAAGAACTAAATATTTTGTTGCACCTATCTATTTCTATAAGTTCGGTTATAAAACAAGAAAATTGTGGAATTGGCTAGGCGTCATTCCTTGGATAAATGATTTTTTCACGTTCCAATCGTATTATTTAGTGCGCAAAAAGTAGTTGGCAGTTTCAACTATTTTTTGTCATATATTCTCCCTGACCGATGTATAGTGGTACTATTGGCTTGTTGGGTGCCCATGAGTATCACATCTTGAATATTGACATGTTTGGGCTGCGATGCAATAAAGAATACGGTTCTAGCGACATCTTTACTAGTCAGAGGATTGAAATCGGTGTAAATTTTGGCTTTTTCCTTATTCCCATCGAATCGATTGAGCGCAAATTCTGTTTCTTCTACATGCGCGGGGCTTACTTGAGATACTTTGATTCCGTGGCTATGAAGATCCAATCGCATTCCCTTGGTCAAAGCATCTACCGCATGTTTAGTAGCGCAATAGACATTGCCATTTGGATAGACTTCATGACCAGCAGTCGAACAGACATTGATGATATGTCCTTTTTCCCGTTTTACCATACCTGGAGATACCAATCTGGTGATATATAGCAGCCCCTTGATATTGGTGTTAATCATAGTTTCCCAATGATTCAAATCACCTTTATGAATCGGGTCTTTGCCTTTCGCACCGCCGGCATTATTGATTAATATATGAATTTTATTTTGCCATTTTTCTGGAAGTGTGGACCAGGCTTTTTCTGTTTGCTTTTGGCTCTGAATATCAAAACATAGTGTTTTTATAGACACCCCATATTTATATACTAATTTGTCCTTAATAGCCGCTAATCTTTCTGCACGCCTTCCAGTAATGATTAAGTGATAACCCGCTTTGGCAAATTCTTTGGCGCATGCAGCTCCGATTCCAGAAGTTGCCCCAGTTATGAAGACAATTTTAGCGTATTTTTTCATTATTAGTTGGGATGAATTTATTGAATGTTTTGAATGAGCGCATTGAATTCCTTTACAAAGGAATCATATTTACTCGTTGCAGGTCCATTGAATCCGGTATGTATGTATTGAACCTTATTGTCTCGATCTAATACCAATATGGTAGGAAATGAGATGATTTTATTTAACATCGGGAATGCTTCAGAAGCAAGTGATTTACTGGCCAGACCACCATGTACGATGGGGAAATTTAAATCCATCACTTGACTATATCGGTCCAGCGCTTCTAATGCTTTTGCCTCATCGCGATAGCGTTCATAACCTATTGCTAGAACTTGCAGTTTATCTTGGTATTGTTTCTGGATATCTTTCAGAAAAATCATTTCATCCTTACAATTTGGACACCAAGTACCCATGATACTAAGCACTTTGATCTTATCCTTAAAGATATTATCCGTTAATTGAATCGCTGTTCCTTTGGAATCTTTGAACGAAAAATCAAAGCTGGGATCTTCTTGAGTCAGGTAGGTTAATTCAGAGGGATCGGTTAGTTCAAAAGCGTCGTTTCTTTTTGCTGTCCAAGTCGTTTTATAGTGGTTTCCACTTTTAAAAGATCCGACCATGGTATTTGGATCCGTGAGTTTCATGGAGAATAAAAAGGCATGCGTACCGTCAAATACGGACAAATAGGCTTTATTCCCTTGAATGGTTCCTTCTAAAAAGCGATAATCTCCCGTTTCGGTTCTGAAGGTTCCCGTTAAATGATTTCCATCTTGTTTAAATGCTCCTAATGCCTTATAAGCATCTTCCGTTCCTTCAGAAAAAGTACATTCCCAAATCCCACTGAGGTCCGTTAGGGGCGTTTTTTTAAGTGCCGTAAATCGATAATTTTGTCCATAGGTCGCTTTGAATGGAATTGAATAGTTATCCTTACTTTTGATCACAAATCGACCGTTGATCGCATTGTCTTCATAAGTTCCTTGTAAGTAAGAATCATACTCTGGAAAAACAAATCGAAATGAATCTTTAGCTAGCTTATTGTTTCGTCCATACAGAATCTCAGAAACTTGGATTCGTTCCTCTCCGTTTATGATGGTGGCTTGCATTGTACCATTGGCATCATATTCGATTTCAAAGTTAAAAGGTAATTCGCCATCATTGAGTCCGTCTACACCTAAAAATACCTCTTCATCTTGATCCGTGGTGGTGAAATTTTTATTCTCAAGAACCAATACTGCTCTCCAAGTACCATTCGGTAACTGTTCGAAATTATTGATTGCTTCGATACATGATTGTAGGAGTAGGCTTACGCCCAAAGCACATATGAGTAAGAAACCTATTCGTTTCATGATTAATACCGCATTTTAAGATTTACCACCATCACCTTTGAAGTGGTCCTCTTTATATTTGAAAAGTACATTGAAAGTCGTCAAGGAACCATAAATTCTCGTGATATACTGCTGTAAATTCACCTTTTCTTCATCCGTCAACTTACTGGCATTGATTCGTTGTTCCATGACTCTCAATCTGTCCCTTACCATAACAATTTTGTGGAAAAAAGTTTTAATCGGAATTTCTTTAGATTTTAAACCATCGTCTCCAGGTTGTAATACCATCATGCCGTCATCCCATTTATCTCCTAGTTCAACGACCTCTTGACTGGCATTCCAAAACCTCAAAATTTTGCTTAAGGCTTTTTCTGCTTCCGTAAAACTTTGAGCTTGTTCATACTCAATGGCATCAATGACTTCCCAGTTATTGTAGTCTTTCCCTACATTTTTAATTCCGTACATCATGAAGCAGACCTTATAGGCTGCTACATCAACTCCAATAATCGCACCTTCACCAAAAGCTGGATGCTTTACTCTAGATCCTATTCCTAGAATTTGATTTGACATTATAATTTTATTATGGTTTGAGATTTAATCGTATTGTTATGATTATAGCGCAGGTAATATTGTCCAGATGATAAATTCGCTAAAGAAATCCACGTTTTATTTTCAGTCGTTTTTATTGATTGGATATATCTCCCTTGAAGATCAAATATTGCTGCATCAGAAATCGCTCCTAGAGGCCATTCAATAGTCACGAAATCCGCAATAGGATTCGGATACACATTGGCTTTTAATTCTTCCTCTAAAGCAGTTTCTTGTGTATTAACAAATTCTGAAATATTGAAATCATAGATTCCTCGACCATAGGTACCAAATCGTACCGTGTTGTCATCATTCACCAATTCTACACTCCAGTAAGTAACATCTGGAGCTGCCTCCCCAGACATATCGTACCACTTATAATCGGCTAGTACACAAACATATGGTCCAGAAGTAGTTGCTGCGAAAAGTAAACTTTCGTCCTCATTCAATGCCATACCTAAAACCGTAGTATTCGGTAAACCGTCACCAAATGGCTCAAAAGTTTCACCACCATCCGTAGAACGCATGACTGGAATACCATTATAACCGTTTCCACCAGTATAGATTTTATCAGAATTCAACTTGGACGGAATAATAACCTGACCGTACAAATAGTGTCCACCATTTACAACAGCTGTCTTGTTGAAAGTATCTCCATAATCGTGACTATAGAAAAACCGTCCGTTATCCGTAGCTACATAAATGGTTTCATCAAATTCATCGCCTGTAGCTATCGCAGATACTACGCCTCCGCTACTGGCAGCTCTGAAATCGTAATCAAATTGTGACGCTTCAAGAGCCGTAGAGGTCGCAAAAAGACGGATCAAATAGGATCCTGTTCCACCATCAACATTTCCACCTGCCATTAAAATTTGGTTGAGGTTGGATCCCTCTGTGGCGTGTAGAGGCGGTATCCAAACACTTTCGTTCGATGATTCTACCGTATAATTTAATGATATGCCAGAGTTGTGTGGTACGGGCCAATAAGAAACCCAACCACCTGGATATACAGTCCATAAGTGTTGTTCTTTTGTAAATACGATGTGCCCATAATCTCCTGAAATAGCTTGACCAAAGTCCATGATTTCTCCTGGTTTATCTTTGGTTCGTTGAAAGCCTTGATCCTGGGACCCAGCATAGACATATTCTTCATCTGGTCCGGTTCGAACACTGTAGTACTGAGAAACATTCAAGCCCGTCAATGAAATATTCAGTGGTTTTCCACCAAACTCATCTAATTTTGAAATTCCACCATGATTACTAATCAACATGAAATGCTCACCTGAATCTTCATCCGTGTACTCGGAGAAATACATCATATCGGCGTGTAAACTTCCTACGACATCGGAGTAATAATCACCCCAACTGTTGATTTTCTCGAAACTATCACCGCCATCAAAGCTTCGATAACATTCGATATCGCCATACATCAAAAAGTTCGGATCTTCCGCACTAACAAATATTCCAACGCCCCATGGGTTGGAAGGCAATGCGGGCTTTTCTTCCCAAGTCTTACCAAAATTGGTAGACAAATGGATATTTGATGTAGTTGATCTTTCCAAAGCATACAGGTAGGTGATTCCATCTTTGAAAACAGATACAAAGCTTCCTTCTCCTTGATTATAGGAAACCGGTGCGAATGGTTCGATCAATTCCAATTGTGTTTGATCCTCGTTCATACGATGCAATCGACTGGTAGAAGCGCTTATCTGTTCAAGAACATAGATTTCATTACTATTCTTAGTAATACTTAGGCTCAGGTTTCGGCGATCGCTGGTATTAAAATCATACAATTTTTCATAGCTTACACCTTTGTCCTTAGTAACATATAGTCCAACACTTTGCGTCGAACTTGCTTGTCCCAAAAAGTAGGTGTATGAAAGAGAATCATCTACTGTGAAAGGGTTTTTAATTCTAGGATTTCCCGTTTCTCCAAATCCAGTCGATTGTGTCCAAGTCAATCCCATATCATCACTATAGTGCGGCATATTTGAAATAGCCGATAAAATTCTTTTTGATCCGTCTTCCGTTTTGACGATATCTAAAAATTGATTGTGGAAGCGCGCATTGTGATTGACGACCTCCCAGCTAAAACCATCGATGTTGCTTTTCCATAAATGCGCTCCTGCTGAAATCAACCATAACTCATCTGTTTCTTGATCGTATTCTGTTACGAATACAGATCCAGCCTGATTTTTACTTCCTCTTTCAACCCATTCACCTGTAATCTTACCATCTGCGATGATTTCGATAGGCGTTCTCGTTGAAATCGCTGTATTTCGTCGTTCAAATTTGGCAAAACTATTTTGTAGTTCAATTTGCTCGGCATCTAAGCCTTCCGGTGTTCGAAATAATTTTTTCTTCCACGCTTTTTTAGCATTACTTTTTTCAGGATTTTCCATATCCTCTTTGACGTAGGTTTCCCCGTTTGTCGGCAATGGAAGTATGAAGTTTGTTTCTTGCTTGCAAGCAGCAATCACACATGTAATAAGAACTAATAAACTGATTTTTTTCATTGTCAATTGTTTTCCGAGTTTCAGGCCAAAAATAATCAATAAAGCTCTATGCTTTATAATGATCGTCTAATTCTCTACTCAAAGGGTCGCCAAGCTGATCAGTAGAATGAGCCACGAGCATAGAAACGGTTGCATCACCCGTTACATTGACCATCGTTCTACACATATCTAGCGGTCGATCAACCGCCAAAATCATAGCGATTCCAGTACCCAGTAATTCGGAAGGGAAATTGATGGATTCTAGTACGATTATCAACATGATCACACCCGCTCCTGGCACGGCAGCGGATCCTATAGAAGCTAGTAAGGCTGTTAATAAAATCATAATGGTGGCTCCGAATGTCAGGTCGACACCCAATGCCTGACATATAAATACAGCAGCGACAGCTTGATATAAACTGGTTCCATCCATATTTATGGTTGCTCCAACGGGCAATACAAAGCTGCTGATTTCCTCGTCGACACCGAGATGCTCTTCTACACGTTCCATTGTTACAGGTAGGGTAGCTGCACTGGAGCTGGTACTAAAGGCAACCAATTGTGCCGGACTGATTCCTTTGAGAAAGAATGACGGTGATTTTCCTGTGAAAAAGTAGACCACCATGATGTAAAACAGAATCATCAAGGCCAGTCCAACAATGACCGTTAATCCGTACCAAAGCAGAGCGACTAACAAATCAGGTCGACTGGTTTCCGCGACTAATTTTGCCATCAGGGCAAAAACCCCAATAGGAGCGAATAGCATGATTAAATCGACCATTTTCATAATGATCTCATTCAGTGCATCGAATATATTTTTGAGCGGTTGCGCTTTTTCTTTTTCTATCAATATCATACAAACACCAAACAGAATCACAAAAAAGATAACCTGCAACATTAGGCCATTCTTAGACATCGCAAAAAATATGTTATCAGGTACGATATCCACCAATGGTTGGAGCGGTCCTGAATTCATTGTTTTTTGCGCATTTTCAATTTTAGCACCAGCGGTTCCACTATTTTCTGCAAGCAGTTCTTGTAAGGTCTCGTCAGAAATGTGATTGCCAGGTTGTACAATATTGACCAAAGCTAAGCCGATAGAGATGGCGATCAACGTCGTAAATACGTAAATGAGAATGGTTCGTAGCCCAATTTTTGAAAACTTGGCAATATCTTCCAAGTCGGAAACGCCTTTTATCAAAGAAGCAATAATTAATGGAATGGCGATCATTTTGAGTAGTCGGACAAATATGGTTCCGAAAGGGCCAATCCAATCCTTAATAAATTGATCATAACCGGCTGCAGTAAAGGCATATCCAACAAGGAAGCCCAATAGCATTCCAATTAATATTTTCCAATGTAAGGCGATTTTTTTCATATACTTATACAGTTCTGTGTTCTAATGAACGTTCTTTTTTCAATAAAGCGAGTAGGGCAGAGCCTGCTTCAAAGGCTTCTTTTTCTTGCGCTAATCGCGCTTCTTCATGAAAGTATTTTTTGACAAAATTGGTGTCAAAATTTCCACTTTGAAAAGCTTCATGGTTCATCACAAAGGTTCCAAAGTCTAAGGTCGTTTTGATGCCTTCTATCTGGAAGTCAGCAATGGTAGACTGCATTCTTTGAATCGCCTCTGCTCGATCCTTACCATATACTATTAATTTTGCGATCATCGGATCGTAATAAATTGGAATTGTATCGCCTTCTTCAAAAGCATCATCCAATCGCACGTAAGAGGCGGTCGGCTTTTTATAGGTGCTGATCGTTCCGATATCTGGTAAAAAGTCATTCAGCGGATCCTCTGCGTAAATTCTCAATTCTAGGGCATGCCCTTCAATCCCGATGTCATCTTGAGAAATGGCTAATTTTTCTCCAAGAGCAACTTTGATTTGCTGTTCCACCAAATCGATTCCCGTGATTAATTCAGTCACAGGATGTTCCACCTGTAGTCTGGTATTCATCTCCAGAAAATAAAAATTCAAGTCATCATCGACCAGAAATTCTACTGTTCCGGCACCAACATAATCACAGGCTTGTGCTACTCGAATAGCTGCTTCACCCATTTTTTGACGAAGTGCAGGTGTTAAAACAGCGCTCGGGGCTTCTTCCACTACTTTTTGATGACGACGTTGAACGGAACAGTCTCGTTCGTTTAGGTGCAAGATGGTTCCGTGCGTGTCTGCTAACACTTGAATTTCTATATGCCTTGGATTTCGGACAAATTTTTCGATGAAAACAGCGCCATCACCAAAAGAACTGATCGCTTCACTGATCGCCATTTGCATCTGAGATTCTAATTCTTCTTCATGCTCCACTAAACGCATACCCTTTCCACCACCCCCAGCAGAGGC
The DNA here is from genome assembly GCA_020628475.1 of Saprospiraceae bacterium. Lineage (GTDB taxonomy): Bacteria > Bacteroidota > Bacteroidia > Chitinophagales > Saprospiraceae > JAHDFB01. The sequence goes on along the minus strand of JAHDFB010000067.1, from coordinate 7,040 downwards.
TTTGATTAATATGGGAAATCCAATTTCTTTTGCAATTCGGATCGCTTCCTGTGGATCTTCTACGGCTTTTTCTGTACCGGGAACCATTGGAATATCATAATTGCTAACGGCTTCTTTTGCCGCCAATTTACTTCCCATGGTTTCAATGGCTTCCGTTCCCGGACCAATAAATATCAGTCCTTCTTCGGATACCCTTTGGGCGAAAGCCGAATTTTCACTGAGAAATCCATATCCTGGATGGATCATAGTCACTCCAGCCCGTTTGCAAACATCCAGAATTTTTTCAATGTCTAGATAAGAATCTTTACTGGGCGCAGGACCAATATGGTATGCCTCATCGGCCAATTTAACATGTTTGGCCAATCGATCTGCCTCTGAATAGACGGCCACACTTTTATATCCCATCTTACCTATAGAATGAATCACTCTACAAGCAATTTCACCTCTATTCGCCACCAATATTTTATGCATCTAATAAATTTTTCGCTTCGTTTAGTTTGTATTTAATATGATTTGATCTTTTGCAGTATTTAATCGTTGCTGCTCGCCCTTCAAGTTGTTGATTTTATGGTCAATCGATTGCAATAATCGTTGTACTTTGTCATAAACACCGTCAACATTATGAAGGGCATTTTTAATCTTCTGTTGTATAATCCAATCCGAAATTAAATTGTCAAAGAAAATATCCGTGAAGGTATTGAAATTACCAATATTAACCTCGAAATTATACTGTCTTTCTCCGATATCATGTAGTTCTTTTTGAAACCGGTTGAGATGATGTTTCGCATGATAGGAAGCTTCTCGGGCTTGATCTATGGAATCCCGTTTATAGTAACTGGCGTTTCTTGATTTATTACCCATCATATCCCAACTTCCCCAATCTTTCGCTTTTTTCAAAAATTGAAGCAGTACTTTCAAATTATGTGCTGCATCCTGACCAGCTTGGCGTGCTTCATTGAGTTCCTTTCGGTGACTAATCAACTGGTCCAGATGGTGAACAATACGCATTAGTTCTTTTCCCTGCTGAGAATTAGACATCAGTAATTCCTTTTCACGAACCTTCTTCAAGGCACCCAGTTTGTTTTCAAGGATACTTACATCTGTAATTTTCTTTTTGAGCAAATCACGTTCATATTCCAAAAGTTCCACGGATTTTTTAAAATCATTGTATCGCAATGATGCCTGAAGATACTCTTGTCGTTCCTTTTCAATTTGCTCTTCCTTACTGCCCAAGACTTTATGAAATAGTGATTTCATAGAAAGACCTTCCAACTCCTTCACGTCTTTGTACTCTTTTTCTAAGACATCGTGTAACTCATCCAGCTTTAGATAAGCATTATCTAATTGATTCATGGTAGATTGAAAATGCTTTTCAATACGTTTCAGCTCCACCAACTTCTCTAAGACTTCTTTAATCTGATCCTGTGTACTCACTATAAATATTCTATTTATCGAATGTTCCTCAATATTCTTATTAATCGACCAAAAACTAAAATTAATCAAATATTTATCTTGAAATACTTGATAATTATGCAAATCGTCTTAATTTTCTATCAAAAATAATAAAATGGGATTTTTAGGAGAAATAAGAAAATTATTGTTTGGAGTTACTTCCGTTTCTAAATCTGGCGCAAAAAAAGTAAAGGATAAAAGTGTAGAAATCGGTGAAGATATCATGGATAAAGGTTCCGTTGTCTTGGATAAAGGGAAAGATATGGCAGGTGATGCTTTAGAGAAAGGGATGGATATTGCGGGTGATGTGTATGATAAAGGCAAGGATATTGCCGGTGATGTGATCGATAAGGCTGGGGATACCCTAGGTAGTCTGAAGGATAAAGCCAAAAATTTAATAGATGATATTTCAGATAGCCCAGCGGTCGAAAAAGCAGGTACTTTTACAGAAGGAGTGGGTAAAAAAGTGATCGAAACTAGTAAATCAGCTACTCAAAAAGCCGGTGAAATCAGTGAGAAAGTCGGAGAAAAAGTATTGGAAGTTGGCGGTGATCTAACAGAAAAGGCTGCCGATCTTTCGGAAACGGTTGGAGAAAAGGTGCTGGATGCAAAAGACAAAATAATAGAAAAGGCGAAAGATTTATCGGAAAAAGTGTCTGAAAAATTTGATGAAACCTATGAGAAGGCGAAGGCCTTGGAAGCAGAGGAAGCTTTAGAGCCTAAAGGTGAATTTGCAGATACAGTACTGGATGCAGGAGGCTCTTTATTGGAGGATACCGATGATTTCTTTTCAAAAGCAGCGAAATATGCTGACGGAAATTACTCAGGAGAAGATAAAACACCTCCTGTCAAGGATGACCCCAATACTATTCAGGTAGGCGAGACTACCATATCGTTACCGGAAGCAGGCAAGAAGGAACCCGCTAAAGCCGCAGGTTTTGAAGATCTTGATGGTGATGGTAATGAACTTGTTGATGATGCCATTATTATAGAAGAAAATGTAGAAGAAACAGTTACGGATGCAGTTGAAGAAGTACAAGCCTTAGGCTCAGGTATGGCGGAAGAAGCTCAAGATGCATTATCTCAAGAAGTAAATCAAAAGGTCGATGAGATGAAAGATATGATGGATACGGTCCTTGGAGAGGAAGAATAATTCTTCCATAAATCAAATAAAAAAAGTGCTAGAACGAAGAGATCTAGCACTTTTTTTATTTCCAAAAATCAAGAAATTAAATGCTGATAAAGCTTACTTCACTATGATTTTTCTGGTCGACAATATCTGATTAGATGGATTGGCCACTTGCACGAAGTAAACACCCGAAGTCAATCCTTGTACATTGATTATTTGCCCATTGGTATTGGAACGGAATGCTTCCTGCTGAACCACCTGTCCGAGCATGTTTCTAATATAAACCCTGTCTGCTGAACAGTCACAATTGATATAGAAGGCATCTTGAACGGGATTCGGGAAAAGTACCAAATCGATCGCAATTTCTTCTAAGTCTTCTGTATTGGTACTAAGATCAATCCAGAAGGATGCCCAAGGGCGAGCTTGTTTGATGATCAGTTGATCTTCGCTGGTAATTTTATACTCAATATCAACAGCAAAATCATCATTTCCTTCGACTTCATATAGTTTTTGAAATTCGTCGTGAATGACTTGCATGAAATCACGCATTTCATCAAGATAAAACTCCGTCATGATCAATTCATTGTTGTCCACGAGATTCGAGTATCGAATCACTACATAGTCGTCTTCCGTTACTGAAACTTGATCCAATAGAATTTCTTCAGGTATGGACAGCGCATCCGGATTGGTTACTAAATCTTCACCAAGTTGCGTATTCAGATAAAATGTATGGTCCGTTTGATAAATTGGATCTGTACTGACACCTACACCATTGGCCTTTTCATCTGAATAATTTGGATGACATAATACACCCATGGACGCAGCAAATTGATCGATTCGATAAAAATCTCTTTCATCAAAAGCTCTAAAATTCCACATACTCGCGTACACTTGCTTGATGGATTTAGATATATGTCCTTCATCTAAATGTTGCGTTTTTGACGTGTAGAGACCAGCACCACTGAATCCAGGTAAATCTTCATTATTCGTACTCGATCGACATCGTACCGCAGTTCCTGCTGGAAAAGCATCATGCATTTCTTGAAGATCATCCAACATCCATTGCGGCATATCAGCATCTCGAATAGACTTTCGAAGTTCCTTCAACATGTCTATCCGTGTATCCAAATCAGATTGAAAATCTGGATTGTCTAACATGGTTTGGATTTCATCAAAGAAACCATTGTATTTCATGAATTCTTGATAATAATAAAATGGAATTCCAAAGCCATTCGGTAAGGTTCCTTCTGGGAATCCAAACGTTCGCATCGTAGCCACATTCGTACATTTTGCTCCAAATCCATCCGACATATTGAAGTCAATGTCATCCAAAGGCAAGATATCGGTATAATCTAAATTTAAGGCAGGAATCTGTTCTTCGTCTGGTCTGATATCTTCATACCAGTCGTTCACTTCCTCTAAGGTCGCTTCTCGAATATAATACTCGTCCTGATCGGCGCGATAATAAATATACTTACCCAATAAATTATTGATGGAGTCAATCGCCAATGGGTCTCGAATAAAAGCATTCGGAACATTGTCTTGGATGGCACGTAAATTAACATGCGATAGAGGTGTCTGTATAAATGAGGTGATAATTCCACCGACACGCGGTAAGGTATTCGGTAACGATTCGTACAGAACAATATCTTTAGAATTCGGTGTTTCTTCCAAATCCATTAGTCGAAACAGTCCGAAACCTTCAGAGACATTCAGCGCGAGATAATCGATGTCTGCATAGACCTCATCTTCAAATAAAATGGGAACTCTGGAATCATCAAATTTATCTTTTTCATTGAAGTATTGAAACTCACTATCGGATGTTACGAAATATGAAAGATTGTTTTTCAGATAAGGCATGTTCAAAGCGATGAATTCGTGACATTTCTGAACCGTGGAAAATGGTTCACCAAATCCAAAACTGTAATTGAAACTATATACCCCTAAAGTTCCATTGTCGGCTACAACGGTAGGATGAAATACAATTTCACCAGTAATTACATCATCGAAAATACTGATCCCGACCTCATCCATAAAATCTTGATGGATATAATGTGTTTCACTATTGATAAAATACAACTCCGGTTTATTGGAATTCAAATCTACGATCACAAACTTTACAAATTCTTGATCATCCAGAAATGGCGCCCAAGGGACGTCGATTCCAGATATGGATAATTCCTTAAAAGTAGTCTGCTCATCCACGGTGACACTACCATCATTCAGGTCTATCGGTGCCGCATAATTAAACGGACCTTGCGTCGGCATATCATAAAATTCTATGATATCGTCTTCACCGTCACCATCTGAATCAATCGGAGAAATGTCCGGGTATTCGAGTACCCGATAGTGTTCTAAAGGATACGCCTTTAAGGGTTCAGAAATGGTCATGGTACCTTCTTCTCCAATGGTAAGAGAGGTAGACCATTCAAAATCTCCGCTAGGTGCATGCCTAACCTGTAAAATGTAATAATGATCAGCCTTGGCCTCAATGTCTAATTCTACCTGACCATTAACATTCGTCGAATAGTTTTGAATGTCTACTTCTTGGGCGGATAATCCCGAAAGGAATAGAAGAAAAGGTAGAAGAATCTTAAGTAATGTATGATTCATCGTTGTTGAATTTTAATATGCAAAAAAAGAAAGTCGTTAGAACGTATTCTAACGTCTCCTAAAATACATAATTAATGATGTAACAATACGTTAAAATTCCAATTTGTAATTATAGAGGACACTGAGCTGTCCAAATTTTTTATAAACGTGGATGCGTATTTACTTTTTTGCCTTCTTTTTCTTTTTACTCGCTTTGGCCAAGGGATTAAAATCGAGACATTTTTGAATCCAAAAATCCAAATCTTCGTCCAGATCAAATCCATCAGGGCTGATAAATACATAGCCCTTCATAGGCCGACCCGTAAAATCCATCGGAAGTACATGGTCCATATTTTGAACATCTTGATAGGCCGTTTCTCCAATACGTGCCATCAATAAGCTGTCGCCCAATTTTTTATCAATGTGAATGCCGCAAAGCATTTTATTATCAACAAAAAAGACCAAGCCACCCATCATTTTTCGGCTTTCAAAAACAGTCGCTTTTGATCGTAAACTATGCGCAATTCGGTCCGCTAAAAATTCGTCGTAGGCCATTTGTACTTTTTTAAGGAAGTGTGAATATAAAACTATTAAAAATTATAATTAGCTAAGATTATTTTGCGCAAATCTTTGGAGTCCGATAATTATTTTGTAACATTAAATCTCACTTAATTTATTACTTATTAAAATTACTGTATGAAATCATTTTTTACATTAATCATTACTTGCTTTTTGTTCAGCACCCTGTCGGCTCAGGACACCCTGCTTTGGCAGAATTTCGAGAACGACATCCTCAACATGTTGGTTTTCCCAGAGTTGGATAGTATAGGAACCAACAATTGGATTAATTGGGATTCGGATGAAATTCCAGATGCCAATGCACGTCCCCAAAACTGGGACTTTTATCAAGACTTTTACATAGCTTCATTGGATTCAATTCCTCCTACAGATACAAATTTTGTTTTCGGAAGTTCTTCTTGGCTGCAGAATTTCGAGCCTGGAAATAGAAATTATTTGGTGACACCTCCTTTAGTTATTGGAGATGATCAGGCCATGTTGCATTTTAAATCAGCTTCGTTCCAAGCTCCTAGATATATGGATGGATATTCAGTATTGGTTTCTACCGTTGATTATTTTCCAGAGAGCTTCACGGATACGATTTTTAGACATAAACAAATGATTGAACCACTTCCGAATGGAGCTAGCAATAATGCGGTGAACGCACTCAATATAGATAGCTTCTTCTTTGCACCGAATACCTATCAAGATTACGAAGGAAATACGCAAGATGGTTATATACATGATAATAGCCTGACAGGAACGTACACCAGCCAAGATACGGCTGATACCTTCTATAGAATGTTATTGGAGCCGCATAGTTTTAGCCTTGCCAAGTATGAAGGTGAAACGATTTACATCGCTTTCCTACATGATTCAGACGACGATAATCTCGTTTCCATTGATGATATCTTGGTGACTGGTAATATCGTGATGACTTCGAATGAGGCGGTTGAATGGGACGTTCGTTACGCATTGTATCCAAATCCAGCGACGCACATTGTCAATCTATCGTATCGATTTGAAGAACAATATGATCAAGTGTCCATACATATCTACGACGTTCAAGGCAAATTGGTTCGTTCTTGGAATGGTTTAAGTAATGCTATAGGTGAACACCAAAAAGTGCTGGATGTCAGAGATTTAATAGATGGTAATTATCGATTAGTGCTCGAAGCGGATGGACATTCAATGGCCAAAAACTTCGTCAAAAAATAATATTATTATAGATTCATTGAACCATGGGAGGCGCCGCAAAAGTGCTTCCCATTATTTATAAAGAGGCTTTTAAAGCGGCTTCTTTTTCGGC
>JAHDFB010000066.1 GCA_020628475.1 Saprospiraceae bacterium | reverse complement strand
GGAATGGTGCGAAAGGATTGGCCAGCGATGCTTGGTCGGGTATTCAATCTGCCGGTGGCGCCATAAAAACTGGGGCGAGTTCCTTGTATCAAGGAGCTAAGGGCTTAGCAGGAGACGCCATAGAAGGCGCTAAAAATATTGGTAACCGCGCTATTCAAGGTGGCAAGGACCTATTTAATGGGGCGCGTGGATTATTTTCCAGTACAACTGATTCCGTCAAATCATTGGGGTCGAGCGCACTTTCTGGTGCCAAAGGACTCGCTAAAAATGCTTGGTCTGGCATGAAAAATATCAAAGATTCTGGCGCTGGACTGTTGAAGTCTGCTGGATCTAGTGTAACGGACGCCATTCAAGGAGTTGGTGAACACATTAATTTAACAAAAACACATTTGGGCGAAGAGATTCATTCCAAATGGGAGGATACTAAGGATTTCTTTTCTAACGGATTTTCAAGTTTAGGCTGGTAATGTTGCGAAAAATTTTTATTTCGGCGGATATCCCTCGGGATATTAGCACTTTCAATGGTAGTTTCAGTGAAGGATTATTATTTACACGGGTATTTGGTTATTTATTTTTTATTCTAGGACTGGTACTCTGCTTGATTTGCTTGTTTAAATACAAGTATTATTTTTTAGGTATGTTTTGTCTGAGTCTGTGCATCTTTGGAATGTATCTTATCCATTACACCAACGCATTGCCCAAAGAACGGCAGAAGATTTTCACCAATGGAACAATGGTACGTGCTAAAATTACTGGTCATCGAAGTCGCTTCAATCCATTAAAACTAAGTAAAGAGTATATCCTAGACTTAGAGGTCTTAGATAATCAAGAAAAAGTCTCCGTTTCACATACGATGAAAAATCTGCATAAATCTGCTCCTATAGGTAGTGAAACAGAAGGCATACGTCACGAAGGCTCCTATTTTTTTGGAGAATCTATTGGCGGGCAATTAGATACACATAGAATAGAAAACAAACAATAGATGGATCGAATCATGTATAGTCAACCTGTGGTCAATCCTGATGGATCGATCATGGTCGAGCAGGTCACCATGGTGCATGCCGATGAAATGGAAAATGGCATTAAAGTACGAGAACTGAAGGTGATACAAGAATTGTATCCCAATATTACCTTACTGCGTGAAACGATCATGAGAGCAAAGGTCAACTACGATGATGCTACATTACAGGCCGAAAAACCAGTAGCTCTATTGGAACAAGAAAAGAAAGCCTTAGAAGGATTGATTCAAATGGTCAATCAAATCAATCTATAAATTGTATTGAAATTAATCGTTGGATGGCACTAATTCGAAAGGATTTTGCCATAAATCAAAACTGTGTAAATCGTACTCATTGATCTTATCGATCAACTTTTGAGCATATCGTTTGTCCGTAGCATATCCACACGATTTTAGTCCATTGGCCCAACTCAAATAATCCGTTCTTTCGTATTGAAAAAGCACCGAGTAATGCGCCGTGTACATGAGGAAATTACTATGATCTACATAACTATCAATCACAGAATCATAAGCTCTAAAACAAGAATCGATCAATTTACCATCCTTATCCAAATCATCATCCTTATGGTAGTAAGTCAAACCCGTCCAATATGATTTACATTTAATCCCAAAGTGATTATTACTATTCAGTGCTAGATCAGACTTTCCATTGGAAGATTCTAAGATACCTTGTGCCAATATGATGCTTGCAGGAATTCCACTACGATACATCTCAGCCACTGCAATATCTTTATATCTATCGATATATGATAAAGTGGCTTCCGAGTAACAAGCTTCTTCCGTCCAGTTATGATCGATGATCCAAGTATGATTACTTTCTTGAATCGTAGTCATCAAAAAGGAAATAATAGTACACAACGCAGTCAACACGAACTTCATAATCAGGAATTTGGTAATCTATCTATAACTATCCAATTTCTATGCCAAAAGCGCTTATCTCATCAAGATTTTTAAAAGAAAGCCGTATTCTGAATAGTATTTTATAAATTCGTTCTTGACTATAAAAATAGAATGAAACGAATAATTCACATTATTGATACCATCAATGAACAACTCGGCAAAGCGGCTAGCTGGTGTAGTTTATTCTTGGTTTTACTGGTATGTGTCGATGTGATATTGCGTTATTTTTTTCAATGGAGTCAAGTTTGGATGATGGAAATAGAGCTCTATCTTTTTGCCATTATCTTTTTATTGGGTGGAGCCTATGCTTTTCAAAAAGATCAGCATGTCCGTGTTGATGTATTTTATTCCAATATGCCTGATCGAAATAAGGCCATTGTCAATCTTATTGGTGGTCTGTTCTTTTTAATTCCTTGGACCATCATTATGATTTATATTGGACAACGCTACTTCATCAAGTCTTGGAATATTGCCGAAAGTTCTTCTCAGCCTGGTGGCTTACCAGCGCTGTATATAAAAAAGGGATTGTTGGTGCTGGCCTTTTTCTTCTTAACGCTACAGGGAATTAGTTCGGTATTGAAATCCATACGCACATTACAAAATCGTCCTGTTAATTAGTGGAAGTATTAGCACTCATATTATTTATTAGCATTTTCGTCACCGTCTTGAAGGGATATCCAGTCTCTTTTACTCTGGGAGGACTATCCATTCTGTTTGCCTTGGCTTGTACGGTATTTGCGCCTGACTATGTTGATCTTAAAGATATGCGTTTGTTGTCCTACCGCATGTTTGGTGTCATTAACAATTATGTATTGATGGCCGTACCCTTGTTCATCTTCATGGGCATCATGTTAGAAAAATCTGGTTTGGCGGAAGATTTGCTGGAATCCATGGCTGTACTATTTGGTAAATTTCGTGGAGGCTTAGCGATCTCCGTTGTAATCGTAGGTGCCTTATTGGCCGCTTCTACCGGTATTGTAGGAGCCACGGTGGTGACCATGGGGCTGATTAGTTTACCTACCTTGATCAAACGAGGCTATAGCATACCACTCGCCACAGGAACCATCGCCGCCAGCGGGACCTTAGGCGTTATTATTCCTCCTTCTATATTATTGGTCTTATTGGCCGACACGATCAATAGTAGTAATCGAGGTGGTAGTCCTGTAGATGTTGGATTGATGTTTCGGGCAGCATTATTGCCTGGACTGATTTTAGTTGGATCTTATATACTATATATTATCATTTATTCCCGACTACATCCTAAAGCGGCACCTGTCCTTTCTACAGAGGCATTAAAGAATTATAAATCGGAAGGTTATTCTAAGAAATTGATTCAAGCTTTTGTATTACCCTTGAGTCTGATCGTTTTGGTTTTGGGTTCCATATTTGCTGGAATCGCCTCTCCTACAGAAGCCGCCGCTGTCGGTGCACTTGGAGCGATGATATTGACCATTTTCAGCAAGAAATGGAGTCTTAAAATTTTGAAGGAGGTCATGAGTCAAACGACCCATTTGACCAGTATGGTCTTTATGATTTTACTGGGGGCCACAACCTTTGCCTTTCTATTTAGGATTCTCGGAGGCGATGAACTATTAGTACATATGATCAATCAAGCTCAATTATCGCCTTACCTATTTCTGATCATTGTCATGCTCATACTTTTTATAGCAGGTTTCTTCATAGATTTTATTGAGATCATATTTATTATGGTTCCAGTCATCACACCTCTTTTTAATCAGTATGATATGGATATGCTGTGGGTAGGCGTTTTAATCGCGTTGAACCTACAAACCTCCTTTTTGACACCTCCTTTTGGCTTTTCCCTATTTTATTTGAAGGGCGTTGCACCACCAGAGGTAAAAACGTCCCATATTTATAAGGGAATTGTTCCATTTGTCGCGATTCAGATTACATTGATCATTTTGATCATTTTAGTACCCCAACTTGTACACATAATATGACCTTCATGACGTTATAACTTTATGACCTTCTGCAAATACATATTCTGTTTTCTATTTCTTGCCTTCAGCATGGCTGTGCATGCCCAAGAAATATGTGATAATGCCATCGACGATGACAATGATGGACTTATCGATTTTAATGATGACGATTGCATCTGTGAGCAATTCATTCCATCATCTCTTATTCCAAATCCTTCCTTTGAAGAAATGAGTTGTTGTCCAGAGGCCAACGAAATGTTGAATTGTGCGGATGGATGGATTCAAGCTTCCGCTCCGACTACGGATTATGTACACTTATGTGGTGACTATACTGGCAACACCAATATTCCAGCCTTTGCTCCAGAGCCTTTTGCAGATGGAGAAGGAGCTGTAGGATTCAGAGATGGACAATCCAGTGTAGGGCCTAATTATAAAGAATACGTAGGAGCTTGCTTGACTCAAGCTATGGAAGTCGGTGTGACCTATAGGCTAGACTTTTTTGTTGGTTTTCGGGATGATGTGCCCGGTAGCCTTGAATTTGATATGGCGATCTTTGGATCGACCAATTGTAATCAATTGCCTTTCGGAGGAAACAGTATCACTATTGGATGTCCTGCAAATACTGGACAATACGATCAACTAGGTCAATTGACTGTAAGCGGTAATAATGAATGGGTCAATATTGTTATTGATTTTGAGCCAACGGAGCCTTATGAAGTTATAGTATTGGGTCCAGCCTGTGCTGCGAATCCACAATACACCTTGGATCCTTATTTTTATGTCGATCGATTGGCATTGGCAGAAGTCGGAGAATTTGGATTCCCGCTCGATGAAGAGGGACAGATATGTGAAAATGATTTGGTACTTAGCGTTGAGGATGATGGAGAAAGTACTTTTCAATGGTATAAAGATGGTATAGCGATTATCGGTGAAACTGGATCTTCGATCAATCTTGGTGCAAACATTCCAGATGTGGAAGGTCAATATATGGTGATCATTTATTCTGACGAAAACTGTACCATCTCCAGAGAATATGAAGTACGAGTTCCACCATACTACGCTCCGATCGATGAATTAATTTGTGAATCTGATTACTACGTTGTCGGATCCGATACGATGGACCAGGCTGGTTATTATGAGATTACTATTTTGGCAGATGATGGATGTGACTCCATCGTCCAATTGACATTGGATGTAAGCCCTACAACGACTTCTTTCCTAGATACTACCTTTTGTGAAGGCGAAAGCTTTAATCTACACAATGTAAGTGTGGATGAACCGGGCATGTATGAGGCCACCATCAGTAATCAGGCGGGATGTGATAGCGTCATCACCATTCAATTAGGACTAATCGGTGCCACAGCCGGAGTGGATTTAAATCCCGAATACGAATTGGATTTAGGTGCCAGTATCGATATTATACCGAGCATGATTGATCCTAATCTCATCGATTTTAGTTGGACCGATGATAACGGCATCTTAATTGGTGATATGTCCAGTCTCATCGATTATGCGCCAAGTAATACAGGAACCATTTACCTATACTCACAAGATGAATTTGGTTGTCAGGTCATCGACACCGTCTTGGTACGTGTCAATAAGGAAAATATCAAGATTTATGTACCGAATATTTTCAGTCCTAATAATGATAATGTTAATGATGAATTCAAATTTTTTCCAACAATCGCCTTGGATGAAATCGCTAAATTTGTCATTTACGATCGATGGGGAAATAAGGTATATGAAGCCGAAAACTTTAGCGATACAGAAAACACTTTCTGGGATGGTCAATTCAATGGACGACCAGCTTTAACCGGTGTTTATGCCTACTACATAGATGCCAAATTTTTGGATGGTAGTGAACAAATTTTAAAAGGAACCATCACGCTTGTTCGATAGGAAGATGCTTATTTTTATCTATCTTTCCTTATGGAGTCCTCTCTACATATAGGAATTTTGGGGATCGGAGCCATCGGTTCTGTCTTTGCCTCGCTGCTGCAGGAGCAAAAGTCCTGGAAGCTGCATCTTTTCAATCGAAGCTCAAAAAAAGATATTCACGTTCGATTTCCGGATCAAACATATCATATCCAACAAGAAACAAAAAAGAGCCTTCAAGAAATGAAATCCTTGGATTGGTTATTCATTTGTTTGAAGGAATACCATTACGAACAGGCAAAAAGCTTGATCCAATCGCTTATTGGTGAAAAAACAAGGGTCGTTTTGATTAGAAATGGTCTCCAGCTTTCAAAAAGCATAGAAGGCCTCTGTCCTCAGCATCGCATCCTTGAAACCATTATTGATTGTCCTACGGAAAAAATATCGGACCAAGCTTATGCGGCATTTCAATACCCCATCTTATACCTTCCCGAACAGGAGGGAAGTAAAGTATTTCAACAATTAATGCCGCCTCTCATCTCCGTTCGAACTATCGAGGATTTCGACATTCAATCCTGGAAAAAGTGTATCGAGAGCTCTTGTCTAGGTTTACTTATGATTTATGTTGACGGAGATTGTGGAGCTATTCGTCAGGGTAATTTTATACCATTATATAAATCACTAATTCAAGAAGCGATGCTGATTGCTGCTGCAGAAAACATCGTTTTAGAAGCTTCTTTTGTCGAACAACTCGAAGAAAAATTTCATGCTTATCCAGATGAAAAACAAAGCTCTATGTATCGAGATTACCGATCAAATTCTGAGATTGAATGGAAGGCCAAAAGTGGACTAATACAATCTATGGCGGATCAACATGGCATTGCCTTACCAACGCATCAAATGATATTTAACACCTTAAACCTAGAAGTATGAATCCATTGGAACATATACGAGATGTATTCGACCAGTTTGCCGAACGTTATGCTGCTGAATACATGGGTAAAGATCTGCACTTCGATACCTTAGCAAGCTTTTGCCATCAAATTCAAAACAAACATGCCAATATACTTGAACTTGCCTGCGGCCCGGGTAACCTCAGTCAATTTATTCTACAAGAAAACCCAGGCTTTCGTTTAACCGGAATCGATATCTCTCCTAATATGATTTCTTTAGCACGTCAATTAGTACCTGAGGCTCAATTTATAGTGCTGGACGTCATGCAATTAAGTAGCTTAAAAAAGCAATATGACGCCGTAGTGTCTGGATTTTGCTATCCCTACCTTGACAGAAATCAGGTCAAACAGAATATCAAAGACATTGGGCAGGTTTTGATGCAACATGGACTTTTTTATATCAGTACCATCGCCGGTGATTATTCTGAATCGAATATCGTGCCTTCGAGTACGGGCGAAGGAAAAGCGATCACGATGTACTATTATGATCAGGCCTTTCTAGAAGAATTATTAATAGAACAATCCTTTGAAATCCTAGAATCGACCTACCGTTCCAGAGAAGAAAGAGACGGTCGCATGGCACAAGATATTATCATCACGGCTCGTTATAATGGCGAAGGCTGAATACTATGAAAAAAGGCGGGTCTATTTTACTCCAAATTATCTTGATTTTATTTTTAACGGTGATTAGTCAAATCGGTGGTATTATATATATCCTCTATTGTCTGGTCCTCTCTCTGCTTAAAAAGAAGATTCCCTACTATGGTCACCTGCTTCTTTTTAGCTGTTTTTATTTGATCTGCTGTCTGGTTATAGTACCACCTATTGCCAAGTATGGCGGAAGAGTCGCATTGCCATATGGTTCCGATGCCATGATCAAACCGCATCAAATCGGTACCGTCCTTTTAAATAGACATTATGTTCGACCAGCATTATACCAGCTTTTAGAAGAGGTATCTGAAGATATGGAAGCAAAATATCCGGATATGAAGATCAGTTATTTGGATGCCTGTTTTCCTTTTATAAATCAATTTCCGCTTCTTCCCCACCTCAGTCATGATGATGGTAAGAAAATTGATCTGGCTTTTCAATACGAGCGGGACGGTGAAAAAACGAATAAGAATCCAGGTTGGCTTGGTTATGGCGTGTATATAGAACCTACCGATAAAAGTCCAAGCCTGAATCGTTGTCTCTCCGAAAACCCCATATATGATGGAGGAAAATATTTCCATTTTAGGAAGTATCCGGCGTATACATTGGATACAAAACGCACGGCAGCCATTATACGCACTATTTTATCAAAGCCCTCCTGTCAAAAGATTTTTATAGAACCGCATTTGAAAACAAGATTAGGATTGCAACATTCCAAGATTCGATTCCATGGCTGTCATTCCGTTCGACATGATGATCATATTCATGTACAGATTTATTGAATATTGAATGCTTTATTAGAATCCACAAGCTCGAACCGTTTCATTGATAGATTGCTGCATATCCATGTTAACATAGGATAACGATCGTTTTGTATCTTCCAGATCTAAGAATGTCTCTGAGCTTTGCACTTCTATGAAATAATAAGGATCCAGCCCCCATTGCTTCCCTACTATCTTACCATATACTTTTAACAAGAAACCAATAGAATAAACGAGCATATTCGGTAATAATACAACCCTTCTTTTCTTACCCAATGCTCTAGCTATCATTTGAATCAATTCTGTCCAACGAACATTATCCGATCCAACAATCCAATGTGGTTGATAGACACTTGTATTTAGTATCGACTTGATGGCTTGAGCCAATTGCTCTACCGACATTATGTTCGTTCCTCCCTTGGTATAAAATATGATCGGCATACGATCAATATATTGAATGAGCGGTTTCCAAAGCGGTATTTTCTCAGGAGTCGCTCCAAAAACATATGGTATTTCAATTACTGAAACCTCTGTAGATCGATCAGCTAAAGGGATGACTTCCGATTGCTGCAACATTCTACTTTTCACATAAGGATGTCTTTCCGCCATTTTCCAGCGGGGTCTTGTACGATTGAAGTGTGTAAAATAGGATCCTAAGATCAGCACCTTTTCCACTTTCGTGCCTTGTGTAGCCTCGACCAATTTCTTGCAGGGAACCACATTTTCTCCATAATAAAATCGGAAAGCATCCTCCGTTGGAATCTGGCGATCATCTGCGCCTCCACAAAAGAGTATATACTGGAAATCCTGAATCATGTTACGAAGCGAATCGACCGTTTCAGATTGTATATTCAATTGTATGAGTTTAGCATCTGAAGGAAGCTGTGCTGGTGTATTGCGATAGGCAATAAAAATGTCTAGATCTGCACTAGATAGTTCTTGCCGAATATGATATCCAATAAACCCAAGACCTCCAATAATCAATACTTTCCTTGGCATTATATCTCCTTGTTTTCTTGTAACCAATATAAGGTATCCTGTATACAATCTCGTATCGATCTTGGATTATAGGCTAATTCTTGCACGGCTTTATCACTCGATATATTACAATTGGATTGTAGGACCTTGATCGCATATACAGTAAACATGGGTTTAAGGCGGATTAGTCTACACAATATCTCTACGATCCAAGCAGATCCGATGGCAATAGGGATCGGAATTTTGATTGTAGGGCGACGCATATCGGGCTTCAGATCCGATAAGATATCAAAGAAATTGGACATCGTCATTTTTTCTCCGGCTAGGATGTAGCCTTCCCCTTGTCGTCCATGATGCATAGCTTTCTGTAATCCATCCACTACATCACGAACGTCCACAAAATTATATGCACCATCTATATACACCGGCAATTTATTCTGAGCATAATCCTTGATAAGACGACCCGCTTCCGATCCTCGATAGTCAAAAGGGCCCATTACCCCTGAAGGAAAACAAATCACCGCATTTAATCCTAGTTGCGTGGCATCCAAAACGATTTGAGTGGCTTTAGCTTTGGTTTTGGCATATGCTCCGAATAGATCATCCGAGTCAAATCTTTCTTGTTCTCGAATCCAAGCACCATTCTCCGCTTCTCTCAAAGCATGTACAGAACTAGTATAGACCAATCTCTCTACATTATGTTTTAAACAAGCTTCTACGATATTTCTAGTACCTTCAACGTTGATGTCTTCCAATGTTTTTGAAGCAAAGGAAGATATGGAAATCATGCCTGCTAAATGATATACCTGATTCGCTTGCGCAACCGCGGCATCTACCGATGCCTTATCTCGGAGATCTCCTTTGCAAACGGCAATATCTACATGTTGTAAACAGCTAGGAATCTCACCCGTCTTGGTCATCACCAATATAGAGGCTCCCTCTTTGTATAATGCTCGCACTAAAACATTTCCAATATGACCGGAAGAACCTGTTACTAAAATCATCTACCCTATTTTATCAATATCTTCTAAAAGATATCGCTTTATTCTTAAATCACCTAGATTGAAGGTCATTAAGATATTCCGAACACTACATTTATAATATCCTTGAAGAATATCCTCCAATCTTAAGGGCTCACCCAATGCGATACGGGTAGTAGTGGCCACCATTTGTGGTGGTCCTGAAAGGATGACCGCAGGGAAACCACGTATGACCGGGGCCGGTACGGCATCGCCCACATCATTCTAATGATCGATGCTATGTAATTATTGAAGTTTCAGTTGGACGGTAAGACCTCCTTGTATATTTGTAATCGGGAACGAATTCGTCGTTGCCGGAATAGATTTTCGGTAATCAAAGAATAAACGCAAACCTACATTATCATTCACATCATATCTCAACGAAGGGTTGAAGGCCCAAGATCGAATACCGCGTACGGCCTGAGCTGCACCGGAAACGTCCAAGGTATGATTCAGTGTGATATCATCCCGATACGAGAAGTCTACATTGAATTCCAGGTTATTCCCCTTAGTATTGGTTACTTTTCCTAGTCCGGCTAGTCCTTTTGGCTTGCTGGAAGACGACTTTTTTGTTGCTTTTCCTTTCTTGCTAGTCTTTCGGCCGGTCAAGAATGGAATATTAACATCTTTCCAAATATATCCACCACCCAAAATAAATTCCTCGGTACGCTTTTCGACCAATTCCTTGGCATAGAAATCCATCGATAAGTCTCGAGCTTTTCGGTATTCTGTATTGAAATTCAAATCGGCTTTGGTCCGCACGTTAATTCCAATCACTGGTGAAAATTCCTCGGTAATCGACATTTGTGGAACATCAAAACGCGTATAATAATTATTGGACTGAAGTTGTGTCTCCACGAATGGATCCAATGGATTATACTTCGCATCCGAATTGAAACTATTGATCCGAAGAACCGATCGATAGCCGTGCTTCAAAGAAACACTAGAAAAGATATCTTGGAACCACTTCAATTTGGATAATCCATTATAATTCAAGGTCCAATTCGGTGCCGGGATATAATCCAGACTTTGAATTCTATCTCGAATAAATAAATCCGTGGTCTGTGCCGACTCGCCAGCATAGGTCGCTAAAAAGGCCGGAATCAAGACATCAGTTGACTGTCTACCAAATCCAGCGGCATACAAAGTATCCGTCGGGTGTTCTCCCTCTATAAATGGCAATCCTGAATCCCGTGCATTATCCTGAAGACGTTTTGAAATGACTTGTCTATTATTTTCAAACTGTGTAAATAGACCATTGTAATCATTATCAAATAGCGTATTTAAATTCAAGTAGGTTACTTCTAAGGATCCAAGATCTCGTAAGATCAATTGCTGATAATTATCCTCTAAGAACTTGAATTCTTCAGAATGATTGAGCGTAAAAGCCTTTTTGAAATTGACTTCTAAATCAACGTCTTTATAGACTTCCAAATCAACTTTTACATCGATATTCTGTACTCTATTTTGAAGCACCTGCTGATTGAGGAATCGACTATTGGTAAACCAACCTGCATCGGCTCCGCGATACAACCAGTTGTTAGTATTTCCCGGATTCAGATCTGGCTGTATTCCGGCGACGAAATCCCATCCTGGGGCATTAAATTGACTATCCATACCGAGATACCTCGAACTTCGTATGATACCTGGAACGACTGTTCCAAAATTTTCTTTATAGGTAAATTTGACCGTCCTCAAGGAGAGGAGTGGACGTATTAACGCTCGCTCCAACATGGTCACCTCTCGTTCTTTCTTATCCTTATCGTCTTTCCCTTTTTTAGAATCTTTGGTTCCATCTTTTCGACTGGTTTTCCCAGTCGTTCTAGAACGTCGGGTCTTTGCCTTATTGCCCTTTTCAATCTTGGTCAGGTACTCTGACTTGCCATACAGCTTATCAAAATTGAAGGTTGCCGTCACCTGTCGTTGCTGATTGTTAGATATAACATTCCCCAGTGAATCTACATTCAAGGAAGCTCCATCCCAGACATAATCAGCCGCGTAATTTGCGCGAACAGATGTCCAGTTCAATATTGGAATACTCCGTGTTGGAAGGGTATACTGTAGGGTGAAATTATGTGAATAATCCTTGGCACGTCCTCCCTGCTGGAGATTGTTCAGCATATAATCCTGTTGCGCTCTTGGCGTGATATCTGTTCCAACCGTTTCTCCTCGTTCATTTTCGAATCGTCTAAAACCAGCTACCCCGACTTGACGCAATTCATCAACGATGGATTTATTGTTGGCATTGAAAGCTAGGCTCAATCCTTTGGTGAAGTCCCACTGTAGATTATATCGACGATCCCAGTTGAATCGCTGATCGAAAAAGGTATAATCAAACTCTTCAGGAAGTCGATAGGTCCGTACATTTTTATAGCGCACCAACTCGTTTTTCACTGAAAATGAATTCGGGAAAAAGTTAAAATTAATGGCCTTCACCGCCTTCAGATTTTTATTCTTAATCTTCTTAAACGGTTCCCAATACTTTACAGAACGACTATAAGCATAATCCAATGAACCTATGTGATTATCCGTAACATCCCGTTCAATAATCGGATCGGTATGATCTGTTCTCGTAAATGAATACGAGGTTGAAACATTGGATATATCCCAAGGTTTCGGTTTCTTTTTACCCTGACGGTTGACACGGACATTGGTCATATTGACCGTGGAGATGGATGTTTTATCAACCGCTATAGCCTTGATTTCTTCTTCTCTATCCGGAAAAGCTGCTACCTTATCTTTGACCTCGATGTCTAGATCATATGGATCGTATCGCGGCGTTCTAATCGAATTGGCATATTGCGCGTAGAACGGTAACGATAGAGGTAATTTACCTGGTAGTAGTTTAGTAATATCTAAAGTAGTAGAAACATTATACTCTAATATTTCTTCTTGACTTCGGTCAGCTAATTTTTGATCCAATGCGCCGAAACCAATCGAGCTATAATTTCCAGAAGCCGCAAAAGTACCTAGATCAGCCATTTGTACATCCATACGACCAATACTCGCAAAGCCCCCTTTTTCTTCCAGCCCTACTAATCTTAATTCGTTAATCCAAACTTCTCCACAGGCTTCAGCTTCCGTATAATTTCTTACACCAATTTGAATACCTTTGATCAATCCTAAGGTCGGGTTTCCAATGATACTCATCAAATTCTCTGGATCCTCTGGATCGACTTTTGAATAGACCTGTTTGGCCGGATAATTTGCTACATTCCGTTCCAGTTTGAGCGCGGGCAGTGCCTTAAGATTTATCTCGAGTTTATTTTCTTCGGGCCATATGTTCATTTGATCGTTGATACCCCCATTGGGATCAGAAAAAACCAACGGAATCTCGTATTCATAAAAGTTCTCCGTAAAATCCCGTCCTATTCGTATAAAGACTTTGAGGTCCCCCGGATCATAATCCTCAAAGGATTCTCCATGGAAGAACACCTGCAGTTTCTCAAAGAGTCGGGTATCCAGTCGGGTCAATTTATAGACGGTCGCTTCACAATCCTTTATTAAAGGTAAGTCACCCTGATAAGTAGGAGCCAACTTACAAAACTTCATCACCAAGGATTTCTCATTTTGTTGAACCTGTGTATTATTGACTAACACTCGTTGACGTTGAATTCCTGGAGGTAATACATAATTGAACGGTGTTTTCTGCGCATTCTCTTCAATACTAACCGCGTCAATAGCCAATTCAACACCATTAGGTCCATCGGAACAAGACGTTTCCAATCTTCTCCATTGATTCCGAATCAATTCAAAATTGGCCAAACGAAAGGTTTTTTCTGTTTCAAAACCTTCCATGTACATTCTCATAAACTGAATCGATCGGAATCCTTCAATCGTTCCTATTTTTTCTGTAAACTGTTCGATTGGAATTTGAAATCGATACCATCGCTCTTCACCATTATTTCCGATGTCCACAAATTCACGAATGAAATTAGTAGAATCCAAATCTATTTCTCCATTCTTATTGGATAGTACGACCTCATAATCGTAATAATTCTCCCCTTGATCCAAAGAACGGTTATTATTTAAATCCTCGATATCCGGTGCATACCGACTACGTTGGAAGGATTCAGGATTTCGCTTTGGCGCATTTCCTTGAGAGTTATTGAATAATCTCAATCTTTCCAAGGCCGATTGACCATTTAAATCATATAAGGAATCATTATTGTACGAAACGAAATTATCGCAAGATGGATCCAGCTTGATATTGGCTGATGGATAAGCGGCTAATACCTCGTTGATATACTCTTCATAACGCTCATTTTCTTCTTCATCACTCAGACCATCTAACCCTAAATCTTGCGCTTGCGCATTATTCAAATCGAAATTCAAGTTCTTTGGTTGAAGTAATGGTACATTACCCCAAGTTGATTCCTGAACCGGTAATGGATCATTGTCATCAAACGTCAATCCATTTTCGTAAAACTGAAGGTTATCCTTCAAAATATCTTCTGATACGTTTCCTAAGTTGAAGTGTATTCTTCCCGTCTCCCCTTCCATTGGTGTTTCACCATTTGGTAAGGTCATAAACGGATTTAACATCCAAAATTCAATGTATTCCACATTGAGTTGCTGGAAATCATTGTTGGTCATATACCGCATGATACCACCCCATCGTGATTCCGGATCTTTCAATCGCATGATTTCTTCATCTGGATCCCATTCCGAACCAGCGGAAACAGCAGATCCATTCGGTGGATCGAAATTGTATGGTCCACGCTCATCCGGATAATAAGATACGTCAAAGGTTCTTAAGAATGCGAATTGACTTTGAACCACCGAAATATTCGGGAATAATTCAAATCGACTTACTAGGCGCGTATATGGATGCTCATCATCCGCTGCATTTTGAAAGCCTCTTTCCAATGTATACCAATTGACTCTGGCTCTATTATATCCATAGGATAAGTCGTTAGCCAAGGCATGTTCTTCATATGGCTGTGGTGTCGAAGAGATAATCCATTCGTTGAAACTAAATCCTCCTAGAGGAATTCCACTAGCAGATCCTTCAAAATCATCTACCATAATAATATTTCCTCCTTCGACCGCATTGTTAATCGCTCTTGAATAGCCCGGCCTCAATGCCGCTACTTCAAATTCTGAATTAATCGAAGATGGTGCACTGGTCGAATAAAACGGAAGCTTATCCAAGGTTCTTGTCAACCAAGGCAACTCACTGTTATAGTTCATATCGAATCCGAAAATCCTATTGTTGATTGGATCGTCTCCAAGATTTACTTTTTCCGTATATGGTCTTTCAAACAGGTGCATATAAGTTGCTCCGATGTTCATTTTTTCATTGACCTTATAATCGGCTCGAGTTCCCAACAAATATTTTCGCTGCTGCGCAAATAGACTATTGTTCTCAAATGAAACTCGGATTGGCACCCCAGATTGTAAATATCGATCGTTCAATATTTTGATCCGACCAATTCCATAATCAATCTCATAATCGACATTCGGTGTCAATGTTTCACTACCTGCGCGGACCGTGACTGAACCCGGAGGAATATTGAAGGCCCCCAATGATATCTCGGAAGACACCGATGATTTGTACTCTCCACGCATTACAAATCGATTTTTCACCAATTCTTCTCGTGCTTGAATGATGGTTTGATCGTATAAAGACAAATAAGCCAAACTATCCGCTACCTGTGCTCCATTGGATGGTGCCAAGTCCTCGATTAAATCCTTCAAACTTGCTCCAAAAGGTTCTAAAACTGGGAAGATAATACTACCTGTTCTTGGGATAATCGTCACACCTGGTACAAAATCAAAAATTCCATCTTCCTGTGGATCTCCCTGAGAATTCAATTTATCCAAATTGAATACATTCAACAATGGAAATTGAGGTAATTCGTCTCCAACTGGAATATATCGCTTCAAGGATCCATCGCTGTTATCCTCAAAGAAGATATCAAACTTAAACGTTCCAGGATCTACTTGAGATGCACCTACTGGATAGACGTTTTTCATCATCAAATCCCAATTTGGTTCATCTACATTCTGAACCGTACTTTTTAGTAATTTCGTATAGATTACTTCACTGGTATCCTGCGTCGCAACGTCATCTGCCAACTCCCCTAC
>JAHDFB010000065.1 GCA_020628475.1 Saprospiraceae bacterium | reverse complement strand
TATTCCAATTACATTTTACGAATAGTACATCAATGATTGAAAAAGGTTTCATCACAGAATCAACGGGTGATTGGAGTAATGGCGGCGTTCATTTTGGGTTCAACGTAAGTAGGGTCTTTACAGTAAAAGGATAATTATAAATCGAATATTTTTAATGATGGCAATAAATTAATTGACTTTATAGAGTCCATAAAGATGCTCAATCCTGCTCATTCTCGTTCAGCCTAAAAGTTCGTTATTCGGTGAGTAGGTAATATTTGAATTTACAATCAATTGATTTTCAAGACATAAAAGTAGGTGGCTCGAATCCCACCGCCCTTACTATACAAAAGGAATTTCGTAACTGCGAAGTCCCTTTTTTTTATTTATACGCACAAAGCATCATGAAATATTACTGTTACATCTTACAATCTGTATCATCCAATCGATTATATATCGGGCAAACCCAAGATTTACGGCTTCGAATCAGCATATAGAACGCCAATCTCAACACATCAACTAAAAACAGGGGCCCTTGGATGTTAATGCATGCTTTCTCCTTTACTACTCGTTCTCAAGCAGTCCAATAAGAACATGAAACCAAGCTTTAGAAGCCTTCTGAAAGCATGTACATCTTTGAAGATTCAGCAATGGAGTAATAAGTCATATCTCAATAGCATTAGCCACTCCTCATTCCTCTATTCAATCATAAATCTTCGTTCGGCGATGATCGCGCCATCGGAATTTACTAAAACCGCAAAATACATACCGGCTTGATCAAGGCTAACTTGACACGCCCCATTACAATTGGTTGAGTAAATCTTTTCGCCAATTGCATTATAAATTTTCAAAAGAACATCCGATTCCTGCACATTGTATTCAATCTGAACGAGTTGATTTGATGGATTCGGATAGAGACTAAGATCAACCCAATCTTGATTTTTGACAGAACTCGTTAAATTCGTAAGGGAAAACACCTCATGGATCATATTATCGGCTAAAGGAATTATTTCCCCCAATGGGCCGTGAATAATGAGGCCATTGCTTACGTCAATTCCTTTAATTAATTGCGTGTATTCTGCATTCAATTCAACCAAATAATTAGATTGATCTTGCAAGCTAAAGTCAAACGAAATGGGTTGGTAAAAATCATCTCCAATACAATGAAATTGCATTTCTTGATCAATCGACGGGCCACTTTGCCCTTCTAGAACAATAAATCGATAACCCGCGGCCCATCCCCAATGCATAGAAGGGACTTTTGGCGCCAATGGATGATCAGGATCCCAAGAAGCAGGATCCGCGTGGTTATTATCATAATCGATACCTAGATGGAACCGTATTCCTTCTAAAGACTGAATAGCATGCTCACCCAAATCAATCGAAAGCGGATCGGTATTTTCCATTAGGCTTACTAATACATAGAGATCTGGTATTTCTATTATATTTCCACCATCATGAACGATAGAAAAACCAGATAGATAGTACTGCAACCGGTCAATCATAAAATCATTTCCAAGATCATTGACCGCCGCAACTTCATTTTGAAATGGTTCTCCTTCTAGAAGATGGTTAATGGTAATGGTCACAGGACTTTGCGCCATTGAGAAGAGAGAACAAAGTAAAAAGACAACGATTTGTAAGCTTATTTTCATATTTGTTTGATTTTAGAAGATGTGTACTATTATTTGAATTACGATAAAGATAATACATATAATGTCTTCTTATTGAATCCACTTATAAAACAATTGTTTTTCTCGGTATGGACATGCTTTAAAAAAATGATCGCACTCTGAAATTCAATAAATTTAGATCAAGCGAACTATTGAACGGTCGAAAAACGGATTTACTAGCTTTTGATGCCCTCTGGTTTCTTCAGCGGAAACTTGAATTCATAATGAAGTCCCTGATCATTGCGCATCAATATTGTTCCCTGACACTTCTCTACCCTATTTTTTATATTTTCTATTCCATTTCCTAAATGATGCCTAGTATGGTTCAGCGCCATACCTTTTCCAAAATCAGATATACTAATCTTCAAATGTCCAGCTTCCTCTATAATGCCTAGCTCCACTAAATCGGTCTCGGCATGTTTGATCGCATTATGAATCACCTCCTTACAAATAAGAAAAATGTTACGACGGAGTTCACCGGATACAGAATAATTATTTTCTTGAACGGTATTACGAAACACGAGCCGAATCGAATGATCGTCTAGACTTTCCTTTGAATATCTACGAATATATGCAATCAAATTATCCAAGGTATCAAAACGAGCATTCATAGCCCAAATGATCTCACTCATATTATTAACGAGCGATTTAGCATGCGTAATGATCTTATCTAATTGAAGGACACTTTTCTCATCCAATGCATTAGACTTCAATTTTTGACTCAAATAACTAATCGTTGTTAGACCTCCACCCAAATCATCGTGCATTTCTCCGGCAATACGATTTCGTTCTTCTTGAATAGCCTTTTGTTTAGAAATGATCAATGCCTGTTCCTTTAGTAAGAAGTCTTTTTCCCGTATTTTTCGTTTATAATAATTCCTAATAATCAAACCCACAATAGCCAATATGGTCAATATACTTATCAATCGAAACCACCATGTTTGCCAATATGGAGGATGAATGACAAGTTCAATGGATCGCTTCGATGTATTCCATACTTGATCCGCGTTGGAACCAATGATCGTAAATGTATACGTGCCAGCAGGCAAATTGGGATATCGAGCTGCTCCCTGATGATTGGTCGACACCACATAGTTATCATCGATTCCTTCCATCTTGTACTTCACCCTTGTATTTGAAAGATCAGCGTAATCCACGGCATGAAATTTAAAGGAAACCGTATTTTGATAGTAAGGCAATTCAATAGTCTCCATAAAATTGGCAGGACCAAATAACTGAGAGACTGCGTCGTCGACCATAAATTCTGAAATCATGACGGGAGCCTCCTGTTCCATTAATTGAATTTCTTCTGGATAAAACACATTTAAGCCATTTACTCCGCCAAAAAACAATCGTCCATCTGTATCTTGAAAATGTGCATCTGTATTGTACTCAAGGTCCTGTAAACCATCTGATTCTTGAAAGCGACGAACAGAATCTGTGATCGAATTCCAATAATACAATCCTTGATTGGAAGACAACCAGTAACTGGAAGAATCCACTTTTTCGATGGCATAAATTGTTTTGGCAAAACACTGCTCTTTTCCTACTACTTGTTCGAAAGTATAGCTTTTAAGATGAACCTTAAAAAGACCATTGCTATTGACAATAAAACAATAATCGGAAGACTCGGACATTTCCACGGATTTGACACCGCCCAAGAGTTCCAATTGCTTTATTAATTGAAAGCGTCCTGTCACGTCATCAAATTTCAATACATAAACACTTTCCTCATTTTCAGAAGCAAAAAAAATGGAATCATTTAATTTTTCTAGTGAAACAATCGGCTTTTCCGATATACCATACTCTGCATTAGAATAAATAGAATCCAAATAAATCTGATCTTCTTTAAAATCCAATCGCCATATTCGTGCAGAATAATCACAGAAAACAATTTCTCCATTTGCTAAATATTCAAAATCAATCCCGTAATCCAATATATTCTTATTGGCATCATCCAATCTTCGAATGGCATCTGTCTCTATGTTATAAAGAACAAATTGTCCTTGATGATGCATTAAAAAATGAATATTATCAATAAAAATTCCAGAGAGTAGTGTCCCAGATCGTTTATTATTGATACCAACATGTTTCCTTTTTAAAATGGCACCATTAGAAGACATAAGGAAGATTCCTTGATCCCTAGTAATCAGTAAATAGTCGTTTGAAAAAGGAACACTATATATACCCGTAATGGCGAGTTGTTTATCCAATTCGGTCAGCCAAGATCTAAACTTGCTTTTTTGATTATTAAGATAATAAAGCCCTGTTCCATCATCTGAAATCCACATGGATGAATCTGGTGCAACATAACATCGGTGGATCGCATCTAGCTCCAACTTATCCACTGCATGATGAAAGTATTTCTGGTGTAATATCGTATCACTTGTTAAATCCCAGAAAAGGGACTGATCATAGGCAGAAATAAACAAGGTTGAAGGATTAATCTGGTCAATATTGGCAATACTCGCGTTACTGACCTTATACTCATTTATTACAACCTTCTTTCCAATATCAAAATGGATCAAACGACCATCTTGCGATCCAGCATATAATTCTTGATCATTCTTTAACCAGAGGGCTTGCATCGGAATAGATAAGGTAAATGAATCGAGCATTTCCTTGGTATTATGATCAATAGTAAACATATCTAATCCATGCATTCCTACCGAAACAAATACATCGGTTGAATCCGATGCAATTCTTTGAATATCCTTGACGATCGACACGTAAGAAGGCAAGCTCGTTAATATCATTCGCTCTACAATATCAAATTCAAAAATATAGGCATCCGCTAAAAACCATAAGCTATTCCCCTCCAAGTCTATGATCCGGTAATCATTGTAGATAGTATCATTATCTGGTGATTTCCCAAAGTAATAATCCAATTGATCAGAATAAGGATTATAAACATGTAGGGCTTGATACGTGCAAAACCATATATGATGGTAAGAATCTTCGTAAAATGAACTTTGGATATTATTCCCATACATGTTATGTGTGATGGGTTTATAAACACGTAAGGCTTGTCCATCGAATATATTTAATCCATCAATCGAAGAAATAAATATCTGATGGAAGGTAGAATAATAGAGATATTCATGCGTATTTTGAGAAAGGTTGGGAATTCTTATTTGGGCATGACTCGATATGTGGACAAGAATAACACAAATAAAAATTCCCAGTCGCCTTAATATCATTTACAATTCTAAAATTACAACAGCACAACCTCCTCTTCTTCTCTTTTATTAAACAAAAATTTCTCTTCTCCAGATAAGCGAAATTGAAGGGCTATTTTTCCGATTTTAATAGCCATGTCAATATCATCGCACAGCGCAAGAGCATATAAAAATCCATATGTAAACATCTCGTGATGTTCTGTATAACTGATGCGATCTATTGGAATTGCAATATATTTAAAATAATTGATAATTGATAGATACGGTTCTTTTGAACAAGAGAACAGAAACAAAGCTGTATCACGATTTAATAGTTGTTTAAGTCGAGTGGCCGATAATCGCTCTTCCTCTTCTCCTCTGAAATCATGGTAATAAGAAAATCCATCCTCTTGGTTTCCATGCCCAAAGAAAAATACGATATCATAGCTCAAATTATCAGCTTCTAATTCTAAATCCTGACTATTCTTAATATCAATATTTAAGGACCTACCGTAAGTATCTAACATATTATCCTTGATAACCTGTACTGTTCGAGATACCTGTTCCTGCTTAACATGATCTTCATATTCATCGAATGTTCGAGAAAAAACAATTAAAACAGACTTATTGGAAAGATGATTAGACATCTCAACGCAATTGTTAAATTGATTTATATCGTCAAAAATGAATTGAATATGTGTAAATAAGGGATCATTTCGATCATAATTGAAATTCATGATTCTTGGTAAATCATGATCAATATGTTTCTGAAATACATAAATTAACCATAACCCAAACTCAATGATCTTGTATTCATTCGATCCTTGTTGTACATTTTGCTTAGCCTTGAGCAAGTTATTCCTCAACGTTCTTATTTCTTGAATAAAGTTTTTATAAAGTGGAAATAACTCGTTGTATTTACTTAATTCTTGTAATACATTGGGATAACTGAATTCACTACGAAATGTTCCGGATCTAACATTTTCTAAATGATGGATATTCTTTAATGATTCTCCACGCTTTGTAGAACCATTATCAATTAATTTCCAAAATGATTTAAGTGTAATTTGTTGCATTATTTTAAGTTTAATTTCCCGTACCCGAGTTATACGGTGGATTTGGAGCTTCACATAGTGCCAAACTGGAACTTTTACCGGAGATTACAGTTCCATTTACTACTTCAATAGGTTTACCATCAGGATCGATTGCACAATATAAATAGTAAATTGCGCCAGAAATGACATTCTTTTCAGAAGCCAAAAACCAAGATCCTAAATTCGTTTGTGACTGTTTAGAAATGGCCTTTTTTCTCTCAGCCGAAATATTCGGCATATAGTCCATCAAATAATTAATGTTGGGTGAAGGAGTTAACTGAAAGTTTTCAAATTTGTTTACTTCAATTAATGACATAGTCTTAATTTTATTAGTGATTAAATAGTATATTGATTTAAGGAATTACAAGTTCCATTGCTATAAATCTTAGCAAGTTGAAGTGTTCATACTCCACAATTTATTAGCCATTAAGGTATTATGACATGCTCATACATTCTTGAAAGGCGTATTTTGATTACAAGAATTAGTGTTAGATATTCAGAATATATAGGCGATATATGAATTAAATTATTTCCATAATTCGTATATCACCATTTCATGGTAAAGGTCTGCCTCACCTGATCCTCGCTTTGCTTCACTATTTCTGGATGAACCTGTTTTAAAAGCTCATTGTCGCTCCGTAAGACATGTAATTCCTGTCCTTGTCTGTCAAAACCATCAACATCATCCGTCACCACGTTATTTTGTAATCCAAAAGAAGCCGAATAGATCAAGGCGCCATTCAACAGAATTAAGAATCCCGGTACTATCCAATCGTCCAAAAGGGATCTTTTCTGAGCAATTATAGGAGTCGCATCTGTTAATTCCTCATTGGAAGTGTCCGCAAAATAGATCATGCTTGACAAGAGTATAGACAAGATCAAAGGGAACCATCTTCTAAACCAATTCAAAGCATGACGCACCGTATTCGTAACCAGGACAACCGCCAAAATGGCTCCACCTTCTGTAAATAGAGCAGTGCTTTCAATAAAATTCAATGGCGTATCTAACAGGTATAGCATGATATATGATTTTAAATGAAAGAGGTTCTTCCTCTTCACGATTCAAAATTACTCCACAGCTTTCCCGAGTCCAATATAACTTTCGTTACATCCACTAAGTAGTAATACCCATTTACGCGATTCTATGCACGTTTCCTACCGTATTTACCAGCATTTTTTTATAACTTTTAGCTCTCATTGCAATTTCTATTGAAACCCAAATAATAGTTTTTGCAATCTTTTAAAACCAATAGCAATCATTCGAGATGATACATATCGATCGATCCCGTGTACCTATACCCGAAGCGCTCTTAATAGACAGCAACCCTTCTTTGCAAAAAGAATCCGAACAAGCTGAAGTCTATTTTCGAAGTCCAGAACAAAATAGAAGTCAGAATCGATTTATGTTTCGCACCTACACCAATCGATCCGTCAAGATCGCATTGCGTAAATTGTTTCATAATAAATGTTGCTATTGTGAAGTCAAATTAGATCGTATTCAAGCCAAACAGAAGTACGGACTTAATGGAGATATAGAACATTTTCGTCCAAAATCCTCCGTTCTTGAAGTACCCGATCATTCTGGTTATTGGTGGTTGGCCTCCGATTGGAATAATCTACTCATTGCTTGTCAACGCTGCAATCGAGGAAGTTATACGAAAGGCGGTTCAACAGGCAAAGCCAATCGATTTCCGCTAGAAAATGAAAAAGATAGAGCTTATTATCCCGAGGATAATCTATCTTTAGAAAAACCCTTATTACTAGACCCAACGATCGATCAACCAGCAGAACATCTGATTTTTTCAGATGATGGTCGTGTTTATTCCGATAGTGAAAAAGGAAAAACCAGTATTCTAGTATATGGATTAAACCGATCCAACCTTGTGGAAGATCGAAAAGCGATCATTGAAGATATCAGAAAGTTATACAACACGCTTCGCTACCTTTGGAAAAATGCAAGAAAACTCGCTGGTAACAAAAAAGAAATTCTAAGTGATCCTGAAATTAGGTCTCATATTCGAAAGCTCAATCAATATACAGAAGCGCACGAAGAATATGCCGGCCTCAAACGACAATATGTACGACATGCCTTTGAACGATTAGGAATTCTGAAAGAAGTGGGGAATAGCTCTATTATTCAACCCACAAGAGTATCGCATACCCGTAAAAAATCTGCCAAAAAAGCATATCAGAGCTACAAGAAAAATCTAGAAAGTATTTCGATTGCTTCGGATAAATCGGATCGAAAGGAATTTTTACTCCTTAATCATTATGTCGAAAAAATTGAACTAAAAAACATAAAAACTTTCGAACATCAAGTATTTGATCTGACCAGTTCCAATGAAGCAACCGCTCCATGGATGATGTTACTCGGTGAAAATGGGGCCGGCAAAAGCACCGTGCTCAAATCCTTGGCCATGAATCTTTCCGATTCGGAATATTTTATACAAATGATGCAAAATGATTTGATTAGACCGAATCGATTCATACGACATCGTTGCACCGTGGGAACCATCAAAGTATGGTTAACCGGTATGAGCTCACCAAGAACTCTGGAGTTACGCAATAATCACTACATCTACACCAGTCCTGACGGAGAGAAAACAGAAATTAAACTGGAAGCAAAAAATACCAATAGCCCCGCTCAAAATTGGAAAGCACATACCTTCCTTCTTGGCTATGGAGCAACTAGACTTCTTCCTAGAAATTCCAAACATGAAGATCTCATCATTCCTAGTAAATATCTTAAAGTAGACAATCTCTTTAATCCTTTTGTTCCACTAGGTGATGCCGAAAAATGGTTAAAGAGTCTGAATCCTAAATTATTTAGGAGAGCTGCTCTCATTTTCAAAGATCTGCTCAACATGGATCCCGAAGAAAATTTGATCAAGGAAAAGGGCACCATCATGGTTCATATCAATGGATCGAAAATGCCTTTCCACGAAATGAGTGACGGTTATCAATCCGTCGTAGCACTAACGGCCGATGTCCTCAAGTTAGCTATGACAGAATGGGAAAATCCAGATGAAGCAAGAGGCATTGTCATGTTGGATGAAGTTGGGGCGCACCTCCATCCTCAATGGAAAATGCGAATCGTGGGCAGTCTGCGAAAGGCTCTACCGCATATGCAATTCATTGTATCCTCTCATCAACCTCTATGTTTACGAGGGTTGGGAGCAGGGGAAGTCATGATACTTCGTCGAAACTCCGAGAAAAAAGTAGAAGTACTTACGGATTTACCCAATCCAAAAGACCTACGCATTAGCCAAATTCTAACCTCCGTATTTGGACTAAGTTCTACGTTGGATCCTGAATTGGAAAAAGAATACAACCGATATTTCGAACTACGCGCCCTTCATGAACGCACCGATGAAGAGCAGGAAGAAATGGATCGTCTCAAAAACCAATTGAGTCCTGATATGATGATCGGTGATTCGCTCTTAGATGCCCAGACCTATAAAGTTGTCAAAGAACAATATGATGACTATAAAAAGTCCGAAAAACAGTCGGATGTAGAGACTCTTACGAATAATACCTTAACAGCCGTCCAAGCACTTTGGAAAAAGAAATCTTAACCGACAAACACACGAAGCATGATCAAAATCAACCGTCCCCCTACCCCAGACATCAAAGTCTATACCGAGAAAAATCAGAATCTCAGTACAGAAGAAAGAAATTTTCTACTCGCTCTACTGGATAGTCAGTCCATACAATTTGGCTCCTTCATTCCACGATTACAAGATGAACAAGAACGATTTACCAAAGCGGAAGAAGAAACGTTAAAAGCCATTGCATATTATGCCAATCCCGAAAACTTTAAAGACAACAAAAAATTAACTTCAGCGAAGGCACCAAACTTCAAAGTTTATAAAGATCCAGAACTAAAGGAATTATTAAAAGCCACCTTTCACAAAAAATGCGCCTACTGTGAAAGTCTATTCTTACAGGTCAGCCCTGCCGATATCGAACATTTCCGTCCAAAGGCTGCTATCAACCGATTTGTCGATCAAAAAGACGAAAAATTAATCTATCCAGGATATTATTGGTTAGCCGCTGATTGGGACAATCTGCTTTGGTCTTGTATTTTGTGTAATCGAAAAAATAATCTTGATGTCCCGAATACGGTGGCAGATGAATTTGGTCAAACCCGTCAAGCATTGGGCAAGAAAAACCGATTTCCAGTTTTACAGGAGACCTTACGTATTCGATCCCATAACGAAGATTTGACCGCTGAACATACACATAAATTAATCCTCGATCCATGTCGTGATAATCCCAAGGAGCACCTCTTTTTCCCATTGGATGATGAGGATTTGGGCATCGTCAAATCAAGTATCATGGAGGACCAAAACCCCAGTCCTAAAGGAGAAGCGTCCATCCCAGTTTATGGACTGAATCGAACAGAATTAGTGCTCGCCCGCAAACAAGCGGCTTTGGATCTCAAATCCATATTTCTTGGACTTCTTCATAGTCTCAAAGCATTTATTAGTAAACAACAAAAACAAGAAAACACGGATGCTGAAGAAGAGGAATTCCTATTTCAAAAAGAACGATTCAACACCAAATTAGACGCAGAATCCGAATATCTAGCCTTGAAAAATCATTTGTTAGAAGAATTTAATCAATTTGACCTACTGCAGCAATTACAGCTTAAGGTAGAAGACCTCATAGAATAAATAATGATGAACCCTAAAATGTACTCCATATGAAAATAGCAAAACCATTTACAAATATGGCCCTCTCCTTATCCGGTGGAGGATATCGAGCGACCACCTTTCATCTTGGCGCAATGGCCTATCTACATGCGCAGAAATATCAAGACGAAAATCTACTACAACGTGTCAAAATCATATCGACCATTTCGGGAGGTACTTTGACTGGAGTAATGTATGCTTTTAAACTCGCCAAAGGTGAACGTTTCCAGGACTGCTTTGATCGGCTGTACACCTTATTATCAGAAGACAAATTAGTAGATCAAGCCTTACATAAACTCAACAAACCCAAGAATTGGACCAATAAACATAAGTCTCGAGATTTGATCAATGCGTTCTCCGAGGTCTACAACGAACATTTCTATGATCAAGCAACTTTTGGTGATTTATACAATTCTACAGCCGAGAATAATCACCTAACCGATGCCATCTTCGGCGCATCTGAATTCACCTATGGTATACAATTCCGATTTCAAGAAAAGGATGACAATGCCCGATTCGGAAATGGATATCTAAGCCTACCAGATGAAGCTTCGAGCGAAATTCGACTGGCAGATGCCACCGCCTCCTCCAGTTGCTTTCCGGGTGGATTCGAACCGATGATTATGCCACATGATTATGGAAATGGGCCTGACAGTATCGTAGAAAAATCATGGAAGGCAAAAGCTTTTGATGGCACCCCTTATCAAGCAACGGCCATCATGGATGGAGGTATCATCGATAATCAAGGAATAGAAGGAGTAAAACTAGTGGAGGATCGCCATGCTATCAAGGATAAGAAAGATCAAGAAGGACAAGATTATATCGGTACCTATATCGTATCCGATGTTTGCTCGGAAATGATGAAACCCTATAAAGTACCCATTCTCGAGCACAGTTCTTGGAAAGATCTATTTACATTACGTCGAATCAACATCAGCTGTATACTGCTCTTCATCGTAATTGTTGGTCTTTTATTCGCAGGTTTACCAACTTGGGGTATCATCGCATCATCGGTCGTTTTGACCTTGATCACTATCTATTTTTTACTGTTTATGACTACAAGAAAAATAGTTCGTTCCGGTCTTACGGCTAATTTTGGAGCAGAAGCAGTACCTGAACTCATGCGAGATTTTGTCGTTTTACTAAAAACGCCTATTTATATATTATTGTACCTCGTCAAATTCCGTTTAGGATCCGTTTCGACGATGGTTTCTAGCTTATTCCTTCGAAGGATTCGGAGACTGCAATTAGACAGCTTATACGACGATTCCAGTTGGAACTACCGCTTCAAGAGTAACTATATCTATGCATTAAACGAGGAGGACTCGGATATTTCTCCGGCTGCTCGTCGCGTGATCAACATGGCCAATAATATGCCGACAACGCTTTGGTTTACCCAAAAGGAAAAAGATGAAGGTATGTTGGATAATCTAATTGCAGCCGGCCAAATTACGATGTGTCATAACCTGATTAAATACATTAAAAAAATCAAAGAAGGACGGTATCAGGATCGGGTGTGGGCGGTATTGAGCCCAGAAGAGCAGGAGGCTATTACGACCATGGAGACTTCGATGAAAAAGGATTGGGAACGATTCCAAGAAGATCCACATTGGTTGCTTCAGTCACTTAAAACCAAACAGCAAGTATAAGCATATTCAATATTGGGCGCCCCCAAGACCTGCTTCCTATCGACGCAGGTCTTGGGCCCTATGTCCGTGACTCCCTTTCGGTCGGCCTCGCTAAGGCGAGTCTCCAGCGAGCTGGATCACTCCCAGCGGTGGCGCAGTACATTTATTCCTTGTCAAGAAACGATTGGATAAGCAGTACGATTTCTTCCGGCTTCTCTTCTTGAATAAAATGCTTCGCATCGATCAAGCTGACATCTGCCTGTGGAATGGATAAATTGGTCATCACTTCTGATTTCTGCGGATTCCATAGCAAGAATTCGTCATGACTACCCCAAATGACACGCGTAGAAATGGATATTTCTTGTGTCAGGGATGTATAGTCTGGTAATGCTGCACAGGTCTGTGTAAAAAAGTAATACATAGCGCGCGTTTTTCCTTCAAGCAACGGTTGTTTATAGCCTTCTACATCTTGTTTGGTAAGATTATTGACTTGTAGCCCTGTTTTGAATAAACCCTTCAACATCAGATTGGTCGTAATTCCATTTCGATACCCCCACATGGCTGCTTTTGCCATAAAGCCCGGTTCCATCCGCATCGGCGGCTTAAAGCCCTCTTCAAAAACAATGGAGTTGAGCATGACCAATTTCTTTATCCGTCTCGAATCTTGTTTCAACAACTCAAAGGTCCATAGACCGCCAGCATCATGCATGACGTGATTCCATGTCTCGATTTCCAAAGCATCCATCAAAGCTAGAAGTCGTTTAGCATGATTCGATTCGGAATATATATCGTAGCCTTTCGGAGAATCACTACTACCAAAACCCAGCATATCTGGTACGATCACCCGATATTCTTTGGCCAATTCATCAATCATATTTCTATACAACCAGCCTGAGGTTGGAACACCGTGTAACAACACGATGACATCTCCAACTCCTTGATCGATGTATTTGATAGTACCATCCGCCGATTGAAAAGAATGTTGTTGATTTCTAAAAGCTTGATAACTCATTTGATCTTCTTGCATAGGAATGACTTTCTTACTCGAACAGGAATACATCAGAAGAACATACACCACTACCCAACATGAAAGTACTGTTCTATAAAATGCATAGTCTCTATAGTGCTTCATCATTTTTCGATATCGTTCGTTAATAGTTTCGCAGCGGTTGATTTATTAATCGCTGTCATAAGGAAACGCACATGCAATATGGTCCTCACAAATAAATGTATTGAAATTTCTCAGAGATTGAGCAGAGCAACTACTAAAAAAACAGACTTTAGCATCAAAAGGTCCTCTGGCATTCGTTTCGGTTAGCATTTGTCCACTGTTGAAAGCTCAACAATGTCTGATCTCCCTGCGATACGGATAGTAATGGCCAGCGGAGCGCAGTCCCGTAGGGATACAACCATGCATAGCCGGGTCCATACATAGCGCAGCGAATTATGGAATCGCCCTAAACAAGCTTCTTCTCAACTAGACCAATACTAATTTTTTTTCCTGAATTTCTTGAAGGATACCATCCCAGAGTTGAATTCGTCGATCCAAGGACTCCAACGCCACTTCTTCGCATTCGGCCCATTTTATAGCATCATTGCCGCATAATTGCTCCACCATGGCCAGCGATAAAGGTCCATGCTCATCACCGTCTAACTCAATATGACGCTCCAAATAATAGCGTAATGCGGGATATGCCTTGCTATCCCTCGAACGACTATTGGCGATGATTTCCAAAAACATATCCGGAATCAAATCTTCTCGTCCGAAGGTGAATGCTGCCGCTATTTTATGCATTTTCCGACTCTGGATCACCTCAAAGGTATATTGTAAAAAATCCTGAACATGCGACAGAATAGAGGCCTGGTCCAATTGATCCAAAAGCTGATCCACACCCTTCAATCCATCTACGAAACTTTGTATCGATTGGGTATTCGCTTGCACTTCTGTCATGGCGTCTAGATACATTTCAAAATGACTTTTGACCACTCCTTGTTCATTCACATCCGTCTCCTCTCCCAGAACAATTTCATTGATAAATCTTGCTGTCACTGCATTGGCCGCTGGCTTCCATGGTATTTCGACACAGGTCAATCCAGCTTGTAAGGCCTTCAGTAGAGACATAAAATCCCACACCGCAAACACATGATGTTCCATAAAAATTCGTATATCATCCACACCATCTAAAGCAGCGTACAATGGATGATCGGTCAATTGCTTACGTTTCGAATGTATGGCGTGTTCTATCTTCTGTATACGATTCATTATCCAAGATTGAACCGCAATGTTAGCGAATTCAAGAATGATCTACCATTTCGTAAAAAAGTTTGACCTTTTTTCGACGATGTTGTCACAAATTCGTTTTTCAAAGCCTTATTCATGTACAAGAATATTTTTATTAAAAAATAACAATCATGAACAGTAAACAAATCAATATTCAAGATTCGAAACGATCTTTTTTATCGAAAATTCGACAGTTCGTCGTACGAGATAAATCAATAGCAAGCAATCCATGGTTAGATGCTCAAGAACCGGACACTATCCATTGGTTCATCGGAAGTTAGGCGATCACGACCGTCTTAACATTGACAAATTCAAGAATGCCTTCTCGGCCCAATTCACGTCCATAACCACTGGATTTGATTCCGCCGAACGGCAATCTTGGATCCGATTTGACAAATTGATTGACAAAACAGCATCCGGCTTCTAACTCGGTACTCGCGATACGCGCCCCTTTATCAAGATCCTTCGTAAATACACAGGCTCCTAAGCCAAATGTAGAATCGTTGGCAATCCGAATCGCTTCCGCCTCGTTCGACGCCTTGATCAAGGCGAAGACTGGACCAAAAATTTCTTCCTCATAGGCAGGCATTCCAGGTTTCACCTCAGATAAAATCGTTGCTGGATAATAACTTCCGGGCCCAGACGGACATTGTCCTCCCAATTCTAAACGAGCCCCTTTTTCGATCGAATGTAAAACCTGCTGATGCACTTCATCCCTTAAATCGCGGCGTGCTAGAGGGCCATAATCCGTTTGTTCATCAAAAGGATCCCCCATAACTTTGGACTCTAATGTCTTTTTCAAACGCTCCAAAAATACATCATATATCGAATCATGTACAATGATGCGCTTCGCCCCAATGCAGCTTTGACCAGCATTGAGCATTCTGGAGGCTGCACATTCTTGAACCGCCAGATCTACATCCGCATCTTCCAAAATAAGGTAAGCATCATTTCCACCCAATTCCAACACGGATTTTTTAAGTAGTTTACCTGCCGTAGCGGCAACGGCGGAACCAGCGTATTCACTGCCGGTCAAACCAACAGCTTGGACATAGGGATGTTCCAAAACTAAGGCGACTTGTGAACTTTTTATCAGCAAGGTTTGGAATAAATTCGAAGGAAATCCTGCCGCTTTAAAAACCTCTTCGATATTTAAGGCCGATTGACACACATTCGAAGCATGTTTCAAAACAGCCGCATTTCCTGCCATCAAAGCGGGTACAGCAAAACGAAATACCTGCCAAAAGGGAAAGTTCCAAGGCATCACGCCCAGTACAAGACCGATCGGTTGATAGCTAATATAACTGCTCGAATAATGTGTTTCTACAGGTGCATTTTGTAGAAAAGTCTCTGCTTGTTCGGCATAATATCGACAGAGCCAAGCACATTTTTCAATTTCAGCTACTGAGGATTGATATCGTTTCCCCATTTCTTGGGAGATACAACGCGCATATTGCTGTTTTCTTTCCAATAAAATTTCAGCAGTTCGATACATCCGTGCACTACGTATGTTCATAGTACTGCTTTTCCAGCCTTTGAAGGCATCATGACCAGCAGAAATGGCGTGCTCAATTTCTCCATCCTCTAATACTTCAAAAGCGGCGATCTTCTTTCCGCTTGCGGGGTTGATTGTCCAAATAACTTCTTTCATACATCGGATTAATAGGGCACTAAGCTACTGTAAAAGTAAAATTGAATCAATT
>JAHDFB010000064.1 GCA_020628475.1 Saprospiraceae bacterium | reverse complement strand
TTTCTAAAACTACATTTTACAGCATAATTTGTAATTGCAAGTCTAAGGGAAACAACATATCAACATTTCTACTATTGATGCGACCAAGGATTCTCTGGTATCAAAACACGCTAATGTCATCGAGTATATCATGGATCATGAGAAAGGCTATGGTATATTTATGTCAGATACTTCTACTTTGTTTTTTGAAATAGAAAATATCCAACGCCTCTACAAACACCTAGAAGCATTGGATTCATTCTTACGCGTACCAATCATGAATCAAACGAAAATAGATCGCTTTCAATCCACTGCGCATCAATTATTCCAAACATTGTTTCCTTTTGATCAAGCGGTAAATCTAATGGCTGATAAACAGTTAATCATTATTCCGGATCAACGATTGAGTAAAATACCTTTTGAAGTTTTAATCCCCGAACTAAAAAAAGACTTGAGTGATGCTTATCTCATTCAATATTGCGATATCGGATATTTGCATTCTGCTTCCTTTTTCATGCAGCAACAAGAGCATAATCCTTCCAATAATTATCTATTTTTTGCCCCGGAATCTTTCGTTGACACCACGCTCAGTTCCCTGCAAAAAAATCATGCCCTGACACAATTTATCGATCAACAAGGTCGATCAACTAAATGCCTTGGCGCAAAAGCTACCAAGAAGAATTTCCTCCATCATCTATCTGATTATTCAATAGTACACATCAATACCCATGCAGGATTAGATTCTATAGACATGAAGCCCTGGCTGGCTTTCCATGATCAAATCATGCATTGGGATGAATTATTTGGAAAAGAAAACCAAGCAGAACTAATCGTATTGGATGCCTGTAAAACAAACGATGGCCTTTTAATGAAGGGGGAAGGAATATTAAATCTTTCCAGAAGCTTTTTCTATAATGGAACCGCCAGCGTTCTTGCCTCCTCTTGGAATGTAAATGAACGTTCGGGAAATCAAATTCTTACTGATTTTTACAAATACTTGGATGAAGGCCGTACGAAGACCAAGGCCTTACAGGGTGCTAAAATCAACTTTCTACAATCGGATCAATATGCTCGGGCACTGCCCTATTATTGGGCACCGTTTACACTAACTGGTAATCCAGATGGTATTCTTTTAAAACCCGCAAAATCTATCTGGAGAAAATGGATATTCATTATCGCAGGTTCTATCCTTTTGTACATATTTATAAGCTTATTCAAAAGTAGCTTTCCTATTTCAAGGTAAAAAATTTCAAGAATTTTAAAAAAAATATTGCGCTAAAACAGCCTGTATTATTGGGTTTTCAATAAATCGCTAAGAATTTTTCGGATTTATTTTCAAGTGGTGGGGGTCACCTTTTTCAATGTTTGGTATTAACCTATGAAAGCACACAAATTGTGTGCGTATTTAAACCAATTATTAACAAATAAAAATCATTATTATGAGTGTGACGACTATCACCCCCACCCTTACCTTACCAACATTATCGGAATCTGGAGATACCGTTGATGGTTACAAATTATGGGCTTCAATTCCTGCTAACGATGATACTGGAATCATCATTGACAATGTAATGGAAGGCGATACCATCATGATCTATGATGCATCTGGTATCTGTTCTTTTGACAAAACGAACATGGCTTTAGTAAAATCCATCGTGGGACTTGCCAATGCAATCGCTGGAGACGTACTCCTATACGCTACGGATGGAGCGGCTGAACCATTTGTTCAATCTTGGAATACTGCCGTCAAGTCAATCGGAGATGCTGTAGGAGATGCAGATATTGAACACAAAAGAAGAGATGCTTACGGAAGAGATCCTGGAACAGGAGATTATGGAAAGCATGAAGGTGGACTGATTGTTTGTATGCCTTCTTCTCGAGGAGCTATCTATGCGACAAGCGATTACTATTTAGCAGACGGATCAAAAGATCATGGTCGTAAGACAGAATATTATAGTTCTGCCGCTAAAAATGCAAATGCGATGTACCCATGTAATGTCAGTGGAGCCATTCTTCAACAAACCGCCAAAACAGCTGGAGCTATACATGTTTTAGCATTTGATGAAAACTTTCAAGACAATGCCGGCGCCTATAATGTCGGATTGATTGTCGTACGTAATGGTAACGACGTCGAAAGTATCAGTGCAGCATTACAATCTGCAGGACCAAGTACAACATAAATACGAATCTCGTATCACTCATCTGACCGGCAGCATGCAATGGCTCCGGTTGGATGCGTGTTTCCTATTCCTTCTTTCAATTAAAATAGTAATATCATGCCGGTAACACCAATCAATGCTGATTACAGCAATATAAATAGCTTTGTAGACAGTCTTTTCAGTTCAGATGTTCGCACCATTGGTCCAATCAACCAAGCCATACAAAACAATCAATATATCGCGCCATTTTCAAATCAGAACGCTCAAATAATTCCAGTTCTATTGGCGGCTTGGCAAGCGTCTCAGGGCGACAGCTATTCTTCCACAGATTATAATCATTGCCCAGACTTAGATAAACCTATTGTAGCTTTTATAGCCAATTATATTAAAACCAATTCCTTAGAAATATCCATACCGCAATTAAGTCTGGTCTCCAGTTCGTCATCTGGACCGACATATTGCCTTGATTCATATCAAACACAAGCCTTTATTGATGAGAATGGGAACTGGAACTATACAGTGGTCAATGATTTTTTAAATCTTCTAC
This sequence comes from Saprospiraceae bacterium, assembly GCA_020628475.1. Classification (GTDB taxonomy): domain Bacteria; phylum Bacteroidota; class Bacteroidia; order Chitinophagales; family Saprospiraceae; genus JAHDFB01. The sequence goes on along the minus strand of JAHDFB010000064.1, from coordinate 13,629 downwards.
TTAATGGAGCTCATTTTGTATCCATTCAATCGAATTTTTCACTCCCAAATGGACCAGATGTACAAGATTTATGGACCGAATTCCAGGAAAACTCCAGTATTAACGGCAATGAACGAACGGACACATCCAGCGCTATTGGTATCTCAGCTATTGGTAACTCACATTATGCTTCTGTCACAAATCTAAACGGTTATTATTACCCTTCGGTTACAGAAGATACCGCTCCAAACCCTTGTTCTTTCTTGCTTTCCCTCTTGGTTTGTACAACCATTGCTAATCATGTTTCAAACAGCAGCAGCTACGAGACTTTTTTCCAACTAGAAGGTTGGCAATTACCACCAAACGCATTGAAGATCAAAAATAGTAGACATGATGCCGACTACAATCTTTATAAGGAATGCTATTGGAATATTTCAACCTATGGTGCTTGTGCTTATAGTGAAAAACGAGGAACCGCCATCTTCCTAGCTCCTTCTTCGTGGGTACCGGCTCCTACGAGTGGGACCTTTATGCCGCCATATGCTGGAGCGGAAACTCCACAAAAATGGTTACAAACTAATTTAATCACACTTTAAAACCACAACAATGAGTTATACCATCAAGACAGCACCAAACCCACTAAATATAAAAGAAAGAGAAAAAGGATCCGCCAACAAAATTGCATTTAGCTATTTTGATTCCTGTATAGGCATCATTACAAAAAGCGGAAATACATTATCGGGAATACATCTAGTAATGATTGATGAAAAAGACAAAGTTTTCAACGAAGAAGATGCTCAAGATGTTTTAAAATATGTTGGCACCAATTATGAAAATTCTATGATCGTAGGTTGTATATCTTTGTGGAAGTCCAGTGTTTATAAAGGATTTTCAGCTTTAACCAAAGGTTTGAAAAGTGTAGAATACGATGATAGAGATAGCGGATATTACAGTGCCGAAATCATAAACAATCAAATTTCCATTGGTTACAGAGAAAAGTAAAGAATAAGCTTAATCCAAGTTCCTTTTACCCGTTTTAAAAAAGAAGAAAACAATAAGAGAGACTGCGAATAGTATAGCAGTGGGAATCAACCATGGTTTTAATGGATTCGAAGAAGTAAAAGCAGCTGTATTTCCGATTTGCGATAATCCCGCCCAGTAAAAGGGATGGGCTTTGATGACATCGGCATGCTGATCCAAGTATTGAATTTTAGCAAGCTGCAATGCCTTCTGTTTGGTTTGACCTTCTTTTAATTGACGATAGTACTCCGCTACAATGTGATGGGTACTTCCATCATCAATTTTCCAACGGGTCATCAGCACACTTGGAACGCCGCCATACATAAAAGATTTAGCCAAACTCAATGCTCCTTCACCTTGATTGATCTGCCCTACCCCTGATTCACAAGCACTCAATACAACCAATTCGGACTCAAATTTCATATTTTGAATTTCATAACTGTACAAGGCTTGATCACCATGTCGATTATCCGGATGAAACCAAAGTCTGGAATAGGCCGGCTGCTCGACATTACTTTCCGCATGGGAGGCAATATGAAGAATGGAAAAGTCTTGATGGTCATCTAAAAAAGTGCCTTTATTAGCTGCATCGTGCATATAAGATTTCGTTTCAAAAATCGATGCGATGGACTCGATTTCATCTTGCGTATAATCAAGTACAGAAAGCTTAGAATGCACATTTGCCCTCACGAAAGGAGCAAGACCCATAACACGAGTATGCTTTTGCCCCTGCATGGACTGAAATCTATTGTATAAAGTGGCAGATGGTTGGTAACAAATTGCATGGTCTTCTGTTAAAAAACGCGCCTCCAAAAATCCTTGAACGTCTGTGTTACTGTTGGTTGACAATAAAGCTTCAAAACAAAGTGTATTTAGAAAGCCTGAAGGTATAATAATGAGTGGTGTAGCTACTTTTAATTTCGGAATCAAAAGTTTCGATATACTGTCAGAAAGTTGTGCATATTGTTTAAATAATAGTTTCGAATCACCATGGAAAGCCGGACGTTGACTCACCAACGTATTTAACCTTCCAATTTGCTGTTGCAATGCTTCAATGGAATCCAATTTTTCAAAGAATAACTGATCTTCAGAAATAGTCAATCGATAGATTACTTCTTCGGAACAATAGTACTGTAATACCACATCCTCCTTTGATAAGCTTTTTTGAAAATCTTCTAAATCAATCGTATTTTGTCCATAGACATCGGTATAATACTGTCCATATTCCTGCTGTAAAACATCTTGAATACTATCCAAAGATTCTTTTGCATCAAAGAGATAATTCGTATATAAATCCTGTAGTATTTGATTGCTCGAATCTATGGAAGCCAAGGTTTTTTGGTAAAAATTTAAATCGATAAACAACGATCGCTGTTTCTGAAGTACATATTCCGGCACACCACCCCATTCTGATCGTTGAGATGTAACATTTCTCAGTAAAAGAGGGGCATTACTGGATTCGATATACTGAAATGCTCGTTTAATATATTGAGCATCGCCACTTTCTTTATACAATCCATAGCAGATATTTAGAGCAACATCAAAAACCTCTTGAGACGTTTCCGCAAGAAACAGTCGAGATGCTTCAGAGGCATAGTTACGACGTTGTTCTTTTATCTTTGTCAACGCCAGATCCAACATAGCTAATACAGTATTTGAATGTTGAATCGTTACATCCGATTGGACTGCTTGTAAATAGGTCGATTCTGCCAGGGACTGTACACAACGAATCAAATCTCGATTTGAAAAACTAACTGCTGTGGACGAGGGAATAGCCAAGTTTTTAGGGCTGTCAAACGTAGGTATAAGTTGACGAAGTGCACTTGCAAAATACTGATTGGCTTCTTCGTATCGCTTCAAGTCTTTCGATATTTGCCCTAAATAATAATATGCTTTTCCCATATACAAACGATTAGGATTTGATTTGTTTTGAAAGGCATCAATCGATTTTTTAAAAAAGTCTTTTGCCTTCAAAAAATCCCCTGTTTTAAAAGAATGAAAAGCGACATTAAACAAACTTAGAGCGTACAATCGCTGATCGCCGGAAACTTCAATATCTTGCAATGCTAGTTCTAAAAATTGTCTCGCTTCCTGAAAATGACCAAGTTTAATGGCGATTAAAGCGGCATTATTAAAACTGCTGATTTTCTGATATGCCTGTATGGTATCGGTGGACATGATGATAGCAAGTGCTTTTTCACTGCGACTTTTTGCAGCATTATAGTCATTCTTATAATAATAAATCAACGATTGATCATCATACACCCGTGCCAATGCAGCTCTATCTTCTGGCAAAGACTTCAATGTTTGTAATGCCTGATCTTGATAAAATAGCGCATTATCATAATCGCTTTTCTTCAAATAAATATTAGCGATCCCATTAAGTACATTGACCTTTTGATCCAAATAATCAGGAAAATCAAGGAAATCCAGTGAAGCTCTTAAATACACCAACGAGCGTTCTGTATCGTCCAATTGATCACTCACATAAGCGAGATAATAGTAGTTATCTACGATGTTCGAACTATCCAACTTTTCTTGACGATATAGAGCATTCAAGGAACGAGAAAATAATTGCATGCTACTTTCATACGACTCAAGCAATGCTTGAAGATAGGCATACTCAAAGGTCATTCGAAAAAACAACCTGGGCTGTTGTACACTATCCACGAGATCAAGATGGCCTACAAAATATTCCTGTAAAGCTTCATACGCTTCTTCATTGTAAAAAGAATCGACTTGACTGCTAAATCGATTTATTTCCAAAGAATCCTGAGCTTCTACATTGGAAGATATGAGATAGCCAATAAACACAAAATAAATAATACGGAGCAAGAACGAATCGATTAATCACCCAATAAATATAGATACCAACTGGTTGACTGAGTAGACAACGAAACAGACATGTCTGTACTATCAGAATACAGATAATAACGATCTCCATTTTGTTCGATAGAGATTTCGTATTGACTCAAATCATTATTGATTTTTGAACATTGCCAATAGGCCTGCGCTGATTGCCCACTAGAACTATAACCTAAATGATTGTGATCAGTAATTCCCAAATACATTCCGGTGTTTTGATTCTGGATGGTATAAAGACCATTCGATTGAGAGACTTCCTCAATCTCCCATACAAAAGAGGCATCATTGGTACTAAAAATAGAATTCGTGACGAGAGAATTACCATCTTCATTCAGAAACACAAAATTCCCTTGGTCATGATTTTCCAAAGATTGTAGCACCGCCAAATTCTGTTCATTCAAACTTTTATTTCCTGCAGGTGTCAATTGAATAGACGGAAAATGAACAGTATTTCCTGATTCCGTGCCGTGCATGCTAGAAGGCGCTTCAAACTCAAAATCATATTCTTCCGAAAGAAAACGAATATCACAGGATACCTCATCCGATGCTGGTACAGCCGAAGCCAGAAAGCTAGAGCCAAAATGAACATCCACGCCGAGTGGAACAGCAGGAGCATTCGGGCCGGAAAAATCCATAGCGATGTACTGATTAACGCCAATAGTAGCTTGAATAGATATATCCAAGGTATCACCAGAACTTTCTCCACTGATAAGTGGTATATTAATTTTCAAAAAATACGTAGGATCTCCGGCTCCTGTGGCCTTTATTACGAGTTTTCGTTTCTTCTTGCCCATAAATTGTTTCTTTGAGTTAGTTGATTATGTTTTAAGCACATGCATTATGCTTCAATCATGTTCTAAATTAAATATTTTTAAACACTCAAAAGTCTTTCATCCTCATTTTTTCTATCTTTAAACCATTCCATTGACCAACTTAAGTTGAACAATTTGACCTCTGAAAAGAATATTATCGAACGCATACGTCTTGGAGAACCAGCAGTTTTTCGAAAGATCTATAGTTCATATTTTCCCAGCATTACAAAATACATTTTAAACAACCAAGGCAGTCTAGAAGATGCCAAAGATGTATTTCAGGACGCGATCATGGTTATATACGAAAAATCCAAAGACCCCTCGTTTACACTAAATGCAAGTATTCACACCTATTTATTTGCCATATCAAAGAACCTCTGGTTAAAAAATATTAGAAAAAATCTGCACAAAAAGGGTTCCCTTCCGGAAGAATTGGAATTAATAGAAAATGATTCCTTTGAATCAGAAATACAATGGCGAGAAAAAGAAAAATTATATCGGACCAAATTTTCATTACTGGATGACATTTGTAAAAAAATCATCACTCTTTTTCTCCAAAAGAAAACCATGGTTGAAATTGCTACCGAACTCGGTTTAAGTAGCCCGGCGTACGCCAAAAAAAGAAAGTATAAATGTAAACTAAAGCTTCTGCAATCCATTAAAAGTGACCCCTCATACAAAAGTCTTGAATCATGAATGTAGACGAAAAAACACTGGCACAAATTGATCGCTATCTATCCGATCAGATGGATGGGGATGAACGCATGACCTTCGAAGAGCGATTGGACAAGGACCCCGCATTGCAGGAGGCGCTTCAAATGAATCGCGAAATCCATCAAACATTAGCTGACACCACCTCTTTGGATCTGGAAAAAACACTAGCTGCTTTAGGAAATGAATTCGGTCAAAAGTACCAATCAGAAAATGCGGATCAAGCTCCTCAAAAAGAACATAAATCCAATCGAACCAAATGGATTATAATCGCTACGATTCTCGTAATAACAACCATAGTAGCGCTTTATACGCTGCTAAAAAAACAACCAAACAGTCAAGATCTCTATGCCAATTATTATGAAACCTATGACTGGTCAGATCAAAATAGAAGTTCAGATACAACGTTTGAACCAAATGACTCAGATTGGATACAGGAATATCAAAAAGCAAACTTTGATGAATTTCTTACTAAAACCAATAATCTTCCAGATACATTGACCAATTCTCTACAATACAACATCCAATTTTTGAGAGCCATGGCCTTGATGGAAACACAACAATTTGATGCATCTATAACAATCTTGGAAGAGTTACTAAACACTTCAAACACTGCATACAAACAAGCTAGCGCCTGGTATTTAGCTCTGGCCAAGCTCCACCAAAAAAACACCATTGAAGCTATCCAATATTTAGAAAGAACCACTCAATTATCCAACCGTGGAAAATATTATTCACAAGCCAAACGCTTATTGAACGAATTAAAATAAACATCGTATCATCAAATCAAGATTTCTTGGTCAAACTGCATTTTTTTCAATTTAATTGGGTAATGAAAAACAACTACTTACACTACTAAGTAGATCGATCTAAATTTTTCAATTCAAAAAACCAATTGAAACATTTTTTCTTGGATGCTGCATAGAATCCTTCACAAGAAAGATGCACATCCTATTACCTAAAAATTAATAAAACAAATGCAAAAGTTTATAATATCCTTATGGAGTATGCTGCTAGTCTGCTCCATATCTGCTCAAATTCCTGCCCCAGATCTTGAATGGCGCGAATTTGATCATCCAGTTAATGTAATAGATAATCCTATGGTCATCCCCTTTGCACCCGACGGCGATCTACCCGTCCCTGGCACCCCACAAGAAAAAGAGAAATCGGGTGAAGACTGGTGGTATGATATTATCCCCTTTCAAGACGAAACGCAATCGGGTTACGTAGTAAGTGGGTTCGCATCTTGGTTAAATATACGATTAGACGAAACGATTGCAGGAGGACTTTGGCCATACAAGGATGCAGAAGCCGATTGCAACCGCCCCATTATGAGCGACGAAATATTATCACAAAAATTGGCAACCGTCGGTAAATACGATGAAGACGGAAATATGATTTGGTGTACACCGATTTGTAAATCAGCCGAAGGTGCCATGTCCATCATCCATCATAACGGAGGCTACGTTTTCACAGGCTGGGGCAAACCGACAATCAGTACGGGTGACGTACCACTCCAATTGAGGTACAATCCTAGATCAACCGATCCAGGCTATAATATGACCGATAACACCATACCATTTGAAAGCAGAAAATCACAGATGTTTGTTGGTAAACTAGACGAAAATGGACAATTATTATGGATCAATAGCTACGGATACTATGATATGGGCGGTGCTATTCCGGATGAAGAGGTCCTCGGTGTTTCAAGCATAGGATATGACCTTACGGTAACGGCCGACAACGAAATTCGTGTTGTCGGATTTAGCGAAGATCTAGACGATGATCGCAAATTGAAAATTTTTATTATCGATCTAGACGAAAATGGATTAATCTCCGAAATCGGCGCCACCAACAAACGATTGGCCGGAGCCTTACAAAAAAACTCTCAACCTCGAGAAATCGAAGCCAACGCTGATGGAACTGAATTTTACATCACTGGATTCCAACATATGCCGGGTGAAAAGTCAGATGCCATATTATTCAAAATCGACGAAAATATGGATCAAGTTGCCTTTGGAAACTATGATCTGGACATTGGAGGTACTGCACCTTGGAATAGTAAGGCAGTAATACGTTATGGTTATCCAGACGAAGGACATAGCATCGGATGGGATGTAAAACCTATTAAAAACGGCAAAATCGCGTGGGCATTTATTGAAAAATGTACCAATTGTTTCGCGTCAGGAACCAATATTGGTCAAGGACAGGTCTTCTTGCTAAATAGCGACGGAATTACTGCTACGAAGTACATCGATCTACAATTGGTCAACTCCTACGGATTCACAGATGTTCGTGCCTTTGATATGAAAATGGGATTAATTGCGACACAAGATGGTGGATTTGCTTGCGTCACCTCCATCAAAGGACAAGCCGTTCAAAATAAAATCCTGAATGATATTCGAGTTGATCTTGCCGGCCAGATTGGATATAATTGTATCGATGGTGAAGACTTTGACGGCACACCAGGTATCAACACATCTACCGAAAAGTACAATTACTTCGATATCTGGGGTACGGATGCTTATATCAGTAAATTCGACGCCAATGGCGATATGTTATGGGATAAATCATTTGATTCAGACGATACACCGATCGCCTTTTATCCTGGAGATTACAAAGAACAAGAATGCGTCTACAGAATTGCCGAAAATGCAGAAGGCGCTTTAGCCATTGTTGGAAATACCAGCCACAACAAAGATGACTATTACATTGCCAAGCTAGAAAGCGATTGCAATACAGAATACGACATTACACCAGATGCCGAGAACAAAATCTATATCTCCTCCGATCAAGTCTGGGACGAAACACCGGAAGATGGTATGATTACAGTTCGCGGAGAATTACATATACAATCAGGTGCCACCCTAACCATTGATGGAATCACCGTGGAATTTGCCGATTCTAGAAAATGTGCAGCAGATACCAAAGTCATTATCGAACAAGGTGCAAAATTGATTCTTAAAAACGGTGCTGTTCTTACTGCCTTGGGTAACTGCGGAGATGCAGCCATGTGGGATGGGATCGAAGTCTGGGGAAATCGATTTGAATCACAAAGTACTTCAGGGCAGGGATGGTTGATTATGAGAAATTCGACCATAGAACACGCACATGTTGGAGTTACTTTAATGCGGCCAGATCATTGGAATCAAACTGGAGGAGTCATACAAGCCTTTGATAGTTATTTTATCAATAATCGTAAATCCATCGCATTTATGAGTTATATTGATATGACCACATCAGGCATCGAAAAACCGAATCGAAGTATTGTAAAAAACACAGATTTCATTTGGGACAATGACTTTAGACATCGCCCTTTAAATCACGTTTCTCTATTTAATGTATATGGGGTTCCATTCTTAGGATGTCACTTCTCCGATCTCCGAACAGGCGATGCATTTACAAGGCCATACGTAGAATCGGGAAATGTCAGCAAATGTGGCATTCGATCCATCGACGCTTATTATATAGTCAATGCAGCATGTAATGACATGGATGGATGTTCCGGAGATATAGAACTAGAACCATGGAACGCAAGCACTTTTGACAACTTAGATTTTGGAATTTATGCCAGTAATAGCGGTACGATTTATCCGATTCGGGTTGAACGTTCTATATTCACGAATAACTTGTTTGGAATAGAAGCCATTGATATTATAGAACCTCGTTGTTTATTCAATAAGTTTTACTATTCGGACATAGACAATTTCTACATAGATCAATTAAAATGTGGTATTAAATTAGAACGCTCTCCTAATATTATTATAGAGGAAAATCTATTTGAAAATGTTACCACCTCATTCGATGCAGTAGGACAAACCATTGGAATAGTCTGTTCCAATCTAGGTATAACAGAAGAAATGGTGCGGAAAAACACCTTCAAACGACTTACACTTGGAAATTTAACAGAGGGTGCAAATAAAGGGACCTTAGGACCAGGGTATCCCTATGGTTCCGTCGGTTTAAGCTTTGAATGCAATACAAATATTAAGAACAGAGAGGATTTCAAAATTCTCGGAACACTTGGGGATGATCCTGATGCACCTTGGTATTCCAGCTCACTTTATGGAATAAAAAATCATATGGGAAGTTTCGGACAGCCAGCAGGAAACGTACTGAGTAGCCCTACCTTCGGTCACTTTATGAATGAGTCCTTCGGAGAAATTCGTTATCACTACAATCCGATGGCCCTATCTCAAACACCGATTATATATAGCAATACGATCTTGATGCCCAATGGACAACTAAATCAGTGTAAATCAAATTATTCAGTCGCAGTTGGAAAGGATGGCGTGGGATTTTCAGGAAGTCAAAATAACTCCAACAAAACAACGCTGGAATCTTTGCAAGACTTTCATCAAATTGATTTACTGATTCAACAATCAAGATTGAAGGATGCTCAGCATAAAATGAATAATTTATGGGCATCCATGAAGGATCAATCGGAACAACAGCAACAAGAAATTCGAGATTTTATAACACTCAAAAAATGGAGTATTCGAATCCTACGTGATAAGAAAAACTATTATCAATTATCCGAGGAGCATAAACAAGAATTGCGAGCCATGGCTAAAAACAGTCGAGGTCTGGCTAGGTATCAAGCGGAAGAAATTGCCTGCTTTTACTTGGAAGAGGGTGTTTCAAGGTCCATAAGATTGGAAGAAAAGAACCATGCTATTGAGATGCGCGAAAACCATACTAAAGATGAGTACTTGGCATCCACCCTAACAATTAGTCCCAATCCTAGTAATGGGGAAATTTGGCTGACAATGAATGAGCATCAATTTGAACAAGATACGTATAGGATTGAACTTTTTTCAATAGATGGTAAAATACTTCAAAACTTAACCTGGCCATCCGCACGTTTTAGTATGGATTTAAGTTCCTATGAGAATGGATTGTATATTATTCGTATTCAAAGTTCTACAGAAAGCCACACGGTCAAAGTCATGAAACAATAGACAAGCGATCACCAACATATTAATTTAGTGCATGAACAACCATGGATTTTTTAACTCAAAAAATGCATTAAAACGAGTTAAATCACAACTAAATTAGTATTAGTCAATGAGGGGTCATATGCCACACAGAAAGAACCATTTGGTTTTCAAAGTGAATAGCTGCATATGGCCCTTATTTATTTGGGCGTCCGGGCACTATGTCCATGACTCGCCATTCGGCTCGGTCCTGCGCCTATTCGTGTAACTTCTAGGCTTCGGACTTTCGCTAAAGCGAAATCATTCCCAGCGTTGACGCGTCGAGTAGATTCCAAAGATTTCCGTTCTTATTAAGTCCTAAATCAACCCTTAAGCAATGATTCCAATTATTCGAAAGATCTGATTGCACGCACATGCTTATTTCTATCTTTATTATCATCGGAAACAAAGCCATTTCCCATCCAAACTCCAAATGCATGAATTTCCGAATCTGAAGAATCTTCACTCGAACTCCAATACTCTTTTACTAGAAGTTTCCCGATATTCCCTTCATCTTCAAGTCCTAGATTCTCGTTGTTTCCATCAGCATCCGCTAGATTTTCGAATATCAACACTAATTCTTTGGCAGATGGTAAGTACCAGTCTGACTTACCTTCAAGTTCAAGATCATTACAAAGTCTAGCAGCTATTCCAAGTTGGTCGCAATCGCTTAGAATCTCAGATGTATTCTGGAATCCGTCTCCAACTTCCATAGATTCAGCACCATTTACATCTTGATCATAACAACCCCATTCGGCACCAGTACTTTGATCGACCGATGCAGCAATCAAGCCTGTACCATCCATTGGATCTATATGAAAGATCAAACCTCCTTCAAAAGTTTTACCATAAAGTAATTCCATGCTTATGCCGCCGTTTAAAAGATCAAAGGGCTGAACTCCATTATCAAGAAATTCTTGTACTCTTTCAGGATCGTAATTCTCACAGTTATCTCCAATTCGTCCATCGGGACAAACCTTAGTGCAAGAATAACTGTTAAAAATGGAGATTAGTACAAAAAAGTAGATTGTATTTTTCAAAGTTTTCATAAAATAAATTTCGTGCATCAAACCATGCAATTATTAGGTGTATTAGTAAATTAAGAAACCAAATATATGCATTTGAAGATGAACGGAAGTCCATTTATTTCATTAAAATTCAGGTGAATATTCTTTTTTAGTTTAGATGGCACGAAAAAAATAGTAACATTTAAAAGAACAATGAGATAATATGCAACAAACAGTATTACCCGTTTACATTCGAAGCGTTTTTAGTGAGGCCTTTTGTCTCCTACAAGGAAACGTGACAATAAAAAAAGAGCTAGTGATCGAAACCACTAACTCTTTCTATTCTTAAGAAATCAATCCATCAGGATCAAAATCCTTATTCTTCTTCTAAAGCTTCTACAACACACAAAAAATCGATCAGAAAAGTGGCTCCAGAATCATTCATCGCTCCAGAGCACTTAATAAACTTCCCTACCAAAGGATCCAGTACTTCATCAAAAAATGGATTTCCGCCGCGGATTTGAACATGAAAGTCTTGTTCTTCCGTCGTAAGAAAAATTGACATCGATTCACTATTGGTTCCTTTACCTCGCAATCGACGAATGAGTTGTCCGCTTAGAATGGTTTGCACGATTAGTTAGGTTCTATGATTTCAATGTTTCTAACCTTATCATTAACTTCATGTACATGTAAGATCTTATAAGTAAAGATACCATCTAAAACCGAATCTACACCTTTCGGTTTGATGTGTACAAAATGATGAACTTCATTGGTTGAAGCAATATTACCAACTTTATTCACCTTATCGGTATGATGTCGCTCCGGACGCTTCATACGTTTCGAATAAAAGACTTCCATACCGAGCATGTCCGCAGCATCCTTGATATGCTTCTCAACATCAGGATCTGTCACAAATCCTTTGGCTTCTTGCAACAAAGCAGGGCCTTTTCCACGGAATAATAAATCCAACTTCTGAATATAATTACGACGTCTATTCACCTTACGAATAGCCGCATTTTCCAATAAGCCTAGATTACTGGCTCCACCCAGTTTCATCATATTCATTTGATTCGCCGACAGGGCCTCTTTCACGGGTTGCGCTGAAGGGTCACTCAACAAAATTCCTTGAGCTAAGGTTTTTTTATCAGAATCATTTAAAGAGCTGATTCCGCCAGAAATATAACTCGCACGAGCTGATAATAAAGCATCTCCTACAGGATTACTATCATAGACTTCTTGCAAAAATAACTTCACCATTTTATCCCCATAATGCACCCCTGGAGGGCCACTATAAGAAACTGTTGTTGCACCCATAAATGCTAAAGTGTGTGATTCAAGATAGGTATTCACCATTCCACCGGGATTGTACAATTGAGCTCCATAACAAGGATTCGCAGCGACCACGGTACCTACTGAGATTTTACCATCTATGGTAGCGGGATTCATAGCAACAGGATAAGAACCTCCCATCTGACCATACCAAGAGTTATTATCCGAAGATCCGTGTAATGTCAAATCATGAGACAGAGGAGCCAACATAGTTTGTGTTATATTGGAAGGCGCAGTATGGGGACTGGTATATACCTGATTACTTCCATACAAGCTTTGATTGATCGATTGATAGACATTCGGGCGATTCGTTTGTTCCATCGTAATAGAGAAATAACGATCTGTATATTCCGATTTGTCTTTTGGATTATGAGCCGCTAAGGTCATCAAGAAGCGAAACAAATGCATGAAGCCATCATCACCTCCAACGCCATTCCTTCCTGTTATTCTTCCGACGGATCGATCTATTTTAGACAGATAAACATCCACATTCTGGCTGTAATCCGCTGAACTGGCATACGGTAAATCCGATGGTACTATAGGATCTGGATCACCCCCTCCATATGCCGGATTCGTCAAGTCAATATGCGGAACGATATCTGGAGCACCTAGTATACATAAATAATCAGGTACCTCCTTATCATATATTTTATCAATAACATCTTTTACTTTTTCTTGATAATCAGAATCAGAGGGTGATCCAGTATAAGGTGTTCCTATTCCTTGCATACTCGTGGAATCATCAAAATACACCACCTTAGTATTGACCCCTCGATTCCGGTCATTATCTGCATAAGAAGTCTCTAAATAACTATTCAGAGAATTAAAATTATTTTGACCATATTTTGAGATTAGTGCACTTTTTTTTGACACTATAACTTTAGATTCAAATTGCATCTTTCAATTATTTTTTGAGATAATAAAAATGTG
>JAHDFB010000011.1 GCA_020628475.1 Saprospiraceae bacterium | reverse complement strand
CGACCCGCTGATTACAAATCAGCTGCTCTGGCCAACTGAGCTACATCGGCAATTAATCATTTAAGTTGATAAATCTATTGATCTTCATCAAAAGCGACGCAAAAATAGAAGATTATTTCAAACCACGAAAATTATTATTAAAAAAAATCTCCTTTTTTTTCAGCGCTTCAACACTAGACACAACTGTGCTCTAAACCGACTACAACACATAAATTAGATTTTGGGCGAAAGCCCAAAACTTATTGCTTTGCAGACGAATTAATTAAAATTATAATCTACTTAAAATAGGATAATAAGAATTTTTGAATTACCTCGATCCCTTATAGGCATCCTGTCTTTTTCCTTTGACTTTTTTCAATTGACGAGTTAGAGCATCCACAGATTCATCCGTAGCTTGTTCAAATGTTTTACTAGTGGAAGACGCAACCAACTTATTTCCTGGAATGGATAATATGATTTCAGTGATCTTATCTTTCACTTGGCCAGAATTTTCTAATTTCAATATAACCTGAGCGTTTATTATACCCTCATATATTTTATCAAGTTTTGATAGTCTATTTTCGATAAAGCTAATTAGCTTTTCATCTGCTGTAAAATGTACACTTTGGAAACTCGTTTTCATAAATCAACAATTTTAAATCATGAAGCTTTGTTCATGGTCAACATCACAATTCTGACATAGTCAGATTTCTGTTAACAAAGTTAGTAATCCTCATTCCCCTTTGGGATGAGCTTTTTTATAGATACTCTTTAATTGATCAATCGAGTTGTGCGTATAAACTTGTGTCGCTGCTAAACTTGAGTGACCTAACAGCTCTTTTACCGCATTCAACTCAGCACCTCGGTTTGTTAAATGTGTGGCAAAACTATGCCGCAAAACATGAGGGCTTTTTTTATCAATCGTTGTAATTAAAGATAGATATTTTTTGACAATATTATAAACCGCTTTCGGATAAAGTTGCTTGTAACTATCACTTAAAAACAAATATGAAACGCTCAAGTTTTCAATTTTGTTTCTCCATTCAAGATATCGTTGGATGTTTTCGATAAGCGATGAATTTAATGGGATTAATCGTTCTTTTTTTCCCTTACCAAATACCTTCATCCAGCCACTGATTAGATTAACATCCCGTATCGTCAATTGAATCAACTCAGATCGTCTGATCCCCGTATTGTAGAGAAGTTCCAAGATCAAATAATCTCGCCACTTAAAATAATCCTCCGCCTCATCATTGAATATACAATCGTAAAACTGCAATACTTCTGATTCACGAACGATTGAAGGCAAGCGCTTCGGAATTTTTAATGATTGTATCCGGTCGCAAGGGTTTTTTAAGTCCGGCATTGATTTTTGCATAAACTTAAAATAACTCCGAACACTTGTCACTTTACGATTAATGGATCGATTCGAAATACTTTCTTTGGCCAGATCCACAATCCATGATCGCACATGATGATGAGACACCCCAGACAATACCTGATGTTCGGTAATACTGGATAAAAAAGAAAAAAACTGATGAATATCCTTATTGTACGCGGTGATCGTATGCCCTGAATAACGTTTCTCCGTCTTCAAATACAACAAATATTTATCTAAGTCTTCTATGCTCATCATATATAATGTCACAAATTCAATGCCAACATTGTTAATAGTTCTATGGGCGAGCCGCCTGAAGGCGTCGGAGTCTTCCAGGCGCACTATTCGTTTGGTATCCCGACATAGCTGTCGGGATACTCGACCTGCGGCCGACCTTCCAGGTTCCTCTCGCAAATCAAATCATTACTCCTTTCAAACATAAATTAATTAAGGCTAACAAATTCTATAACAAAAAAAGGTCACGTTTTTTCAAACGCAACCTTCTTTATTTGTTCAATTCTATAGAATCTTACAGTGAAAGTGGAGGCCAATCTCCATTTGGATTTGTTAAAGTAGTAGTACCACTCTCTCCATATGTATTTTCCCATGTAAATGTAAGTTTATCTCCATTTACCGATAAATTACTATAAGACCAAGTATCACCATAGTTATCCAAACCACCAACAGTCAATGTATTACACACATCTGTTAAAGATAAAGATCCCCAACTTTGAGCTTCTCCTCCGTAACATGCTTGGTACGTTCCAAAAGCCCAATCAGAGAATACATAAACACCAGCAGAAGACTCAACGATCTCTACTGATCCTGTGACAGCATCTCCTTCACAAAAGTAATTTTCCGTAGAATAATCATACATTCCAGCTAATTCTGACTTACAAGTCACTGGAATTGGGAATGATTTACCCGTTTTGAAAGTTCCTTCAGCCGTTGAAGTTTCGAAATTCAATGCAAATGCATCACCCACAGCCAAATCCGCAAGGTTTAATCCCATAGCAGATAAAGCTTCGTTCAAAGTAATTGTTAACGATGAAGGTAAAGAAGAAACATTAGCAAATGACTTACTTTCTCCGCCGTTATAAGACATAAATACTTCCGTTGCATTAACAGCAGCTCCCAAAGAACTCATATCCAAACCTACAGAAGCATTATCCGGATCTCCTAAATCGAAAAATCCATTGACAACATTACTTGTTTCAATAACCGCACCTTGTACAGTATATTCATTTTCGTTAAAAAGATTTGTAAAACGATCCTCTCCAACACAAGATGACAATAACGCCACCACAGCTAAGGAGAAAAACATATATAGAATATTATTTTTTTTCATTATTATTTATTTAAAAATTTAACAAAGCTGACTAGATCTTCCTCTTTCTTTAAATTCACTTTTTTGTTTTTCTTCAAGAACAACTTGGCCTTTGATTTAAACACCTCCATGAATTTCTTTTTTCGAGTTGGCACTTTCGTAAAACCTTTTTGAGACGTGCTGATCAAATAAACTTTTTCAGAAGTTATTTTATCCGATCGACTACCTACGTTCAAAGCAGGATTATAATCTGCTTTTTTTAAGGTTGTTACCCAGCGTTGCCATAAAGTCGCCTCCGTATCTGAATAGACCTTTCTCAACAAGATATGCTTTCCATCGATTTGATGAACTTCATAATTATCCTTGGAGAGCATATTATCTACAGAGATACTTTTGATATACGATAAACTAAGACCGTGCACTTCACCGCGATTATTCATCAATAGAATTTGATGACGATGAATATCAATCTTAATTGGAATATCCATTAACACATTATCAGAATTAAGAACCAAATCGCTCTTCTTAAAATCTTCGAAAAGATAACAAGCGCGTTGATGTTCAATTTCGATATCTGTAAATGGAGACAGTATACCTAGACCACTCAATTGTTGAGTATTCATAAGATTCCTTTCAGCATCCTGCCCAATACAGAATGCCGAAAAGAATACTAATAATATCGTAAAGATCTTTGTCATTAAAACTCCTTATTCAAATGCCCAAGTATCAGCATCCAATAATCCTCCATTCTGATTATCTCTAGCCGCTTTAACGTTAGCACCATTTAATGCAGTTTCAGAATCTACATATAAATATCTTCTTGGAATAATTCCAGAAGGATTGAAATCTCTCTTTCCGTCTGGATTAGGTGTTAAAGCAGGATAACCTGTTCTTCTGTAATTTACCCAAGTTTCATTGAAATTGTAACCATAGTAAGCTACATAAGCTTCATCCATTACAGCTTCCAATAATTCTTCAGCACTTCCAGAAACATTCAAGTTAGCATCAGCATATGCAGTAATCGTATCCTGAGAACATCCTAATAAAGTCATGTTCGTTGCAACAGCTGCTTTCAATGCATCTGTAGTAGCTGTAGCATCACCTGATCTTGCAGCATTTTCTGCAATGATAAATTGTAGTTCAGCAACTGAAATCATTGGAACAGAAGCATTGTCCTGTGCCCAAACTAAATCAGTATTTCCTAAAACAAAGTAATCATTGTTTGCATCAGTGTAAAACTGAGCTCTTGGGTCAGCCTTAGCAGCCAATCGATCAGCAAACATTGGATTAAATCCTAAAGTAGATGGTCTATCAATACCAAACTTAGCCAATGACCAGTTATCCGTTTGAGCAGAACCAAAAGCAAAACTAGCATTTGTAAATCCAGCATCTAAAGCTTGTTGAGCCAAAGCAGCTGCATCAGCAGTTGCAGAACCATTTCGCTTAGAAAGGTGATTTGTATATCTAGCTTTAAGCGCTAAAGCTGCAGCAGACCATGCAGCTGCATCACCACCATAAATTAAATCACCACCGAAATAACCTGTACCAGTAGATAGATCATTAATCGCAGCATCTAATAAAGATTGAGCAGCTGCATAAATAGACTCTTGAGAATCATAGGTAGGTTGAAGAATATTTTCTTCTCCTTTGAAAGCTTCCGAAAACGGAATGTCTCCAAATTGAGATGCCGCAATGGCCAAATTATTAGCCTCAATCACTTTTGCTACACCACTATAGAAAGTAGTAGATTCATCAGAAGATGCAATGATAACTTCTGCTCCTCTTAAAGGACCAGCATATAGTCCGAATCTCCAATAGTTATTGAAAGCATTCTCACTTAGGAAATACTCGTAATACTGAATTTGCTGTGCATCCAACCCAATTAGTTGTTGCATGATCATACCCGCTACCCTATTTTGGTTAGCTCCTTGATTATAAGCGTTATCTGCAAGAATCGCAGGTAACTTTAAGTTTAAAGCAACATCGCTCAATCTTCCTGGATCCTGATTCACTTCGGACAGGTCTCCACAAGATGCAAACATAGCCGCGCATATTGCTAAAGAAAATATATATTTTATCAATTTCATAATTCTTATTATTTAGTTTTTAGAATGTTAAACTTACAGATCCAACAAATGATTTTGTGTTTGGCATATTGAAGTAATCAAGTCCATAACCATTTGAATCTCCCGTTAGGTTTGTTTCAGGATCGATACCTGGATATTTCGTACTTAACCAAAGGTTACGTCCAGAAATCCCTAGTTTCACTCCTTTCACAAATGAGTTTCCTAACATTCTACTCGGTACATTATAGTTTAATGATAACTGACGTAGTCTTACCCACGAAGCATCGTATATATTCATCTCAGTGATACCACCGAAACCGTACCGCACTCTATAAAATGACCCTAATCCATCTCCCGGATTAGCCAATGCAACAGCTGTTGTATTTTCTTCATAAATAGGATCACCAGCATCATTTGTTCCAGTTTGAACAACACCCGGGAATGTAACAACATCACCTCTTTCATCTGCAGATAAAGCAGATGTTCCGAAGTAGTTAATGATACCACAAGTACCACACCATACATCTCCACCTTGTCTGATATCTAATAATGCAGCTAATTCAACTCCTTTATAAGAGAAAGTATTCTTAATACCTGCCGTCCAATCTGGATTCGGATCTCCCAAAGCTTTTTTAGTTGGGTCAGATAAAGGCCATCCATCAGATCCTACAATAATATCTCCAGCATCTGTTCTCTGCCAACCAGTACCATAGATAACAGAAAACGGTTGTCCAGGAATAACGTCAACTGAAGTTGATGTAAATCCATTCAATCCGATATCATCAATACCATCTGCTAATTCTACAACTTCAGATACGATATCCGTGTAATTCACGTCAATATCCCAAGAGAAATCTTTTGTTTTAATAGGAGTAGCTCCTAATACAATTTCCCAACCTTTATTTGTAATAATACCAGCATTCTGAACGAAATTCGTAAATCCTGTTGCAGCAGATAAATCCAATGCTATAATTTGATCTTTAGACGTCGCATTGAAATAAGTGATATCCGCAGATAATCTGTTACGGAAGAATTTCAACTCACCACCAATTTCGTAAGAAGTAGTAGTTTCCGCTTTCAATCCTGGGTTACCTAGTACACCACTTCTTTCAAATGAATTCACTCCAAATGCAGGGAAATCTACTGTACCAATAAATCCGTCACCACTAGAAGAAGCAGGGTTGAAGTAACTAGACGTAGAGTAAATGAACGCGTTTCCACCATCATTACCTACCTGACCGTAAGATAATCTCAACTTACCGTAATCGAAATATTGATTATTGATTCCGAATGCTTCAGAGAATACAAAACCTAAACTTCCAGAGTAAGATTGGAAAGTATTCGCATCCTTCGGAAGAATTGAAGACCAGTCATTTCTCGCAGTTAAGTTTACAAATAAGTAATCTTTAAATCCGAAATCAACTGTTCCTAATAAACCATGTAGTCTTTTGCCACCAAAATTTTCATATGCTGTCAAATCAGTTGCATTAGAAATATGATAAAAATCAGACGCAGCCAAAGTTGTTCCATCCGTACCTTGAGATACAAACCTAGAATCAAAGTAGTTATGTCCTACTGTAGCAGCCAATGTTAAATCAGAAGTTAGATTCTTATTATAGTTCAATAATAAATCAGAGTTCAAATCTCTATTAGAGATAGAAGCCTGAGAAACAGATCCAACATCTCTACCTGGGTTGATATCAATAGCTGAATTTCTGATATCTGTATAATTATCAACACCAATACGGTAAACGACATTTAAGTTATCTGTCAATTTATAAGAAGCATTCATGTTTCCTATAATTCTGTTCACATTATCCGTAGAAGGGTTTTTATTCACCGTCCAGTATGGATTATCGTAAACACCAGATCGGTAAGAACGCTGACCTTGGTCGCTATTTCTAATATACGTTGCAACATCGTCAGCAGCAGCTTGTCCAATCTTTCCATTTCCGTTATCAAACGTAGGTGTTGTTCTTAATAATCCTAACATCACACCTTTAATGTTCGATCCTCTTTGAATTCTAAATCCTCCTGATTGAATGTAGTTTGCAGAAGCCCCTACACTTAATCGATCATTCAAATTCGTATTAACATTAGCTCTAAATGAATTTCTGTTGAATGTTGCATTTGGTACAATACCAGTACTTTGTAATCTACCACCAGAAATATAGTATGTCAAATCACCTGTTCCACCTGAAACAGAAGCGTTCATATCAACTGAATTTCCATTTTTGAAGAATGTGTAAGGATCATAAGCTTGAGCAGCTTGTCCGTTTCCTTCACCTTTAGGTACTAGACGACCTTTAGTATCAAAATCATACGTTTCATCTCCATCAAACTCCAAGTCTGCCAAAAGAGGTCCCCAGCTAAATCCTTCAGCTGTTTCTGGTCCTCTCCAAGTGTAAACACCTCCTACAGGTCTACCTTGTGCATACGTAGATTGTCTTTCTGGAACTTTGTTGATTTGATCAACGCTGTAAGTTGTTGATAAAGTAACAACCGGTTTTCCAGATTTCCCTTGTTTAGTTGTAATAATAACCGCACCATTCGCAGCTCTTACACCGTATAAAGCAGTTGCTGCTGGTCCCTTAAGAATAGTCATGTCTTGAATATCATTTGGATTCAAGTCAATAGCTCTATTCGATTGGTCTACACCACCAACACCGTTTCCTACAGAAGAGTTATCAATTGGCACACCATCTACTACGAATAATGGAGAATTCGTTCCATTAATAGATTTTGCACCACGAATACGGATCGTAGAAGAAGCTCCCGGAGATCCAGAAGAACTAACAACAGATACACCCGCAACTTTCGAGTTTAAGGCGTCTACCAAGTTAACTTCTCTTGATTCCAGTACGTCATCAGCATCCACATTTTGAAGTGAATATCCCAAACGTGCTTTATTTCTTTCCAATCCTGCCGCTACAACAACAACCTCCTCTAAAAGAGAACCTTCGCTCAATGTAACCGCTAAATTTGTTAAGGTAGTGATATCGATCGTTTGAGTCTCAAACCCCGTATAACTAACCATAACCGCGTTGATACCTTCAGGAACTTCTAAGCTAAATTTTCCATCGATATCCGTGATAGTTCCGACAGACGTTCCTTCGGCAATCACCGACGCTCCAATAAGTGGATCCCCATTAGAATCCGCAACAGTACCTGTTACGGTCTTTTGCGCAATCGCAAAAGCACATGTAAACAGTACTGCCATTAAAATAAGTGAGAGTTTTTTCATCATTAAAAAACTTTTTAATTAACAGTAAATTAGTAAATAATTAACAAACAAATTAGTAATAATTAGAGGCTAATATAGCAAATAAATGCTTAGAACAAACAGTATTTAGCCATTAGTCTCAAAATTTAGAACGATTCGAAACTTTAATTCGCTTCTTTTCCTTAAGAAGATTTTAACACCATTTAAAATATTGTCTTTCAGACGAACATTAGAATGAATACTTTGCTAGACTAGATCACATTGTGAATCACTAACTGTATTCTAAGAATACACCAAATTAAATTTCAAAACCAGCTGAACAATATTAAATAGATAGGATAATGTATGTTGTTAACAAAAAATAACAAATTATCTTCTTCGTCTTTTTTTCTTACCATTAACAATAACATAAGAAGTGGTCACACCAAAATAGAAAGGGCGTAATGTATCTATATTTACATTTGTATTGACGACCATATTATTGATAGCAATATATGAGACAACATTAATCGTTAAATTATCTAATACATTAACACCAAATCTACCTTCTGGACCTACGAAAGTAGTGCTTAGATTTTCTTTTTCGAATGTATACAACTCTTCTCCAATATTGTGTGAAAATGTATCAAAGATGAAAGCTCGAGATATTCTCATCCCTCCCGTGATTTTAAGAATATATCGATTCTTTTCAAATTCTTTAAAATTGTATCCGTAACCAACAAACAGCGATGAAGCATGTACATCAATACTTAATAAGGTATACTTTGTTCGATCTATAAGAGGAGGTCTTGTTTCATTGGCATAATTCGATCCAATATTCAAATAATCAATATCAAATTGAATGACATTTTTTTTATTAATTGTATAATACCAATTTAATCCTCCAATTAATCCTTGCTTATTGTAACCAAACAAACGATCTCCATCAAACTGTGAACTTAATAATCCAACGGTAGCTCCAACTGAAAATTTTTGTGCACTTAATAACGATACGCAGAAGAATAAAAGGAATAGCGTTCCACTAACTCGATTGGTAGAAATATTCATGTAAGTTTAGGTTAATAATTGGCATATCATTATGTAAAAATTGATCATTTAAGATACATGGATTATCTTGAATTATCTAGTTTTCATTTGATTAATTCAGAACTGCGTATTTCGACGACCTTTTGTATTCTTCCTGGAAAGAATCATTAGATTTTAATAAACGATCCGTTCCAAAATTGGTTGTCCGACTGAATAAGGACATGATAAATGCCACTATCCAATAAAGAGACATCCAAAGTCTTTCTATAAGAAGAATGTAAAACAACTCGACCTGTTGAATCAACAATTTTTACAGTAGCTTTAATAGGGATATCATCCAAAATCAACAATCTCTCCGATACTGGATTCGGCTTGATTGTAAGATTATCCGCCCTAAAAGGATGAATCGAATTGTACAAAGCAGTTTCAAGCTTCCATACATGTCCGTCGGTAAAACTGGCTACATACAATTCGTGGGCACTGTCTTCTCCAAAAGTTGAAATATTTTCTGGAATCGTTTCTCCGCTAAAATCAAAATCATCGATAATATATTCAGTACCATCCTTACTTATAATCCAAAACAAATTACTACTTACATAATCGGTAAAAATATATGTTCCATACAGGTTTGGAAATTTAGAACCTCTATATACATATCCTCCGACTACCGCTTTTTGAGTACCTAAATGATCGTATTCATAAATTGGTTCTTCATGAATGATTCCATCCACACAGCCAAAAGGTCCAAACATGTCCGTTCCTTCAAAACAGCTCCATCCATAATTTAAGGCACTTTCTCCAACTTCTTGTACATCAATTTCTTCTAAATCATTTTGCCCAACATCCGCAATCCACAATGCACCGGAAACTTCATCAAACGAAATTTTCCAAGGATTTCTCAAACCAAGCGCCCATATTTCATCTAAGATAAATGGATTTTGAGTGAATGGATTATCTCCTGGAATTTCATATGGTAATTGTAAAACATCTATCCGCAATATTTTACCCAACAAACTCGAAACATTTTGACCATTTTCATATTGATCATTTGCTCCTCCCCCATCTCCCATAGCGATGTATAACATCCCATCAGTACCAAATGCAATAGCTCCTCCGTTATTATTAAAATCAGGTTGTTCGATAGTGATTACCTCCATCTCGGAATTGACATCCGCTTTATTTCCATCCTCTTCCGATAAGGTAAAGCGACTAATTCTGCTAGAAAATTTCTGACCATTACTTGGATCGTTAAAAGTATAGCTTATATAAAAATATCCCTTCGTCTCAAACTCCGGAGAAAAAGCCATTCCAATTAAACCTCCTTCCTGCTGCGTGTTGATTTTGGACGAAATATCTAAAAAGGGTTGTTCCAACTTTACTGGCGATTCAGTCAATACTTGATCAACGATATAAATTTTACCCGTTTTTTCCAAAACAAATAATCGTGTATCTCCTTCTATATTAGGAGATACTAAATCAACTGGCTGCTCAAATTGCAAATCGATTTTTTCGAATTGTAACGCTTGAGCAAGACATAATTTATTCAAAAAAAGTATAATTAAAACAAATATTATTCGGATATTCATTATGCTAGATTTAGTAATGATTAAGTTAAAATTTTATAATCAATTAAAACCAATAAAAATGATAAAATTACTTTTTACGTATAGTCTGATACTAATTACAATTTTTTCTTGTAACAGAGTTGAAACTACAGTCGAACTTACGGTTACGGAGTTTGAGAGTAATTCTGTCATTGAAGATGTCGATGTAGAAGTATACGAGATTTCTAATATTGAGCAAGGTAGCAACGGTGTGAGCTTTGACCGGGAACTCGTGAATAACTTAAGAACAAACGAGCAAGGAATAATTCAGTATTCTACAAAAGCAAATTTTGAAAGATTAGAATTTGATCTGTCGAAGAATAGATACGTGAATACTTTCAGTGCGGATCAATTTTTTATAGAAAACGGAGACAATTTAGCTCTACAATTAGAGATGAATCGTGAAGCTTTCATCAAGTTCATTATTATTGACGACCCTATGATCAATCAGGGTGAACTTCGAGTATTAGCAGACGTTTTTGATCAAGGAAACGACGAACATATTTTTACTTCTGGTGATGCCGAATTGATAAAACAAGTCCGTGGTAATACAGAAACAGATGTTTGGATAACCCGAAATATGAGTATAACCACAAACAATCCTACCTTTGTTTCAGCGGGCGACACCTTAGATTTCGAAATAAGCTATTAATGTTTAAAAATTGTTCCATACTCTTAATACTGTGTAATCTACTATTTTGGCTTTCATCCTGCAACAGCAGCAATGAACCAATCACGGTAATTCAGGAAGAAGAGGAACAAGAAGAATGCACAAAATATAGCATAGACAGTAGTCTTATTTACATAGAAAATAGTGAGACCCGTTTAATTGCTGGAGTAGAAGATCATGAGTATTTCAATATTACTGATTCGGACATTGATCTCTGTAAATTAAATCAAGGATTAGGTAGGGAATATTTCCCTGCTTTGTATGATCCAGAGTACAGCCCAATATCCATTTTTCAATATAAAGATGACATGCCATGTATTCTTTTACGAGACGATGGAGAGATTAAGATTTTTCCATACAGTATACTTTCTCAAAGAGAAACCATTAATGAAGTCGTGAATGGAGATCCAATCATGATCGTGTATTGTGAATTAGCTGAATTAGCAGCAGTATATTCAAGAACCTATTGCGGTGAAACCTTCACCTTTGCACCTTCGGGTTATACATATTTTGATGACAACTATTGGAATGGAGTTCAGGGTATCCTGTTATGGGACAGAGAAACAGAGAGTTTATGGTGGCCGTTAAATGATAAGGCACTTTCAGGAATCATGCAAGGTATAGAAATCAAAAAAGCGGCCTTTCAAATTTGGGAATATATTTCTTGGGGTGATGTAAAGAAAAATTATCCAGAAGCTATTTCCCTATCACACACCCAAAATATAGTAATTCCCGAACTACCTTCTTATGATAAAGACTTCTTAAGCTGTAATTAATTAATCTTTTTACACTTTCAAGCCCCTAACAGCAACAGCTCCTCTTTCTATTACCGGCTCTCTACCTTTATTCCTATTTCTTGATTAAATCAAGGCTTAACAAGACAAGGCGTTTCTATCTACTGACAATAGCCTACCTGGAAGTGAACCATCTCGAATAAAAGGAGGGAAATATGCGTTTATCAGTCCACTTAAAACTTAGAGCATCAAAGCTTAAGAATTATTGGCGCGTACATTATTGACGCGAATTGACTTGAAATTAATCCGAAATATCTAGAACAAAAAAACCGCTACTTTATAAAAAGCAGCGGTTCCAAATTAATTTTATAATGTAAAGAACATTAAATTAGTTAACGTCCCACCATAGTTTAGTCAACATATCATTTGGTGAAGAAGTAACTTCCATTAAAGCACTTTCATTTGATGCTTGTTCAGATACTGGATATGGTAATCTAACTGGAATACCGTCGATATCTGCTGCTGCTGGAACTGCTAATCCTGGAGCATCTAATCTTCTCCATTCAGCCCATGCTTGAACTCCATTTGAATAAAATGCTAACCATTTTTGAAGACCAATTGAAGCTTTCCAATCAGAAGCATCATATGGATTAGCCGCCAAATAATCAGCTATAGCTGCTTCGTCCATAATTCCCCAGAAATTCATAGAAGCAGTTACACCATTTGCATAATACTGAGCCGCATCACCAGAAGTAATACCTCTTTCAACAGCTTCTGCTAATAAGAAAGAAACCTCTGCATAATCAATTAAGATAAATGGAGATGTAGCTTCTCGGATTGTTGCTGGTCTTGAAGTAACATCTTTAAGCGCAAACGCTTCTGGATCGGTCAAACCGTAAGGCATTCCAACAATTTCACCGGCGTTAGTTGGAGCTGCATATACTTCCAATCTTGGATCTCCAAGACTCTTAAGCATATCGACCAAAACATCCGTTACAGCAAAATCATCTCTTGTATTGATAACATTATCGATATATAAAGGATTCGCTAAAGAAGGATCATTTGAGAAATTAAACAATGCATTATCCGCATTACTTTCTAAAACGCCATAAGCAATCGCCTTATTTACATAATTAGCCGCTGCCGCTGCATCAACATCTGAAACTCTCATCGCCATTCTTAATAATAAAGACGCTCCGATCTTCTTCCATTTAGTCATATCACCATTGGCAACAATATCACCAGCAGCAAAAGAACCTGCAGAAGCATCTATGGATCCAACTGCCGCATCTAACTTAGATAATAAATCAGCCCAAATGGATGCCTGTCCATCATAAGTAGGATTTGGAAAATCTGTGCTCAAAGCCTCAGAGTAAGGAATATCACCCCATGCTTCAGTCAATGTTTGAAAAGCAGTCGCCGTCATGATGTCAATGATTGCAATCTGATTCGTTTTAAGTGCACCGATTACCGTTTCATCATTCGCAATAATCGTTTTTGCAGCTTTTAACTCATTTAACGTTCCTGCATAAAAACTTGTCCATGTTCCATCAAATGAATTTCCATCCAGAACATATCTAGATTCTTCAGCATATTCATTTTGAGCCCAGTGTTGAACCATTAACATGGCAAATTCACCATTTAAATTTCTACCCTGCATGGTATTGAAATAATTGTACTCAGCCTGTGTAACTAAGTTTGAAGCAGGGACCACAGTCGGAGCATTTGGATCGATGTTTAAATCCAATAAATTATCTCCACACGAAACCATTGTAAAGACCAATAATCCTAAACAAAAATTTCTTAAACTTTTAAATTTTCTATTAATTTTCATCTTTGTCTTATTTGATTTTATAGTTTGAAAGTTAAGTTAACTCCGAAAGATCTTGTTGAAGGAACTTGTGCATTCTCTAAACCTTGACGGTTACCAGCACCAGTGATACCTTGAGGATCTAAGTACGGTAAATCAGCTGCAAGAATCGCTAAGTTTCTTCCATAGATTCCAATATTCGCTCCTCTTAAGAAACCAATATTTTTAGTAGGAATTCTATATCCAATTCTAAGTTCTCTCAATTTGATAAAGCTCGCATCATAAACATTTGGTGCAGCAGCTCTCCAAGTTGATTGGTAATATGTTTGAGGACTTTCAATAACAATATCATTTGGTGTTCCGTCTTCTTTTACACCTGGTAAAATCAAACCGTTCGCTCTAATATCTTCTTCTCCATTTTGAGATACTGTTTCTGGATGCATTCCTGAATACTTCGACCACTGTAAAGAAGTCGAGTGAATGATACCTCCTTTTTGGAAATCAATCAAACCACCTACAGAAAGTCCTTTATACTCAAATGTAGTACTGAAACCACCAACCCAGTCAGCGATCGCAGAACCCAGATATACTCTTTCGTCTGTAAACTTATACCAACCATTTTCATCAACTACCGGCTGACCACTGTTCTCAATGATTTCACCTTCGTCATTTACTTGGTAATTTTCTCGGATATAATCTTGACCATATAACGCCATGTATGGATCTCCCTCAGAAATTCTCAATGAAGCAGCCCATGTATTACCCATAGCGATATTATCTACATCATCATTCAAACTATTTACTTTATTAAATTGTCTGAAAGCATTAATTCCGATATCCCAAGTGAAATCATTTGTTTTAATTGGAGTACCTGTAATCTTGAACTCCCATCCTGAATTCGTCATACTACCTGCGTTCAATACTCTTGAAGTATATCCAGTTGCAGAAGAAGAAGGAACTGAGAATATTTGATCGAAAGATGTTCTATTATAGTAAGCTACATCTAATCCTAAACGACCATTAAAGAATCTACTATCTAATCCCACTTCGAACTCTTGAGTTCTCTCTGGTCTTAGATTCGGATTGTTTTGTCCATTTGGCACACTGTATCTAGGTAATCCATTTAAATTAGGAGTAATTGGATTATAAACATCAAGTAATTGATACGGATCAGCATCACTACCTACTAAGGCAACAGATCCTCTTAATTTCAAGAATGACAATGCATCGATGTTATTAAATGCCGCAAGTTCAGATAATACAAAACTTAATGAAGCAGATGGGTAGAAATAACTGTTTGATCCCTTCGGTAAAGTAGAAGACCAATCATTTCTTCCAGATAAATCAACATATACGAAATCCCAGAATCCTAAGTTTACTTGTCCGAATACAGAGTTGATACCTCTAGCTGTTTCATTCGTGCTCAAAATTGGAGCTGCAGCAGAATTTGAGATATTGAAGAATCCTTCTAGAGATAATCCACCATTAGAAGATAAATTCGTTCTTCTAGTTAATTGTCTCATTCTGTTAACACCTACCATTGCACCTAATGAAATGAAATCATTGATGTTCGTGTTATAGTTTAAACGACCTTCTAAGTTTGTTTCTTGGAATCGAATCTCAGACTCTCCGTAAAACGCTGTCTCTACAGAAGCAATTGGAATACCATTTCTCAAAGAAAACTGGTAAAAATCCGTACCAAATCGACCTGTAGCTGTTAAACCTTTCGCTAAAGTCGCTGTAGCACTAGCATTTCCGAAAAATCGATTACGGTTATCTTCTTGTAAGAAGTTCTCTCTTACCCAGTAAGGGTTATCAAAGAAGTTTGGAGCAGTATTGAAGAATAATAAATTACCATCTGCATCTCTTTGTGGTCCTAAAGCATTCCAAGTTTGCTGCGTTCCATCAGCTCTTGTAGAATTTTGAAGACGATCAAAATCCAATTGTGTTTGCCACCACTGAGTGAATGCCTGCATCGGGTTACCATTGTTATATCCCGTGATGTTTCTTCCACTTGCTTGTGTATTAATATAATTTCCAGCTACACCAACTTTTAACCAATCAGCCAAGTTGTACTGACTATTGATGTTAAATGAGTTTTTACCTAAACGACCATTTGGCATTACACCTGTTTGAGCCAAGTTTGTATAACCAAATCGTACTGATCCCTTATCATTTCCTCCAGATAAAGTAATCGAGTTATTCAAGGTATTTCCTGTTTCAAAGAAATCTTGATAACCACTGCCTGGAGCGACCCAAGGACGAGTTTGTCCAAAATTCGTAGGATCATTCTCATCCCAAGAATCCCAATGTCTTACCTGACGATTCGGATCGTATTTTGGTCCCCAAGAACCATCTTTAGAATAAGCAGGATACAAGAATGTAGTTCCATCAACAATTACTTCGTTAAAACCGTGCTCTGTATCAGGGTTTGTAGATCCTCCACCATATACTTGCTGATGCGGAATCAAATTCACCGCATTTTCCCAAGAAATATTAGAGCTAATCTCTACCCCAATACCTTTTGTTTCAGAACCATCTTTTGTTGTAATTAAGATAACACCATTTGCACCACGTTGTCCGTAGATTGCCGCTGCAGCTGCACCTTTAAGAACAGATACGCTTTTAATACTTGCAGGGTCAATATCTTGTGCCATGTTACCGTAATCATAAGCAGAAGATCCACCAAATCCTCTTTGCTGACTAGAAGTCGCAAAGTTGGAGTTGTCAATAGGAACACCGTCCACCACAAACAATGGTTGGTTTTCTCCTAAGAAGGACGTTGCTCCACGAATCGTCAATCGAGCAGATCCACCTAATGTAGAAGGAGAACCTTGGAATTGAACCCCAGCCAATCGACCTTGTAATGAGTTCACAATATTCGTTTCTTGAGCACTGGCAATTAGATCTCCAGACACTTGTTGAGTGGCGTAACCTAATGTTTTTTCTTCTCTATTAATACCCAATCCAGTGATCACCATTTCATCGAGTACATTTCCTTCACTAAGGATTACACCAATGTTCGTTCTGCCATCTAAACTGATTTCTTGGGTTTGATATCCTGTATAACTAACCACTAAAACTTGAGCATCATCAGGAACATTGATGGAAAAATTTCCATCTACATCTGTAATTGAACCTATCGTTGTACCTTTTACAAGTACATTGGCTCCAATAACTGCAATGCCAGCATCATCAACTACATTTCCAGTTATGGTTCTTTGAGCAAAAGTCATACTTAAGCTGAAAAAGAACACCATTAATAATAAGTAGAGTTTCTTCATATTTAACAATTAATAATTTAAGTTTCACAAACAAATAGAGAGGCTATTTACTATGTTTAAATTAGCCTCGGGCGGCGAATATAGGAATAAAATTCTCATATTATGAACTATTCCAAAATTTGCTTCCAAAAGAAAACGTATGTAAATGTTAATTCGTGGCTCGAAATCTTAATTTTTTATTAATTTTTTTGTCTCCACCACATCAATGAGTCGTTCAAGTGCAACTAAGAAAGCAGCCTTTTATACATACCAATGGTGTTTTTTAATCCGTAGTATAAAGCATCTACTGTTAGAGCATGCCCAATGGATACTTCTAATAAATTAGGAATAGAATCCGCATAAAGCTTCAGGTTTTTCAGGTTTAAATCATGACCAGCATTGACGCCGATACCGACTTTCATCGCTTCAGACGCCACCTGCTTATGCTTGCCTAGCTCCTCTAAAAATTTTTGCTGATCTAGATCTTGAAACTTAGCATATTCTCCAGTATATAATTCAATCCTTTCTGCTCCAATATCGGATACATTTTCTAACATTTTCAGATCTGGATCCAAAAACAAGGATACCCGAATTCCATGTGTTTTTAATTCTGAACATACCTCTTGGAGAAAAGACTTATTCTTGATGGTATCCCATCCATGATCGGAAGTCAACGCTGTTGGATCATCTGGAACTAAAGTACATTGATCAGGCTTATGTTTTAAAACCAATTTTAAGAATTCCTTCGTCGGATTTCCCTCTATATTAAATTCGGTTGTCGTTTGTTCCATTAGTACGGGAATATCTGAATAGCGAATATGTCGTTCATCAGGTCTAGGATGCACGGTAATTCCCTCTGCCCCAAACTCTTCACAGTCCTTGGCATATTGATACAAATTTGGATAGTTTCCTTTTCTTGAATTTCTTAATAAGGCCACCTTATTAATATTCACGCTTAATCTCGATTTCATACTCCGTTTTTATTGTGGTATAGTCCAGTAATTAGATTATTCCATCTAAATATGTTCAAGTTCAAAGATAATAGCTTGGCAATCGTAAGGCGGTAATATTTCAAAAGTTTATTTTTGCACAAAAAGTTAGATTGAAGCCATTCAGCGCTAGAGAGCGAATCATTATTTTTCTATTCATTTTTGTCTTAGGAATCATCCTTTCGGCGGGCCTATCTATTATCCCATCATTATTTTCCGAATTGAGTTTATCTGAATTGGCAAATACGGATTCCGTTAAAAAATTATCCCCGACCTATCTCAGATTACAATTATTTTTGAGTCATTTGGGTATGTTTTTAATTCCTTCCTTTGTATTTGGATGGTATGTTTATGGGAGAAAACATTTCTTGAAAGGATTTGATTTAAATGAAATACCCAAGATTCAATATATTTTATTTGCCTTTCTATTGCTTATTTTTTGTTACCCATTGGTCAACCTGCTACATTATATTAATACCATGTTACCTTTAGCAGATTGGATGAAAGGAGCAGAACAAAATGTAAAAGAAATTTTAAACACCATTCTTAGTGCTGATCATGCTTTCGTACTTGTATTGAATATTTTACTTATTTCGGTGATGCCGGCGATCGGAGAAGAATTAATATTCCGAGGAATTATTCAAAAAAACACGTCAGCATTCTTTAAAAACGGACATATTGGAGTTTGGATCGGTGCTATATTATTTAGTGCAATTCACATGCAATTCGAAGGCTTCTTGGCTCGAATGGCACTAGGTGCAATATTGGGCTATAGCTATTATTTTACAAAAAATCTTTGGGTTCCAATCATTTTGCACTTCATTAATAATCTCATTCCAATCCTATTTTTCATGTTACTGGATATGGATATAACCAACACGGAAAATCTCCAAGATAATGTTTCATGGGCACCATTGGTTATCAGCTTTTTGGGCGTACCAGCCCTTATTTATTACTTTACACGATTATACGGTAAACCAAGGGAAGATTATGCTTAAAACCAGGGCTATCACAGGAGTCATTTTCGTCATTGCCGTATTCGGGCTAATTATGTATAGCGCCATTACAGCTAGTGTTTTACTATTTATCATAACCTTATTTTGCACATTTGAATACACCAACATTAGTCGAAAAAAAATAAAAGATCCAACCTTCAATTTAAGTTTCATTTGTGGGTTAGGCCCTTTTTTATTGACCTTAATCAAACCAGAATTAACTGAGGATTACGAAATGATTCTATTGATCCTATCATTTGCGGTCATGATTATTATTTCCTTTAGTTCTATACTCTTCAGAATAAGAACGAATCACCACATGTTTGGACCGTTGATTTGTCTTTTCTACATTGGCCTACCGATGGCAATGATCCATAGAATTCTAGTGGCTGGTGAATATTATTATCAGACGATTCTTTTAGGCATCATGATCAGTTTATGGGTAACCGATAGCTTTGCTTACATTGTCGGTAGACAATTTGGTAAAACACCTCTACATAAAAGAATATCCCCTAAAAAAACTATAGAAGGTTCAATAGGGGCAGGCGTATTTGGTATTATAGCCGCTTATATATTATCGCTGATTTATCCAGAATATACCTTGATGATTTGGATCATTGTGGTTATTGCTACATGGATATTTGGAACCCTAGGAGACTTATTTGAATCCAGCATTAAGAGACAATTCGAAATAAAAGACTCTAGCAATTTACTACCAGGACATGGCGGTTTTTTAGATAGATTTGATTCATTCATTTTTGCTGCTCCTGCCGTCGTAATCATACTTTTTAATTTTTTTGATTTATAATTAAACATATGTATATACATAAAGAAGGACATGTCATTATACCAGTTTCTCTAGTAATATTGGGAATACTGTCCACATTAGCATACTATTTCTTACCAGCCATTTTTGCAAGTATCATTTACATCTTAGCCATAGTACTGGCCTACCTAATTATCCAATTTTTTCGGAATCCCAAGAGAATCATAAACGATCAAAACGGCAACCACGTGTACAGTCCAGCTGATGGCAAGGTCGTTGTTATAGAAGAAGTCGAAGAACCTGAATATTTCAAAGACAAACGAATTCAAATTAGTGTATTTATGTCACCGCTCAATGTTCACAGTAATAAGGCGTCAATACCTGGTAGTGTGGCCTACACTAAATACCACGAAGGGAAGTACCTTGTAGCTTGGCATCCAAAGTCCAGTACAGAAAATGAACGTAGCACGGTGGTTATTGACAATGGAAATCACAAAATTCTATTGCGACAAATTGCCGGAGCACTTGCTAGAAGAATTAAAAATTATGCACAGGTAGGACAGAACCTCAAACATGGTGAGGAATATGGATTTATTAAGTTTGGTTCAAGAGTCGATATCTTTCTTCCGTTAGATGCAGAAATATTGGTAAAACATGACCAAAAAGTAAAATGCAATATTGATTTGTTAGCTAAATTGCCTTAATGAATACAAAACCCAATATACTTGTTACAAATGATGATGGGATTACGGCTCCAGGCATCGCTCATCTCATTTCATTAATGAAAAAAATCGGCCATGTATTTGTCGTCGCACCCGATAGTCCTCAATCCGGTAAGGGACATGCAATCACTTTGGAAAATCCAATTCGATTAAACAAAGTGTCGATATACGAAGGTATTGAGGCTTATGAATGTAGTGGCACCCCTGTTGATTGTGTTAAATTAGCTAGGAATGTACTTTTCAAAAATGTCTCCTTTGACCTTTGTGTTTCAGGCATCAATCATGGAAGTAATGCGGGCATCAATATTATCTATTCTGGAACCATGTCTGCTGCCATGGAAGCAAGTCTTGAAAACATTGATTCTATTGGATTTTCACTACTAGATTTTGATTTCGATGCTACATTTTCTCATGCTGACAACTACATTAACACCATTGTGCATCAAGTCTTAGACCAAAAACTTCTGGGCAGTCGTTTACTAAATGTAAACATCCCAAAGTACGGAGATGAGCCTATTAAAGGTATCCGAGTTTGTACACAAGGTAGTGGTGTCTGGAAAGAAGACTTTCAGGAAGGAGTAGACCCAAGAGGAAGAAAATACTACTGGATGACGGGCCAATTTATCAGTGAAAAACATCAAGAAGATACCGATTTGTGGGCCTTAGAAAACAACTATATTAGCATTGTCCCTTCAAGCTCAGATCTCACCGATTACGATCAAATTAATCGACTAAAATTTCTTCAATCATGAGTAATACTTTCTTAAGCCAACCAAAATATAACAAGGTATATATCGGTTTTTTGATTTCCATAGCGACTATTATTGTAGGTTATTCTGTGGTCACTTTGATCTTTGAACTGTTGGCATCCGCCGAAATTATTGATGATCCGATTGGAGAAGGAGCTGAGAAATTAAATCGAACCGTCTGGCTTATTGCCATATGCTGTAACATCATCGGAATACAACTCTTCGGTAAACGAAGATCTGCAAATATTCAAAGGGGGATAGCATTTATAACCGTCATAGCCGCTGGAATCTGGATATTCCATTTTAAAGATTCGTTATTCATCTCTGAATAATTTATGAAAATTTATCTCTTAGCAGGTGAAACATCCGGCGATATACATGGAGCTGAATTAATCAGATCTCTCAAAAAGTTACAACCAGACTGTCATATTCGCGCCATGGGTGGTTCATTCATGAAAGAAGCTGGTGCGAAAATAGCCTTCGATTACAAGGACATTAGCATCATGGGATTCATTGAAGTCCTAAAACGAATCAATACCATTCGAAAAAATTTGAACCGAGTGACTCAAGATATTATCGAGTTCAATCCCGATAAAGTTATCATGATTGATTTTCCAGGGTTCAATTTAAACATCGCAAAACGACTGTATAAATCATTTCAACTACATTATTATATTGCTCCTAAGGCATGGGCTTGGAACGCTAAAAGAGCCGTTAAACTGGCCAAATATTTCCATCAAGTGTATTGTATATTACCTTTTGAGCTAAACTTTTTTAAAGAGTACAAGGTACCGGCAACATATGTTGGAAATCCCAGTAAAAATCAAGTCGATCGATTTCTTAAAGAAGAAATTCATAGCTCATCCTCATCGCCTTATGTCGCTCTTTTTCCCGGTTCAAGAAAACAAGAAGTCGAACGGATACTACCCATTATGTTGGATGCGATCAGGCAATTCCCTCATATTAACTATAAAATATCTCAAGCTCCAGCACTGGACATATCGGTTTACCAACCGTTTTTACATAAAGAAGAAGACTTGATTCAAGAAAACTATGAATTACTGAAACATGCTAAAGCTGCTTTGGTGACTTCTGGTACCGCCACATTAGAAACTGCATTATTTGGAATCCCACAAATTGTATGTTATATCGGAAGTACAATATCTATTCGTATAGCCAAGCTATTGGTCAAGGTAAAATATATTTCTTTGGTGAACCTGATTCTTGATAGAATGGCCATTCCTGAACTAATTCAAGAAACATGTACTGTGGAGAATATCCATCAACAGTTAGAAGGTATCTTAAACCATCATTCAATTAAAGATAAAGTACAAAGTGATTATGAAGAGTTGAGGGAACGGTTAGGAAGTCTAAATGCAGCAGATGAGGTTGCCAAATTTGTTTTAAATTAGGCTTGCGCCCCATTCGGGGCTTGCCCAAAAGCAACACTTACTTTTTAGTACTCTTTTTCTTCGTCGTCTTTTTCTTAGGAAAGGCATTCGGAATTTCAGCTTCTATCAACTTTTTCACTTCTTCTAAGGTCAAAGCTTTTGCTTGTTCTTGAGTCATTCGCTCTTTACCAACCTTTGGTAACTTCACCGATTTTTTCTTGAAACGAATAAAAGGTCCCCACCTTCCGTTCTCAATAGCAATTTTATCCTCTGGCCACTGAGTGATATATCGATTTGCTTCCTTTTCTATTTTTGCTTCAACGAGTGTATTTATGTCATCCTCTGATAAATTGTCAAAGTCATACTTCTTACTTACGTTGATAAACATCCCATTCCACTTCAAGAAAGGACCAAATCGTCCTTTACCTTTGGTAATTGGTAAATCATTGTAGAAGGCAATCGGTGCATCCTCTTTCTTCTTTTGTTCGATCAGCACCACCGCTTCCTCCAAATTCAAATCCATTGGATCTTTATCTTTTGGAATACTAATATAGGTATCCGCATATCGAACATAAGGACCAAATCGTCCAGAAGCTACAGTCACATCAACATCTTCATATTGACCAAGAGTCCTTGGCAATTTGAATAGCTCCATAACCTCATCGTAACTAATGGTTTCCATTGATTGACCTGGCTTAAGGCTGGCAAATGTTGGTTTCCCTTCTTCTCCAACTTCTTCTCGTGTACCAATTTGAGCTGCTGGACCAAAACGAGTCATCTGTACAAGTACTGTGTAACCTGTTTTCGGATCAACTCCAAGTTCTCTTCTTCCTTTTGCCCGCTCTGCCGTTTGAATCGTCTTTTCTACGGTTTCATGAAAAGGGAAATAAAAATCTTTCAATATTTTCTTCCACTCGGCTTTTCCATCCGCAATTACATCAAATTTCTCTTCAATTTCTTTTGTAAAATTGTAGTTGATAACATCTTTGAAATGCTCCGTTAAGAAGTCCGTTACTACCATTCCTAAATCGGAAGAATACAATCTATTTGAAGTCGCACCGGTAATTTCAGATTCTTCTGATTCTGAAATCTGGTTTGATTGTAACAGTAATTTTACATATTTTCTTTCCTTTCCTTCCCTACTCTCTTTGGTAACATAGCCCCGTTCTTTCTCCATGATTTTAGAAATAGTAGGAGCATAGGTAGATGGTCTACCGATACCCAACTCTTCTAATTTTTTAACCAAACTGGCCTCCGTGTATCTAGCCGGAGGACGAGTAAACCGCTGTAAACCCTCAATTCGATTCAAATCCAAACGCTGATCAACCTTAAGAGGCGGTAACATCGTTTTATCATTTTTAGAATGCTCTTCTACTTCATCATCTGTGCTTTCTAAATACACTTTTAAGAAACCATCGAATTTCACAACTTCGCCTTCCGCCTTAAAAATGATGGATTTGTTAGAATCAGGTGAAATTTCAACAATCGTCTTCTCGATTTTGGCATCTTCCATCTGAGAAGCAATCGTTCTTTTCCAAATCAATTCATACAATCTTTCTTGATCTCGATCCGCTCCTCCGCTATGCCGATCAATATAAGTCGGTCGAATAGCCTCGTGCGCTTCTTGCGCATTGGCAGATTTTGACTTGAACTGTCTTACTTTAGAGTATTCCGGTCCATAATTTGATTCGATCTCAGACTTTATTGTTCCGATTGCCAAGCCGCTCAATGATGTTGAGTCCGTTCTCATATAAGTAATAAGTCCTTGCTCGTATAATCGTTGAGCAACACTCATTGTTCGTTTAACTCCGAAACCAAGTTTTCTACTCGCTTCTTGCTGTAAAGTTGAAGTGGTAAAGGGTGCTGCCGGTTTTCTGGTTAAAGGCTTTTTATTAATGGCACTGATTGAAAAATTAGTATCCTTACACTGCTCTAATATTTTGAGAGCATCTGATTCTTCCTCAATTTTGGATTGATACTCTGCTCTTAAAAGAACCTGCCTTCCTGAGGCACCTAAAACATCAAAATAAGCATACAACTTGTAGAAGGAACTGCTTTCAAACTTTTGTATTTCTCGTTCTTTTTCAACGATTAACTTTACCGCGACAGATTGAACTCTACCCGCCGATAATTTACCTTTTACTTTATGCCATAAGATTTTGGATAGGTCAAAACCTACTAGTCGATCCAGAATTCTCCTTGCTTGTTGGGCATCCACCAAGTTTAAATCTACGGTACGTGGAGCCACAATGGCAGATTCAATAGCTTGTTTTGTAATTTCTCTAAAAACGATTCGTTTGGTTGTTTCGGGGTCAAGCCCCAAAACTTCACAAAGATGCCAAGATATAGCTTCTCCCTCTCGATCCTCATCCGTTGCTAGCCAGACTTCTTCTACCTTATTGACCCATGTCTTCAGTTCCTTGACAACTTTGGTCTTTTCATCTGAAATAACATATGAAGGTTTGAAATCATTATCTATAGAAACACCATTCTTTCCTTTGTCTAGGTCTCGTATATGACCATACGAAGATTTAACTTTAAAATCTTTGCCTAAATATTTTTCAATGGTCTTCGCTTTCGCTGGGGACTCAACAATTAATAAATTCTTCGCCATACTGCTCTACTAAATCGTAACGAGTAATTTTTATATTTCAACAAAATAAATGCCGTTCATCGGAAGTATACATATCCTAGGAACAAAAAATATTATGTTGCCAACTACTCTTAATACATCTTTTGATCAACCTGATTTTAACGAAAATGTATTGATCAATGTTTTCAAAAAAAGATGAACTTTTAAATTTTAAAAATTCGTCCGTTTTTATTCGTGGGCAAAACTAGAAATAAATTGCGAATTGCAAATAACTTGTTTAAAGCCCTGATTTCCTGGCTTCGATAATTGCTTTTCGTTCTTGAAGAACTCGATCTGCAATTTTTTTTAATTCCAAATCTTTATTATTAAGATGATTGTGAAGTGCAAATAAAAGAAACCGAACTTGATCATCCGGATGTGTCACTCCATAGGATTTTATGTGATGACTAATTCTGGATCCCTCATAAAAATTCCAATTTACTACGATCCAGCGTCCTAAACCATAGTGCAATCTCTTTACCACGAAATCAGCATCTGCATTTTTAAATTTATCTAGAGATTCCTTAGTAGACAACTGTTCAATTTCGGAAAAGGCTTCTTCCAAATCTTTTGGAATATATACACCATTAATTCTTGTCTTTTTAATATTGCGATTGTATTTTTCATTAAATCGCTTCTCCGCTAAAGATATAGGTATCGTATCTTGAGGAAGAATTTGTTTCTTTTCCGATGGTCTCTCTTGCTGAGCCATTAGTGCTTGGGCAAAAAGGCTTGCAAATAATAAAGTTAGAAGAATATGTTTCATTGAACTGCTAGGATAAATAAATGAATAAAATCTATAGGCTATAACGAAGAATACAAGCGCTTAGTTTGTAATAAAAAATCATAAATAGTTAAAGCTTTATTAACTTCACGCTAAAAAATTGGAAAAGAATCTATTCTCTTCGATTATATCTGCGATAATATATATTATAATATTGTCCTGTCTATATTTAGTAGACAACTATATTGGTTTCGTGATGAATATTATTTTAGGAGGGATGATATTGAGTGTATTTATCATTTCAATAGTGACCGAAATGATACAGAAATCAAAGGTAACGAGAATATACTTCTGGAGTTTATTTGGCCTTGTATTGGCCAGTATAATATGCGGTTTATTGTTTAATTATACGTTTTAACTACCACGACATATCATCTTCGGAAGTCTCACTTGAGTTAGACTTTTCTTTCGCCTCAGCAGCCATTTTTTCTTCCCACTCTTTCTGACGCTTTTCATACTCATTGTAATCATAATCAGGCATCAGGTTGTGCTTCACATGATTCACAGCTTCAGTCATACTGTCAACAAACCGGTTGAAATCTTCCTTATACAAAAAGATTTTATGTCTGTCATAACCATCACCATTGAATCGTTTTGTGCTTTCCGTGATCGTTATATAGAAATCTTCTCCTTTCGTTTTTCGAACATCAAAAAAATAAGTTCGCCGTTTTCCAGCTCTTACTTTCGTTGAATATACGCTTTCGAGTTTGTTGTTACCTTCCATTACGATTTAACCTCTGTTTTGATAAATTTGGATTTTCTCTGCGAATTTGCACATATTATTTTAAAACATTATAAAAAAAAGAAAAATAAATGGGAGTTAAGCTCTCAGAATCAATGAATATTAGGTATTTGGAACATCCACCGAAGATTGTTGCTGCATAAGATCTGAGTAAAATCCTTTATGCTTAATCAGTTCTTCGTGATGACCAAATTCAGCTAATTTCCCTTCTTCTAAAACCAGGATCTTATCATAATGCATCTGGACATGTACACGATGTGTAATGACCAAGGTCGTTTTATCCTTTAAACTTTCATTGAAGAATCCAACAATTTGATTTTCTGTATTGGCATCAACAGCGGAAAGACAGTCATCTAAAACGATAATTTCAGGTTTCTTAATTAATGCTCTGGCCAGTGAGATCCTCTGTTTTTGTCCTCCAGATAGCGTAACACCTCGCTCTCCTACCATTGTTTCATAGGCATCTGGAAGCTCATTAATATCCTTGTGGATCGCAGCATACTTAGCATTGTTTTGAATCTCTACACGATCAACCTCTGTTTTCAAGCCAAAGCTAATATTATCTGAAATCGTATCAGAAAATAAGAATACATCTTGCGGAACATAACCAATATTTTGACGTAAGTCGGCCAAGTTTAGAGACTTGATATCAACGCCTCCGATTAAAATGGATCCTTCATCCACATCATACATTCGAAGTAGCAATTCGGCAATCGTTGATTTACCACTTGCTGTTTTTCCAATGATAGCTAATTTTTCACCCGCTTTTAACTTAAAAGAAACATTAGAAAGAGCCAGCGTATTCGTTTCTGGATAACGAAAGGTAACATTTCTAAATTCAATATCGAATCCTTCAAGGTTGGTTTCACTAGTATTCACGATCTGCGGTTTGACCTTTGTGAATTCATTAATTCTTTCTTGAGAAGCTTCCGCCTGTTGTACTAGCGAAGCAATCCAACCGAGAGCGGTTATCGGCCATGTCAACATTCCAATGTAGATGATGAACTCTGCAATATTACCAGGACTAATGGTGCCTTTTTGCACTTGTATTCCTCCAAAATATAGGATCAACAAGGTACTAATTGAAACCAATAAGATCATCAACGGAAAAAACAAGGCATTAACTCTGGCTAATTCTAGAGACTTTGACTTGAAATCTTCACTTTCTAATGTAAAGTAGCGTCCAAATTGGGATTCCTTCACATATGATTTTATCACTCGAATACCAGAATAGACTTCTTGGGCCTGAGAGTTCAGCACGGCCAATTGTCGCTGAATGATGGCACTTTTCTTATTGATAATATTACTGACAATGTAGATCGATACCGATAAAATGGGAAGCGGAATCAATGTATAAAGAGTTAGCGTAACATTAACAGATAACATCGAGTAAATTACGATGATAAACAAACTCACCATATTAATAAAGTACAACAGAGCGGGCCCTAAATACATTCTTACCTTAGAAACATCTTCCGATATTCTAGACATAAGATCTCCGGTCTTATTCTTCTTGAAAAAGCTTAAATCCATCGAAGAATAATGCGTATAAATATCATTGCGCATGTCGTATTCGATTAATCTAGACATTACGATAATCGTCTGTCTCATGAAATACATAAAAACGCCCATGATTAATGCAAATCCCAAGACCAAAGCTCCGAACAATAATAAATGTATTCCTAGCTCTGCTAATACTTGATCTTTTAATGACGAATCCTCTAAAAGTTTAAAATCCTTTATGCTAATGAATACATAATCCAAGGCATCTCGTATCGTCCTTGGCATCAACACTCTGAAATAATTGGACAATGCAACAAAGATGATCCCAAACAAAAGATGGAATTTATACCGAGAAAAATATTTGTTTAGGACGAATAGATTTTGCATGAAGTATAGTTGTGTAAGGCAAATGTACACATATAACAACAAAATAATCGTAGAGTTTTCTAGGATATTTACATAACTTTGTGGCACCTAATCAAATACAAATATTTAATGAACAGAATTATTACGCTGGATGAATTCATTATAAAACGGCAAAAAGATTTTCCTTTTGCTTCAGGAGAATTAACCGGATTGCTAAGAGACATTGGTGTTGCGGCAAAAATTATTAACCGTGAAGTAAATCGAGCTGGACTAGTAAACATTTTAGGCATAGAAGGTCATGAGAATGAATCGGGTGATACGGTTCAGAAAATGGATATTTTTTCCAATGATAAAATGATAGAATGTCTTTCAAACAGTGGCGAATGTTGCGGAATTGCTTCTGAAGAAAATGAGGATATCATTCCAATCGAAAATGTATCCGGGAAAAAAGCCAAATATGTGGTTGCCATGGATCCATTAGACGGATCTTCCAATATCGATGTAAATGTATCTGTAGGAACAATTTTTGGTATCTATCGACGTCTATCTGATACGGAAGTACCAGTAAACAAAGAAGATTTCCTTCAAAAAGGAAGCGAATTGGTTGCCGCTGGATATGTTCTATATGGAACTTCTACCATACTCGTTTATACGACGGGGAAAGGTGTGAATGGCTTTACACTTGATCCATCAATAGGAGAATTCTGTTTAAGCCACCGAGATATTCAAATTCCTAAAAAGGGAAACTATTACTCCGTGAATCAGGGGTATTATTCAAAATTTGACTTGGAAATGAGAAGATATATTGATCATTGCGCCGATTCGAATTATAGACTTCGATACATTGGTTCTATGGTATCCGATATACATAGAATCCTTTTCCAAGGAGGTATCTTCTTATATCCAAATACACGGAAGTATCCACAAGGAAAATTACGTTTACTGTATGAATGTAATCCAATGTCCTTTATTGTTGAACAAGCTGGAGGAACAGCGATCAACTGCCAAATGGAACGTATTATGGACACCGAAGCAAAAGAAATTCATCAAAGAAGTTCTATTGCCATAGGATCTCCAGAAATGCTGGATGAAATGAAACAATTCGTCGCAAAATATCAAGCGGTGGTTTAATAATAAAAAAGCGGAACGAATACGTTCCGCTTTTTTATTATGAATTGGATTCTGGAATTTCCTTCAAAGAGAAGTCTAGATATGGTAAAATTTTATGGTATGTTTCGTCGTCCAATGCTTTCATATTTTTCAATTGATGAGCATCTTCGAATGGACCATGATGCTTTCTGTATTGAATAATGGCTTTCGCTAATTTCCAATCGATATAAGGATGTCTTGCTAATTCTTTCATTTCTAGCTGATTGATGAGCATTCGTTTATAGGGTTTCGAATCAATTAGAAAAATTTCGATACTCTGATACAAGGAATCCGATATTCCATAGACTTCTTGTAACTGTTCTTTTTGATAAAATCCACCTAACCACTTTTGATATTTAACTATTCGTTCCGCATATTTTGGTCCAATACCATATAGAGACATCCATTCTTCTTCTATAGTCGAATTGATAGAAACTTTCGGTGCGTACCTCTTAGGTATTTTTGTCTTTTCAACACGCTCGTTTTCGACAGATTTTTTGGTAGTCTTGCTATTGTTCATTTTAGTCGAATCTATTAAACCAATTTCCTTCACTTCTCTTTGAAATGTGGCTTGATCTTTAGGTTGAAACGAGTAAGCAAGATTCTTTGAAGTATTATTGCTCTTTACAA
This sequence comes from Saprospiraceae bacterium, assembly GCA_020628475.1. GTDB lineage: Bacteria > Bacteroidota > Bacteroidia > Chitinophagales > Saprospiraceae > JAHDFB01. The sequence goes on along the minus strand of JAHDFB010000011.1, from coordinate 41,949 downwards.
ATTGCCTATTATTTGTACGTAATCTTTGTGTTTTCAAGTTCGTTTTTAAATCATTATCCCTTGTGGCAGCTTGTATTTGTTGACCTTCAGATTCCACGTAGGTGTTCTGGATAACCTGAATTTGAGATGAAGAGGGTAAAACTCTTTTTTGTAAAAAAATAAAGATTGAAAATAGAAAGAGGATCAAACTAAGTAGGTACAGTCCGTTTCGTTCTTCGGCATTGAAATAATTAATTTTCTTTTTCATCATGTAAAATTTAATGTATGATAATTTGTTGTTTATAAAATATATTCGGATGACATTTTCTTAATGTATTATTTAATGCAAAGTCAATAATTACTGGCGTGCCTTCTATTTTAGGTAATGTTGACAATTTCGTATTTACCAGTATATAGTCATAGGAGGCAAGGGTATCTTGATACTGATTTAATACCAATATTTTTTTACCGAGCACTTCAATTATTGTATTCGAATCAAGCTGAAGGAAATCATGTTTCACCTCTCTTACTCCAGCATTTAAATGATACGGTTCTCGAAACCATTTTGCACTAGCTAACGATGAAGTCGATTCATCTAAGCACCAAGCAGTGCCAGCTGAAATCACATCCAAATGAATATTCTTAGCATGTGCATATATAACCAGTTGCTTATCCAATAAACGGTTATTTTCCCAGAATTGAACCACTAATAGACTACAGAAAAGAGCGGCAATCAAGATCTTATAAAATAGTCCTTGCACATAATAATGTGCACTAATACAAAATAGAATAAGATAGTAGAAAATTAGCTCCAATATGCTTGGATTCAATCCTTGTATAACCGAATGATCGATATTGGCCAGCACTTGAAGCAATTCTATAAAGGACACGATTAACCAATTTAATAATTCGGATAACCATACCGGAATAGCAGAAATCATACCAATCAATAAAACGAATACGCCAGACGATACGATGACGAAGGTTATCGGTATGGCCATCAATGAAGCAGGTAAAAATAGAAGTGGAAATTCATGAAAATAATATAAGCTCAGAGGAGTCAGCATGACTTGGGCAGAAAGCGTTAATGCCGTCATTTGCCAAAGTCGATCCTTGAATCCTCTAAACACCCATGCTTTATAAATCGCATCGAAATAAAGAAGTATGCCCAAAATGGCTAGAAAGGAAAATTGAAATCCTATATCATAAATTTTAGATGGATCAATAAGTAGCATAAAAAAAGCAGCTACGAAGCAAAAATTTAATCCATTGGCTTTTTCATTGAATATTTTAGCAATAAAATAACAGCTAACCATTAAACAAGCCCGAACTGTAGATGGAGCCATGCCACTCACCAAACAAAAAGACCAAGCGCCAAGGATAATAAGAACATATCGCAGTCTAATCCAATTAGATTTTAAAAATCCAAAAAACATATTTAAGAGGGCTGCAATAATACCAACATGTAAACCGGAAATAGCCAATACATGAGAAGTTCCCGTAGCTCTAAATACGTGATCCAAGGCTTTGATTCCCGATTTATCACCTAAAAGCATAGCCATCAATATAGATTTTGGTGTCTGTTGAATATTTAATTTTACTAAGCTATCCTTTATTTTGAGGCGTAGTTTTTGTACTATGGAACGATCCCGATGCACCTTTAAAATTCTAGGATTAAAAACCATATGAATTCGATTCTTTCTCCTTTGAAAAGATTGATAATCAAAACTAAATTTATTGATTGGTGCATCAATTTCTGAGAATCTAACTTGCATGGAAACGATATCCCCTTGTTCTAAAGAATCGATCTCCGAATAAAGGATAAAGGAACCTTCTACCTGTTGAATTAGAGTCCCGTTTTCCAAGTCTGTAATTTTACATTCATAGCTGGTAGAATTGGGCTTTACTAGCTTCTTTAAAACAACAGCTTTAATGAAATATTCCGAAATATGTTCATCAAGAAAATGTGTATAATGCGAGCGGTTATTTTCAAATGATTGCAGTTCTGCGATGGTTAATCCCAACAAACATGAAAAGAGCATAAGGACCGTTCCAAAAGGTCTAATGGCATGGTATCGTTTGTTCGAATAATAAAATAGAATACCACATGCAATGAAACTTATGCAAAGACAGACAGCTTTAATCAAGAAGTAATCAGGCATCCATTCATTCGCCAAAATTCCAATGATAAATGGAATGCACAGTCTAAAAAATGGTATTCGTCTCATTATTGGATGCCTACTAATTAAAAAAAGGATGGTTCATTTTCTATTAGTGTAATGAGCCTCTACTTCCGTTCCGTTTTTTTAGATCTTTTTTTAAAAAAAACTTCAAAGTCAATAAACATGGGCATAACACATAGGCAACAATAGTATTTTATATTAAAGATTTTATTAATATGAGGTTCGAGCCTTGACAATTTTAATACTTAGAATTGGTAAGCTGTGAATAATCGTTTTCTCGAAAAAATTCAAAACATTTCAAGAATTATAAGATGTACAGTATTTTAGGAACAATTTTTGAATGCCTACTAATTGGCGATTCTTACTTTTATAGACTAAAAGCTTTATGGTCGTTAAGAAAATGTAGAATTTTATACGTAAATAAACAGCTTATGCGTGCAATTATATATGGAATCATCTGGGCAATAATAACCACTTTAGTGTGCTATTATATATATAATCTTCAACAGAAAAAAATCGATCAATCGAGCAAAAATGATAATGTGGAATTGGTCGAAATTGTCAATGAAGTAGATTCTGAATCAACAGAAGTGGATCATACTGAAGATGTAGAATCCGCTGATCAATATGAAGCAGAAACTTCTGAAGAAGGGAAGTCAAATAATGATTCCGCAGAGATTACTGAATCAAATACGGAAGAGAAGGCTTTGGACGAGCAGAGCGAAAGTCCTATTAATAGTAATAAGGAAACAATTTCTTTTGATGATTTTCTAGAAAAAGCGTATATTGAGTTTAATCCAAATAGTACAAGACTTCCTAAAAATGATCAGTTTGATCAATATCTAGATTCCGTTGCAAACATTATGCTAAATGAAGATTATGAAATCGTTTTAATTGGACATGCAGATAACTCAAATGGAAGAGACCAGAGTAACTATGAAATTGGATTAAAAAGAGCAGAATTTATACAATCTCTTCTCACCTCAAAAAATGTTAGTAAGGAAAAAATAAAAGTAATATCTGAGGGAGATAGCTCCCCAAGGGTAAGTGGTAACACGCCAGAAGCTAAAACGCTTAATCGACGCGTTGAACTATTTATTAAACAAAAAAATTAGTTTATGAATTTTAACTATCTAGTGGATTTAGCCAATCTATCTATTCCATTAATTATTGTCCTTGCACTGGTCTCGCTGGTTCTGGGTCTATTAATCGGAATGGCCATCAACTCTAAATACAAATCAAGAGTGGTGGAAATCGAAAGAGATCGCGCTAAATTAACTTCTCAAATCAGTAGCTTAGAATCGAATTTGGAGGAATCGAAAAAAGCTAGGTCAAATGCAGACGGTGAAATATCCCTGCTGAACAATCGCGTTCGTGATCGAGAAGCTAGAATCAAAGAGGCTGAAGGCAAATTGGCTATTCTTTCTAAAAGATTAGAAGAATCAGAAACAAAAGCAATTGTCCAAGCAAGTGCCAACAAATTAACTCCAATTAAAAAATCTTCTATAGCCGAAGAAACGACCTACATCGACAAAAAACAGGCAACGTTTTCGGCAAAAGCAGAAAGTGATAAAGTTCTGGAAAAAGCAAGTGTTTCTTTAAGTTCTATTGGTAGTAAAGCAGAAAAGAAAATCGTTGATATTACGAAGAACGTTGAGGTCGAGACCAAAGTAACTAAAATCGAAAAGGAGAAAAAATCCAAGGATAAATCTAAAAAATCGAAATCGAAAGATACCAAATCAAAGGATACTAAATCGAAGTCGAAGACCATAAAACTAGCAGACAAAGCAGTCAAAACAAGTTCTGGTAAAAAAAGAGGAAGACCTGTTGGATCAACCAAATCGGATGCTACCGCTGAATCAAAGCCTGCTGCTAAACGTGGAAGACCTGTCGGATCCAAGAACAAAGCGAAATCCACTACGGATGCGGCTAAACCAGCTGCTAAAAGAGGAAGACCACCTGGATCCAAAAATAAGGCAAAAACTACTCCAGCTGCAACAGCTCCAGCGAAACGAGGAAGACCGCCTGGATCTAAAAATAAACCAAAAGCCACCACAGATACGTCTAAACCAGCTGCTAAAAGAGGAAGACCACCTGGATCTAAAAATAAGGTAAAAACTACTCCAGCTGCAACGGCACCAGCTAAAAGAGGACGGCCGCCTGGATCTAAAAATAAACCGAAAACAGCAGAAACCAGAGGACGTAAAAGAGACGATCTTAAACTAATCGAAGGAATCGGCCCAAAAATGGAAGAGGCTCTGAGAAATGGAGGAATCCGTACCTTTAGCAAAATGTCCAAAACAAGTCCAGATAAAATTAAAAAGCTTTTAGTAAAAGCAAATTCTAGATTTGGAATCGCTGCTACAGAATCATGGCCAGAACAAGCAAAACTGGCAGCCGAAGGGAAAATGGAAGCACTTAAAGCTCTTCAAAACACCTTAAATAGAGGCAAGTAAATCAGAAACAATTCTGTTGAAATGAAATATAAAACCTTCAATGAAGTTCATTGAAGGTTTTTTTCGTTTATTTGCCCAAAGCCCAGACATAGATGAATTTCAAAAAGGCAGGAGCCAAATCGATCATTGAATTAGAAGGAAAATTAAAAAGCAGTTATTCCATATTTTACCTAGTTCTTTTTTCGATTATTTTACTATCGAGTTTAGCGCTAATTATATTCTGGCGCGCCCACCCCATCACATTGTTGGCCGTTTTATTTATTCCATCCGTTCTACTCGTATTTCTTTTTAAAATTATTCTTTGGAACATTTTCGGAAAAGAAACGCTGGTCTTCGGCAAACGCGATTTGCGCGTCTTTTACGACTATACATTCATATACAACAAAACCATCAAAAATTACAATTTCGAGCAACTGACCATCAAGGTGCGATCTAATACTTCCGAAGATGTAGTAGCATTGGAAACATTAGAAATCAATGAACAAGAAAAAATGCTGTATAAGCTCGTATTCGAAATGGATGAAATAACCTACCAATCTTCGTTTAGTCTTATGCCAACTGAAATTAAAATATTACAGGAATCAATAGGATCCAAGAAATCTTCGAACAAACCATTCGACGAAAAGTAATCCGATCAATAAAAATAAAATCCATCGAAGATTCAATGCAGATTCTGTTTTACTGGTATTATAAATAATAGGCTTCAATGGGCTCTCCGACTTGATCATCTCGAGCAATTTTTCTGCATCAGTATCGTACCACAATTGACCGCCATACTTTTCATTTAATCCATTCAGCAAAGCATGATCAGCCCTTGTGTTGGATTGTTCCAATAGGATATCTTGTACACTAAATTTACCAGAGGAGTTCAATTGTTTTCCATTGTAATTTACCGTTCCTTGGAAGCTATAATTTCCAGCTGGTAATGAACCCGCATCAATTTGATAAAAATCTGCAATCTTTGAAAAGGTATAATTATATTCTTGACCATCGGAATTCTTTACCGATAGAAAGGCATCTACATCATTCACTTTCTCATACGAATCGTTATACAACTCAGCATCGAAGGCAATGCGATCAAATGTTTTATAGATATTTTCAGCACTAGAAACACGAAACTTGCGCTTATCTTCTTTGATCGTAATGTACTGAATAGTTTTGGTCATCAGTTCATTAATTAAATCGAAATTATTGTATTGTAAATAATTGTAGAGTCTCCAATTCCAAATGCCTTCTCCTGTAATAACCGCTTCACGAATTCCAGATTGATTTCTAATAGACAGTAGTGAATAATCGGTGGTAACATTTCCAATTTTCTGCGTTAGAAGCGTCGAAGCATTAGGATCTGCTTCATATTCTCCAAACATTGATTTCAAAGGAGGAAATTTAGCGACCTCGTTTTTCAAAGCATCGGATTGTTCGAATAATTTGAAAGCATCCTTAACATGAGCTTGAACTTCGTTCACACTACTCGTATTGGCTGTCAATCGACACACATTCTGCGCCTGATTAAAAGAAGGAATTGATATTTGAGTCCCCGCAATAAACATTCTAGGCTTTTTTAAGCTGTTTAATCGTTCTAATTCTGATTGGATAGAATGTTTAGAACTCGGTAAATTATGCAGAATAACTAAATCGTAATCTGCCAAATTCGGACTATCTTTTTGGGCGAAAGCCGACTTCACCTCATAATTCTTATTCGAAGTAATAATGGTTTTTAATGCCGCAATGTCTGGATGAGGAGCATCCGCCAAAATCAAAATCTTCTGACGAGCGTCCAACACATCTATAAAAAAGCTCCTGGAATTATTGGCGACACTATATTCTCCTGAACGGTTTTGAATCTCAATTTCATATTTCACAATACCCACTTGGTCTGCTGGTACTTCAAAAGAAAAGGTAGAAAAATAATTGGAAGAAGCGATTCGGATCGGCTTTTTCTCGATAAGTTTCCTACTTCCATTGGTACGTTTATAGAGCGCTACGCTCGTGTTTGTGTTATTGAAATTATAAGCTTGAACATCCGCTTGAACCACAAATTTATCCCCTAGGTAGGCAATCTTATTGTGATACAATTGTTTAATACTGATATCCTTCTTTTGCGTCGTATCTCCTTGTGCAATAAAATAGATGGGCGCCGTAATATTGGTATTTTGATAGATAGGATTTTGTCCCTCATTAAAAATACCATCCGTCGATATAATCAGCGCTCCTAAATTCTGATTCGCATAGGTTTCATCCAAAAATTCAAATGCCTTCGATAAATTCGTAACTGGGCCATCTAGGGAATCTGTTAATCCCTCCTGTACCGCATCATCAAAATGATAAGCATCTAATTGAAAGGTTGAAGAAAGTTCTTGTTGCAGCGTTTTCAAAAATTCCGTTTTGGCATCACTTTGCACAGACGAACTTGCATCTTGCATCATGACAATCGTTGGATTTTTGATTTGCTCAGAATTCAGCTTCATTAACGGTCCCAACAAAAGAAACGAGATTCCAGCTATAGACAAGAATCTAAGGACATACAATAGAATTTTCCAGATGGGATGATGATCATTAAATTTATGTTCTCGGTAATATAGAAATGTGGCATAGAAAAACCCTGCCAACAAACAGAATACTACAAACCACATGGGATATTGAAGCGAAAAATTACTCAAGAATTACTATTTTTTATGATACGTCAACAAATTACCGATATTCTAGGCTAAATTTCAACAAACCAAACGTCTTATCGTTCTAGTCCATCAATTTTATCAGAATTTTAACAGCTGGATAAAAACGTCCATCAATATTACAATGTTAATAAAGCTATATTTGTTACATTATTACATTGTGGACGGTTAATTTTTAGATATGAAAAAGTGGGGAATATTATTGCTGATCATCTTTACCAGTATAGGAACATCTTTTGCGTCCTATATCCTAATTCCTATGGATTATGATAAGCAGCGAGATCATCTAAAGGCCTATGGTGTAACCTATTGGGTATTGACCCAAGAAGCGGAAGCGTATTGGTTGTTGAACTACCGAGGCGGTTCGTTCGCTTTTGCACACACGCCTAAATTTGAAGCAGAATGTAAGGTGCGCGGAATCACATATGAGGTAATTCCGAACTCGAAATTCAGTTTAATCCGTCAAGAAATATCCAATCTTGAAGTTAATCAAGAAGTGATCAAATTAGAAAAAGCGCCTAAAATAGCCGTTTACACACCCGATTTCAATGCACGAGGAGAAAAGATCCAACCTTGGGATGACGCTGTGACGATGGTATTGACCTATGCGGAAATTCCTTACGAAACGGTCTATGATCGAGAGGTATTAGAGGATAAATTAGCGCAATATGACTGGTTACATCTACACCATGAGGATTTTACAGGACAATATGGAAAGTTTTATGCTTCTCAACACACCAAACCTTGGTATCGTGCCAATCAACGAAAGATGGAAGAACTGGCTAAGTCATTGGGATTTGCCAAAGTTTCCCAATTAAAACTGAGCGTTGCCAAAAAAATCAAGGAATATGTAGAAGGTGGTGGATTTATGTTTGCCATGTGTTCGGCAACTGATTCCTATGACATTGCCTTAGCATCAGAAGGGCTGGACATTGTTCATAATGTGTATGATGGAGATAGTGCGGATCCAAACGCCCAGAGTCAATTAGATTTTTCGAAAACCTTTGCCTTCGAAGATTTTGATCTGATCATGGATCCTATGACCTACGAGTTCTCTAGTATCGATAATCGTAAAAGAAAAACGACACCGGAAAATGACTATTTCAGTTTATTTGATTTTTCAGCCAAATGGGATCCCATTCCTACTATGCTTACTCAAAATCACACACGCACGATCAAAGGTTTTATGGGACAAACCACATCCTACCGAAAAAAATATGTCAAATCACATGTGCTCGTTCTTGGAGAATCTAAAAGCAATAGCGAAACTCGATTTATTCATGGAACACAAGGCTATGGAACTTGGACTTTTTATGGAGGTCATGACCCTGAGGATTATAAACACTATGTAGGCGATCCCGAAACAGACCTCAGCTTACATCCGAATTCACCGGGTTATCGATTGATACTCAATAATATTTTATTTCCTGCCGCAGAAAAGAAAAAAAGAAAAACATAAGATGCAATTTAAAAGGCCTTCATTTATTCTCTTAATTAGTTTTTGTCTCCTGAAATTACAGGTTTTTGCTCAGGATAGTTGGTTTACCAATATTGATTCGGCGCGGGCTTACGCCAAAAAAATAAACCAGCTTATAGTCCTGGAAGTAGGCAGTATTGAAGATGGTCAGGCATCGTTCATCGATAATCAGACTTGGAATAGTACCTTGGTTGAAAAACAATTGGAATACTTTGTTCCAGCCTCCGTAGAATTAGATTATTCCGAAGCCTTTTTTACCAAACATAAAATAGCCTACACTCCTACTCTACTGATCATGGACGCCGATAAAAATGTATTGTATCAAGATACCGGATTTAAAGATTCGACAGAAATCAGTCAGATCTTAAGTACGGTGTATAATCATGGAGGAAAAATACGTCGGTTACTCAATGCCTATAAACGCGGAGAATCGCAACTAGGGCGACTGCAGAAAGCGGAAGAATTTCTATTCCTATCCTATTTATCGCCAAATGATATGAAAACCTACTTTTATAATCAAAGTATAGAAGTCCTGGAATCCTTCCAGCAGGAATTATCCAAAGATGATGCCCCCCTTAAAAACCGTATGAAGATCATTGAATACGGTCAGGAAATTAATGCGGGATCACTGGATTATGGCATGGAAAAATTAAATCGTCTAGTAAAAGACGAAATATCCACAAATGATAAAGCGCTCAGTCTTTTCTACCTCACTCTTGGCGCATATATACAAAGTGATTATGAAGCCTCTAAAAAATGGAGAAATCAATTGACGGAACTAAGCCAAGGAGAGATTTTAGCTAGAGATTATACAGAAAAACTTATCAAACTGATCGGAGAGTCCAACTAGCTTATAATTTGCCGCCTCCGATAGGGATTAAAATGCTTTTATTTTTTTAATTTGTAGTTCAATTCTAAAGATTCATCGAATACTCTTCTTTCTGGAAACTAGAATGAAGCAAATATTGTATTAAATAAGTAGAATGTTCAAAAAACTAAAATCACTATTCGTCATAGAAGAAGAAGTTTCAGATATAGAGAAACAACTCGATAATGCCGTTCAAAAAAAGACTCCGACCAACGATTCTACTTCAAAGAATACGGACATAGAGGCTTCTGCAAAACCTACAGAAGAGATTTTTGATTCCAACATTAAAGGGCCAGCAAAACCAAATAAAAAATTTACCGATATCCTATTAAAAGCTATTGAGAGTCAAAATTTAGAAGGTCCAGATTATTTGGAATTTAAATCCAGTCTTAAATCCTTAGAAGGAGTTATCGAAGATGAAGCCACTCGCTACAAGTCTTCATTTGCCGTCTTGAGTAGTAATGGTCAAATATCAAAAGATCAATTACTTTCTACCGGGCAGCATTATATCAAGGTGCTTCAGAAAGAGCAATCTAAATTTAACGATACCTTTCAAGCCCAACAAAGCAAGCAAATACAGGGACGACAGGAAAAAATAAATCAATACCAAGACGGTATAAATAAACGCAAACAGCAACTGAAAAAGCTGATCGCGGAAATAGAGGGGATGGAAGAAAAACTAAAAGAAGCTAAAGTTGAAATCAATCAAACTGCTGGTAAAGTTCAGCTGACAAAAGATCAATTCATGGCTTCCTATCAGATGATTGTAGAACAAATACAATCTGATTTTGACAAAATAAAAGAATACCTATAATACATGGCAGAGACAAAAAGAAAATCATTTTGGAGAAGGCCTGAAGGAGTAACGGGAGGAATATTTTTAATCGCCGCACTAATCGGTGCGGGATACTTAGCATCAGCTTTTATTGGAGCAATCCTGACCTTTCTGAGTAGTACAGCGGGCATCATTGTTTCCTTATTAGCATTAGGCGTCGTGATATTTACGGCCTTAGATCCTAAAGCAAGAGCCTTAGTGGGATATATGTTTAAAAGCACGATGCGTTGGATAACAGGGCTCTTCATAAAAATGGATCCCATTGGTATCCTCAAATCTTACATCGACGATTTAAAATCGAATCTTCGAAAGATGAATCGTCAAGTGAGCCAATTAAGGGCACAAATGCATAAACTCAAAGAGTTGATTATCAATAATAAAAAACAAATCAACAGCAATTTGAGTGAAGCAGGTGCCGCCCAAAAAGAAAATCGTAAATCTCAAGTCATTCTGAAAACTCGAAAAGCGGGAAGACTGAAGAATTCCAATATGAAATTGGAAGCGCTCTATCAAAAAATGGAAGTCCTGTACCGAGTTTTAACGAAGATGTATGAGAATTCTGAGATTATGTTGGAAGACATTACGGATCAGGTAGAAGTCAAAGAGCAGGAAAGAAAGGCTATTGTTGCCAGTCATGGTGCTATGAGTTCAGCCATGAGTATCATTAAAGGAAATAAGGATAAAAAAGCTATGTTTGATATGGCTTTAGAAGCGGTGGCCGATGATGTAAGTCAGAAGGTGGGTGAAATGGAACGTTTCATGCAAGTATCTGATAGCTTCATGCAATCCATCGATTTACAAAATGGAGTATTCGAAGAAGAAGGCCTGAAAATGTTGGAAAAATGGGAACAAGAAGGAACTTCATTGTTATTAGGAGATGAAAAAATACAACTGCTCGAACAAGCAGCCGATGAAAATGATGTACTCGATTTGGATGCCATTCCTGAGAGAAAGGCTGAAAAACTTGAAAACCGAGACAATCAATACGATACCTTTTTTGAATAAATTTTAGCAATACAGATATAATGGCAAAAACAAGACTTACTGGATTTTCGAAATTATTAATCACATTACTTATCCTTGCTGCCCTATTCTTCGGTGGCCGATATTTACTTACGGGTACAGAAGCGGGTCAAGAAATTCTTGATAAGGCAGAGCAGGTAAAAACAGAAGCCAATAATAAAAAAGCAGAGGAAGCCGCTGAAGATGCTGCCGTCTCCACAACCGACTATTCTCGAGGAGACGATGAGGATGATGTCTTACGTGTTCAACTTTTTACTTGGGGTGGATATGCGCCTGGTTTATACTTCAATAAAGGATGGGAAGCCAATACTAAATCGAGATTTTATACCGATTATGGTCTTAAAGTAGAATTTGTATTGATTGATGATTTCAATGCGTCTAGACAAGCATGGATTGCCGATCAAGTAGATATTTTTGCAGCTACGGCAGATGCCATTCCAACGGAGATGGCAGGTCTTGGCAAACACGATCCTCAAATTATTATGCAAGTCGATTGGTCCCGAGGTGGAGATGCTCTCGTTGCTCAACGTGGTATCAACAGTATTAATGATTTAAGAGGTAAAAAAGTGGCCGTAACACCGTCTACGCCATCTCAAACCTTCTTGATAAAATTATTAGACGCGGCTGAAATGACGCTAGACGATATCACCTTGGTGGAAACGCCAGACAATTTTGCAGCAGCTGCAGCATTCAAAAGTAGAGATGTTGAAGCGGCTGTTGTATGGGCTCCAGATGATGAAGTATCCGTTCGGGCTGTACCAGGATCAAAAATCTTACAGAGCACAGAGTCTGCATCGCATATTATTGCAGATGTATTGTTGGCTAAAAAGTCATTTATTGATAAAAACAGAGATAAAATCCACAACTTTTACAAAGGCTGGATGCAAGCTGCTGCTGAGTTAAACACAAATAGAAACGCTTATAATGAAGCGGCGCAAATCTTTGCAAAAGGAACGTTGTACTCATTGGAAGATGCCAAATTCGCGATGTCTAAAGCGTATTTCACGAATCACGGTGACAATATGAATTTCTTCAAGAAAAACAACGATTACAAAGGTATTACTGGTGAGGATTTGTATAATGAAATGGGTAAACGATTTCAAGAACTAGGATTTGCTCCTAAGAAGTTACCTCGTTGGCAGTCTGTAGCGTATGGAGGAGCCGTAACAGATGGAAATTTAAGTCTTTCTGGTGCCAAGCATGCCCCGGAAAAATCCAAATCATTTTTACCAGCTACTGAAAAACAAAAGAATTCTCAAGCTATAGCTACAAAACCTTTGAGCATTAACTTTGCCACGGCCTCTTATCAATTAACCGATTCTGATAAAAATCTAATCGATAAGAAAATGAGTGGCTTATTGAAATCTTTTGCAAATGCAAGAGTTCGTGTCGAAGGAAATACGGATGATGTTGGCGCAAGAAATATGAATATTGAGCTCTCCAAAAAAAGAGCCCAAGCCGTAGCTAACTATCTGATGGATACCTATGATCTAAATCCGAATAAGTTCATCATCAAAGGAAACGGACCTGATGTTCCTGTCAAAGGATGTGAAGGATCCACTACGCCAGCTTGTAGAGCTAAAAATAGACGAACAGAATTTCAGTTGATCAACTAAGCGTATGATCAAGAAATTATTTGCCTTACGTGGTGATTTAGATAGAAAAACGACAACACTACTAGAGATAGCAGGAATTGGTCTCTTACTACTAATATGGTATGTTTTGACTTTGGGCGAAAGCCCCATTGCTAATACGGGTGTACTTCCAAAACCCGTCGATGTACTTGTATCTATCGGTGAACTATTTCGAGAAAATGAACTCCTCAAAAATATTTGTCGTTCGATAGGCTATAATATATCGGGATATGTTGAAGCCATTCTTATTGCCATTCCTTTAGGTTTTTTATTGGGGCTTATTCCTTTGGTTCGCGGCTTGTTTAGACAACCCATTGATGCATTACGCTATGTACCTCTACCCGCTGCCATTGGATTATTTATCAGTCTCTTTGGTTTAGGCACGGAACTCAAAGTACATTTTCTGGCCTTTGGTATCATTATATATCTAGTGCCTGTCGTGGTTCAACGAATCAATGAGGTCGATGAAGTCTATCTGAAAACCGTTTATACCTTGGGCGCAAATTGGTGGAATACACTTAGCTCTGTATATATTCCAAGTGTGGTATCTCGCTTATCGGACGATATTCGAGTATTGACGGCCATTTCTTGGACCTATATCATCATTGCTGAAAGTATTGGTTCTCGAGGTGGACTGGGAGCATTGATCTGGAGAATTGGTCAGCGACAAGGTCGTATGGATATAGTCTACGGACTGTTGCTCATCATCATCATTATAGGAATACTTCAGGACAAGCTATTCCTCAACTTAGACAAAGAATTTTTCCCACATAAATATTCCGCAAAATCCAGCCACATCAAAACATTAGATCGAAAAGAATCCGTTTTGTCCATGATGACAAAATTCGCGGTTGAAATATTTATATGGATTTTCTTGGCAGTTTACTGTACCCTATTAATCAATGAATTTACTGGAATTATCAGCAATCAAAAATTTCTTCAGTACCTCTTTGGAGATACGGCTTGGGTCATACATCTGTTGATGTTAACCACCATAGGCTATAAGCTTTTCAAAGTGTTTAAGAAAAAATAATATGGAGTTTCTACAGAAATTACAAGGTGAATTAAGAGCTGGAATCAACGAAATTCTAGAACATCCTTTCTTAAAAAGGATCAAAAATGCCGAATTATCGAAAAAACAACTTCGATTCTTTGTGGAACAATACCACATCTACAATTCGTATTTCCCTAGATTATTAGCTGCATTGGCAGCAAATATTACCGATGATCAAACCAGAATCCCGATCATCGAAAATTTATGGGAAGAACATGGAAGCGGTGTTCTGAAACACTCCCATCGTGTGCTTTTCGAACGCTTTGCCAAAGCGGTTGGACTCGAAAAAGAAGATTTGGATCAGGTAGAACCATTATCAACCACTTCTATTTGTTGTGAACACTTACTCGAAACTTGTATGCAAGATGATTTCATTACGAGCTTAGGAGCGCTTGGTCCAGGAACGGAGTATTTTACCAATGATGAATACCAACTAATCGTTGATGGTCTCAGTAAATACGATTTTTTATCTAAAGAAGATTTGGAGTTTTGGGTAGTGCATATTTCACTAGACGAGGATCATTATGAAGACATGCTCGAAGTCATTCGACCGTGGTGTACAACAGCAGAAAATCGGCATAAAGTAAAAGTTGGAGCGAAAAAGGCGATTGATTTGGAAATACTTTTTTGGGATGGTCTAGAAGATGCCGTCGATCAAATTAAATAAGCTTGTATGGTAGATTTTATAGACATTAAAGAGCAAGATAATATCATTGAATTGAAAGGCATTCATCAAAGTTATGATGGAGAAAAATCCTACATCATTCAAGATCTTGATTTCTTAGTTCAGGACAAACCAAATAAAGGACAATTCGTCGTCATACTAGGCATGTCCGGAGCTGGTAAATCTACCATTCTTCGATATATCGCTGGTCTTCAGAATCCAACCAAAGGAGAGGTACTTATTCGAGGTAAACAAATCAGTGATGCCGATCGAGTGAGTATGGTTTTTCAACAATATTCTTCCCTACCTTGGATGACAGTGCTTGAAAATGTAGCTCTAGGTTTAAAATATCGTAAAGTCTCCAAGGCAGAACGCGAACAGAGAGCGCTGGAAATGATCAAATTGGTTGGACTCGAAGGACATGAGCATAAATATGCGCAGTATCCTAGTCTTTCAGGAGGTCAGCTACAACGTGTGGCTATCGCCAGAAGTCTTTTGTCTAATCCCGATATTCTGCTGATGGATGAACCCTTCGGTGCTCTTGATATCCGTACCAGACTTCAAATGCAAGATTTATTATTGAGTATTTGGAAGAAATTTCACAGTACGATCATTTTTGTGACACATGATATCTCTGAAGCCGTCTATCTGGCCGATGATATTTATATCATGAAATATGCTCCGAGTAAATTTGTAGAACACATTCACATCGATCTTCCTGAAAATAGAACGAGACTCACCAAGCGAGATCCGAAATACATCGAACTTGTTCATAAAGTGGAAGATGCCATGATCCGTATTAGTGAAGAGAATTTTGAGGATATCTCCATTTAATATCTTATTCAACCATTTCTGAACGAACTAAGAAAAAGTGCGTGATGCACTAATCCCCTTCGACCAAATCTTCTAAGGATTCCAATAAATTACTGGCATTTGCATTGATTTTAAATCTGCGAACATGTTTTTTTCTAAAGGTCCATTGTGGTGTTGCAACGTATAAGGCATCTTCTTGAACTCGAAACCAAGGTGATATTTCTGGTTCATATGGATTGTGTAGTATATGCATATTTTGCGCGGGCATATATCCCTGTGCAAACAAATACAGTTTCTCACCCGTTTCTGGATTTACCACCATATCCAATACCAATACCGCATGACCTTTATGATCTAAATCCTCGGGTTGCACCAACACATCACCAATACTAAGTTTTGAAACTTCCAATAGTTCTGTATCATGAGATAATCCAATAGCCGTCGAATTCTCATAGATCTCATTCATGTATTTAATAAAAGAAACTTCTGAGCTATTGGGTATAGCAATAGAATCCAACACATAAAGAGAATCTTGCCACACATACCGGTAACCATCCGCCCATTGCGCATAGCTCAGTGATCTATTATCATCATAATGAAAAGAAATCATATCGTACTTTGAATGATTGAATAAATAGTTGGCACGAAGTAATTGAATATAATGTTCTCCGTGCATCAAATCCTTATCCAACAACTCTACATCAAGAACGGCCGAGTAACATTCGAATTTTTTTTCATTGCCATCAAAACGCATCACCTTCGCATCAGCATTCTTGATGGCCAAAGATTGTAGATAGGCCTGATAACTAAAAGAAGGTAATGGAGTGCGAATAAAACCTTCTGGCGGATTGACACGACTATGGACAGTCGTACCTCCAGTATTGATATTGGTATTCTGTTGTTGAGCCAATACAGAACTGGAGATTCCAACAGAAATCAAGCATAAAAGCATAAGGGCAAAGCGATTCATATTAGACTTTTGTTTAATATGATCAAAAATTGTACCAGCCTATTACAATGCCTTACATTTCATCCAATGCTTCAAATTGAAAACGTTCATTTTCAGAAGGCTCATGCTCTTGAATCATGATTTCTTCCATGGTAGCCACCACCTTCGGATGCATCGCAGAAATATCTCGTTGTTCCAAGAAATCTTGCTCCAAATCATACAGTTCAATAGTCAAATTTCCTTCGAATATATTTTTACGTATCGCCTTCCATTTGCCCATACGTACCGCTTGTTGACCTTTATAACTCGGAAATTCCCAATATAAAAAGGAATGCAGTGGCTGTTCTTGCGCAAGTAGTGTCGGTAAGAAACTAATCCCATCAATTTGTTTGGGAATGTCAGCCTGTGCTATGTCGCAAATCGTGGGCATTAAATCATAAAAAGCAGATATATGATCACTCGTGCTTCCCGCTTTAATTTTATTTGGCCAACTGACAATTAATGGTATTCGGATACCGCCTTCATAGACGAAACCTTTGGTTTTACCATATCCATTTGAAAAAGGTGCAGAACTTTCAAAATAGTCAAAGTCGACCCCACCTGTATAGGTTGGACCATTATCACTTGAAAATATAATAATCGTATTCTCATACAGTCCCTCTTCCTTCAATTTATCAACCAACTCCCCCACTTGATGGTCCAAATAACTGATCATAGCTGCATAGGTCGCTCTTGGATATCTAGTCGGGAAATAGCCATTTCCTCCAGTATATGGTTTTTCCTCGCCAAATTTTTCAACATAGTAGTCAACATATTTTTTGGGTGCTTGTAGGGGTAGATGTGGCAGAGGAGATGCATAATACATGAAAAACGCTTGATCTCCCTGATTTTCAATAAACTGCAATGCCCTTTCTTGAATATTTTCTGGAGCATACTCATTCTGAGAAAATTTCTCATAGCTTCTACTATCCAAGGGATTGGCTAAGGAATCTAAACCAGTATGAGGTATCACCATTTCATTGTTCAGTCTTACTTTTTGCACATTTTCCCATAAATGAGGAGGATACAAATTGTGCGCTTGACGTTGACAATTATAGCCGAAGAAATAGTCAAATCCTTGTAAATTGGGAATCCCCTCGGTTTCTGGAGCACCCAATCCCCATTTACCCAAAATACTAGTTTTATATCCTTCCTTCTGTAATTGTTCTCCGAGCGTGATCGTTCCCTCGGGTATAGGTCGCTGACCTTCAAAGGCCGGATTCAAGCAAGCTTTTTCGTAATTCCAGACGTCGCCTCTTTCATTCCATTCATCATTGCCCCGTATAAATGCATGCCCCGTATGCTGACCTGTCAAAAAAACATATCTCGCTGGTGCACAAACTGGTGCTCCAGAATAATGTTGTGTAAAGCGCATACCACTATTTGCCAAGGCATCAATGTGTGGTGTTTCAATTTTTTCTTGGCCATAAACACCTAGCTCGCCATAGCCTAGATCATCTGCTAAAATGAATATAATGTTCGGTTTTTTATCCTTCGATGCGTGTGGAATACAGGATGTACAGAAAGACAAAATAAAGATCCAAAGAAGGATTCGATAAATAAGAGCAATGTTTATCATTTTCAAAATCAATTAAGCACTATAAATGTACAATTTATTAGTGGCCTTGATAAATGATTTCGATCGACCGTGCACACTTTTTAATCACTTAATGTCAGTATTCTGTCCATCTATTTGATCCTTCATAATCCTATTTTTGTATCTTGCAGGCCTAATCAAAATAACGCTTTTACCTATGAAGGTTTTCTCAAATTCTGAAATCGGCACCTTAAAAACGGTGCTCGTTCATAGGCCCGATGAGGGCATTGCTAGAATTTCACCAAAACGTGCAGAAGAATTACTTTTCGATGATATCGTTCATCTACCCCGGATGCAGTACGAACACGATGTTTTTACCAGGATTCTAAAGCACTTCTTAAATGATGACCATGTTCTTGAAACACATCAATTGTTGGAAGAAGCATTGGAAGTAGACCGAGCATATACACAAGACTTTTTAAAAATTGTTATTGAATTTGAGGAATTACCGAAGAGCTTTATTCAATATTTCAATGGCCTATCTACAGCCGAAATAGCGGACACCCTTATTAGTGGTTATCACATAGCAGATCAGCGCTATCTTTTCGACCCGATACCTAATTTTATATTTACTCGAGATATCGCGGTCACGGTCAAAGATCATATCATCATTACGCGTGCCAACAAAGAAGCTCGACACAGAGAAAATTTACTCACCAGATTTATTCTGAGGAAACATCCAGAATTTTCACATTTAGCCGATGATAACAAGATCATCAACCTCAACGATCTAGATAAATTCCCGCCTTCCAAAATGGGTGAAAATGTCAGTGTTGAAGGAGGTGATGTCATGATGTTCAACAATGAATATCTCTTGATCGGATCCAGCGAACGAACTACAGCACATGCTATAGAATCACTCACAAAAGAATTATTTGAGAAAAACGTCATTGACAATGTGGCTCAGCTGGTTATTCCCAATAACAGATCTTACATGCACATTGATACCATATTTACTCAGATAGACACCAACGATATTATTTGTTTCAAACCGATTGTTTATGATGGTACAGGATCTCATGTTACCGTAACGCATAAATCAGGGAAAAAAACAAGCTATCCATCCATCAAGGATTTTATTCATGGGGAAATCAACCCGAAGATGGAATTCATCTTTGCAGGGGAAGGTCAGAGTCCTTATCAAGATCGAGAACAATGGACCGATGGATGTAATATGGTGGCATTGAAACCTGGTGTGGCCATCAGTTATGATCGAAACCCCTTTACTGATAAAGCACTTCAAACACATGGTTACAATATTGTTTTAGCAGAAGATTTACTAGAACAATTGGACAACGGTACTGTACAGGCTGAAGATATTGAAAAAACCATCATCAATATTCCATCGAACGAATTATCTCGAGCACGAGGCGGATCTCATTGTATGACCTGTCCGATATTAAGAGAAAAATTATAAACCATGTACACCTTTTCCACTAAAATCAGAGTGCGTTATGGTGAAACAGATAAAATGGGTTATCTGTATTATGGTAATTATGCTCAATATTTGGAGGTAGGTCGAGTGGAAACAATGCGATCTATTGGATTGATCTACGCGGATATGGAAAACGTGCACAATGTATTCTTGCCCGTAGCTTTTTACGAGACAAAATATGTCCGTCCGGCCAAGTATGATGAACTGTTACGTATTGAAACCACCATTCCGGAAATGCCTGATCGATTCATCAAATTTCATACGAAGATATTCAACGAATCAGAGGAACTGGTGAACATTGCCAAAGTTACATTGGCCTTTATCAATGGTCAAGCGGAACGACTTCGTTCTCCAGATTTTATGAATGAAGCTTTAAAACCGTATTTTTAATCGTGTAAATACATTTTCTGCGTGAAATCTTTCTGGAAAAAGTTCAAATTCGATAAAAATTGGTGGAAAACGCTACCCTTGCTCGAACGATTGATTAATTGGGCTAAAACCTCAACATTTATCGGCTTTCACGGGGTCCCAGTATATGATGTCGTACGGTTTATTTACAAAGAAACACTGGATGATGATTTAACCACTCGATCCAATTCAATGGCATTCAGCTTCTTTCTGGCTTTATTTCCAACCATCATCTTTCTATTCACCTTGCTACCGCATATTCCCATGGCGGCGGATTACGCATTAAATATTCGGGAATCCGTGAACGGAATACTCCCTCCTTCCAGTGAAGAATTTGTATTTGGCTTGGTGGATGATATTGTTTCTAGACAACGAGGAGGCCTATTGTCTTTTGGTTTATTATTGGCTATATTCTTTGCCAGTAATGGTATGATTGCCATGATGCGAGGATTTGAAAAGGCACATGCCACGACGACCTTCAAAAAAAGGCATTGGTTCAAAAAACGATTAATTGCCATTCTTTTAACGGTCATCATCGTTTTCATATTCATTTCCTCTTCCGTATTAATTGTATTGGGACAGTTAATATTGAACTTACTCCGTGAATGGACACATCTGGATGCGTTGACGGTATGGGGATTTAGTGCCCTGCGTTGGCTATGTGTAATCATGCTGATTTATTTCTCCGTAGCAGTGCTATATCGCTATGGTCCAGCTACCAGAAAACGATTTCACATATTCTCATTGGGAACCACCATTGCTAGTTTTTTAATTATTATCAGTTCCTTAGGATTCTCTTATTTCGTGACCAATTTTGGCCAATATAATGAGCTATACGGTTCTATTGGTGCTCTGATTGTCACACTATTATGGTTCAACATTATATGTTTTATATTGCTTGTTGGATTTGAGTTAAATGCGAGTATTGCGGTCAATCGCGACTTGAAAGCTTCCGCCATCATGCAGGATGAACAGTCCAATTTGAGCTAAGGTCCAAATAGGTCCTTACAACACCTCGGCCACCACGAATATACTTCCACCGATATAGATAAAATCTTGCTTCGTCGCCTGTCTTTTAGCGGCTTTTAACGCATTTTTTACAGAAACATAAGATCTTCCTTTCAAGCCAAATGTGGCGGCCTGTTTTTTCAATTCCCTCGCATCCAATCCTCTTGGAATATTGGCCTTGGCAAAATAGTAACGTGCCTTTTTAGGAAAAAAATGAAGTACACTGTCTAAATCCTTATCATTGGAAAAACCCAATACAAAATGAAATTGATGATAATCGAGTTTCGCCAATTTATTAAAAACCACCGCTAACCCCGCTTCGTTATGTGCGCTTTCAGCAATGATTTTAGGGCTTTCTCCCAAAGTCATCCAACGTCCTAAAAAGTAGCTTCTTTCAGGAAGTTCTTCCAATGCTTGCGGAATCACCGTCCAATCAATTTTTCGGTCTGTTATCTGCCCCCATTGTATGAAGCAGGCCATCGCCGTCTGTAAATTCATCCTTTGATAATCGACAAACCAAGCTGCTTTAAAAGAAAAAGTCCGATCGGCCATTTGTACCTTTCCATTTCCGACAGCTTGGTCAAAAACAACTTCTACTATATCTTCAGCCCATTGCAAATCAGCTGACTGCTCCTTGGCTTTTTGTAAAAAAACATGTTGAACCGGCTCTTGTTTTTCACCGATGATGACAGGGATGTTATTCTTGATAATTCCAGCTTTTTCTGCTGCAATCTGCTCTAAAGTATCTCCCAAAAACTGCGTATGATCTTTGCTAATATTCGTGATCGCAGAAATTAAAGGTAAAATTACATTGGTACTATCCAATCGCCCACCCAAGCCAACTTCTATGATAGCAATATCCACACCTTGTTTAGAAAAGTGATAAAAGGCCATCGCCACCGTTATTTCAAAAAAGGAGGGTTTGATTTCTTCCAATTTAGGCAGAATCAAATGCAGAAAATCCAGCACTTCATGCTTCGAAATAAATTGGCGATTAATCTTGATGCGTTCTCTAAAATCTTTATAATGAGGAGAAGTGTATACACCCACTCTCAACCCTTGCGATTGTAATAATGCCGATAACATATGCGTAGTACTCCCCTTACCATTGGTGCCCGCCACATGAATAGAAGGGAAATCATTTTGGGCTTGACCCAAAAAAGCACATAAGGCCTTAATATTATCCAGGTTCTTCTTCATGGCAGAATTACCTTGACGTTGAAACATCGGTAACTGGGTATACAAGAAATCTAAGGCGTCTTGATAATGATTAAATCGATCTCTTATAGCTGATTTGGGCATATGATCCGGTCTAATAGAAGCTGTAATTGAACCGCCAAGATACTGTATTTATTAAAATATTGCCGCTTTCGTCAGTGGTAAAATAGGACAACTATACATCACTTTTATCTCTTGTAAAAACGAACTTTTTTCATCTAAAAACTCAAACACCTCGCTGGGCTTTCGTTTGCTAAATAAAGATTCGAAAACCTGCTTTCCAGAAATATATTGTTCGTTCCAAGCCTTTAGCATGGTCTTATCCATCCATCGATGTCTAAAATGAGAATTTGTCTCGATTTGTTTGCTATTGGATAACAACTGCTCGGCCAATTTTTGAGAACGCTCCACAATTCTGGTAAAGGCATATCCAGAAGAAGGTTTGACCCACCCTCCTGCCGTTCCAATCTTAATAATACGCGCGGTATCTTGCTTGTGAAAAGGAAATGAGGTCATTGGTATCACGCCCATTTCTTTTTCCAAGACCCGATAATTGGAAATCTTAAGATATGTTTGAATATAATCCTCTATATAGTTATCGTAATCTTCGGCCTTCAAGATATTATTGGAAAAAATCGCGATTTCGACCAAAGCCTTTCTACTGGATAAAGGCAATACATAAAAGAATCGAGTATCGTCCTCTTGAGGAATTCTAAAATCCATAAGATTGGCCACATCATCATCGAAAACATCGGCTTCTGTTTCAATAAACCAGCCGCCGAAATGTTGTGCTACATATTGATGTTTTGCTTTATCGATGGGAGGTATATAAATACTATCCAACACACGATCTGCCGTAAAAACACCATCCTTTGTAGTGACCTCCACCAAATCTGATTTTTCTTGCACATCCAGTACTTCCGATTGGATTCGTTCAACATGACTAGCCGCATCCAGTTGTTGATGTGCATAGGCATAAAAGTCGCTTGATCGGATCATTTTATACTGATACGGCGCAATGTCCATATTGGTCAGATCAGACTTGGCATGAAAGTGAATTTTATTCCAACGATGATGTACTAAATGATCAAACTTGCCCATTCCCTTTTCCCAAAAAGACCAGGTACGATCGTCGCTATTCTTCAATTCCTTATCGAGAATCAAAATCGACTTATCCGACGAGGCCAATTCAAGTGCACAATTTAAGCCGGCACCACCCCCTCCTAATATGATAAAATCGAAATGCTGTTTCATACAGTATATCTACAACTTTCCATCCAAATAGTTTATAACTATTTACATTTAAATAAGATTAAAACAGGGAAATAGAAAATAACTTTCGACAAGCTTACGATTCTATTTCAATTTAAAATCTATAGAAATGGTACCACACTGTTTTTCTAGTCCGGAAGGAGAAAATCGGTACTGTGCAGCCGCCTTCTCAGCAACATCAATTAATGTGATATCCGTAGAAGTACTACCTCGTTGGGTATATTTCGCTTCTGTAACAAAACCCTTCGAATCTACACAAACACGTACGATGATACGTCCCACTTTTTGAGACTGATCATCGATTTCCGGTTCATACAAGACGCCACGTTCTGCTAATCCTCCGCCGATGTTAGAACTGCCTTTACTGACACCTTCCAGTACCTGCTTATTGGGTTCACCTGCTGGATCACCGGACGCAGAATTTTCCGTTCCCGAACCCAATCCACTAAAAAACGAGCTGAACTCTTTCGTGGCAGATGCTTCCTGCTGTTTGCGTTTTGCTTGTTGTTCTAAGGCTTTTTGACGTTGAGTCTCCTTTTCTTGTGCTTCTTCTTCAGCGCTCTTTTGATCTAGAAAAGCTTGCGTTTCTTTCGTTTTTCTTTTTTGGTCAGGTTTTTCTTCCTGAACCCTAGTTGTTTTTATAAAGCTGATATCTTCTGTCTGCGGTTGCAATGCCGTAGCAACAGATCGTGCGGTCACTTCTTGACGCGAATCTTGAGCATCCTTTTCGGCAACAGGAGCTTCCGCTGTTTCAGGCTTATTAGCTTGATCTTGATCGGATGTTTCCATAGATGAAGTCAAGGCACCGCCTCCATTGGAATCACCAAAATTCATAAGTATACCCGCCTTTTCAGGCATGGGAAACGTATAAGAAAATACAGGAAATAGTAGCATCAAAAACCACAATAGCAAGGCTATCAAAGCGGCCACCATCGCTTTTTTACGGGTAGATTGATCTCGCTGATCATAATCTATACCAGTGTCTGTTGCTGAATACATATAATCGATTTTACTAAAGTAGGTTCAGCTTTCTTTCGCAGGGATTCGTTACCGTCAGTCCATGACGGCTTGTATGCCAAATCTATAGGCTAGATCCATTACATAGACAACATGCTGGTTCGCAGCATCCGGACTTGGCTTAATTTTTATCGTGGCTTTTGATTTGTTTTTGTTTTTTTCAGCTCGAACGGCCTTGACCAATTGAGATTTATTGGCTCTAGATCCATTCAACCGAAAGGTTCCATCACTGCGAATCTCTATAGTCGGCGGTGTAGAATTTACCTTTATATTCTTAGAAGACTTACCAGGTAGTTTTAAGTTTAGAGCATTTGGCACTACCATCGATGAGGTCAACATGAAAAATATCAATAACAAAAAGATAATATCTGTAAGAGATGACATGCTAAACTCCGCACTTACCTTCGCTTTTTTCTTTAATCCCATCGCCTAATTTTTTCTTGCTTGAGTAGCCATGATCGCACGGATACGCTGTCGCTTGGCTACATTAATTAATGGAGATATATCTTTCCACTTCACTCCTTTCTCCGCAATGATGGATAAGGTTGCATTCTGTGGATTCTTGGATTTAGCAATATCACTCTTCACCCTATTCTGTAAATCTCTCAATTTAATAGGCTTGCCATTGTAAGTCAAACTTTTATCCAACTTAATCATCACCGCCATATCCGTCGGTGCCACCGTTTGAGAGTTCGACTCAGGTAGTTCCATACTAATCTGAACAACTGAAGAGGTCAACATAAAAAAGATAAGTAATAGGAAGATAATATCCGTCAACGACGACATACTAAACTCTGCACTTACCTTATTTCTTTTTTTAATTCCCATAATGGACTATCCTAAATAGATCATTAATTAGCTGGCTCCTGTAAAAGATCCATAAATTCCATCGTCGTTCGTTCCATCTTGAACACGACCTTATCTACACTAGCTACCAACAAATTGTATCCAGCGAATGCAAGAATTCCAATAAATAATCCAACGGCCGTAGTAATCAAGGCCACATAGATTCCCCCAGCTAATACATCTGGAGTAACATTCTGTTCAGTCGCCATTTTACGGAATGCTAAAATCATCCCGGTCACCGTACCAAAGAAACCGATCATCGGAGCAGCACCCGCAATAGAGGCCAAAGACGATAGATTTTTTTCCAATTTAAATAATTCGAGGTTTCCAACATTTTCAATGGCCGCATCAATATCCTTGAGTGGTTTTCCAATACGCTGCAGTCCTTTTTCAACCATTCTTGCAACCGGTGTATCGGTCGTCTTACAAAGTGCTTTCGCCCCTTCTATGTTTCCAGATGCCACAGATGAACGAATATTATTGATGAAATTTTCATCCACTTTACCCGCACGTTTGATGGTCATATATCGCTCAAAAAAGATAAATAATCCAATCACGGAAAGGACCAACATGATCGCTACGATGATCACACCGAGTGTACCACCCTTTAATATTAAACTTAGAAAATTCTCATATTGAACCTCAGGCTCCTCAGCCGCTTGAAAAAGATAAAACATGTTTTCGAACATTGTTTCTTATTTAGATTGTTATTAAGCTAATGTATAATTACGTTTTAGAAATCTTCCTTCTCTATAGAATGAAAGATGCAGCTAAAACGACCATAAATTTATAATTCGTATGTTTCGGGACAAAAAATTAATATAGTCTTGACCCAAGCAACAAATGTAATAAGAATATTTTACATATTAAGATTTTTATTAATAAGTATAATTTCGTCATTTTTTCGCCTTTCTCAGATACAAATAAGACTCAAAAAGTATCTATACAGCAGAACATACAACGATTATAATCTAATGAACCAACTCCATGTAACTCGAGCGGTCTTTCTATTGATCGCCTTCTTTGCCGCGTTCACCATGATTTCGGCCCAAGAAATATGTGATAATCAATTGGATGACGACAACGATGGACTCATCGATGTATTTGATCCAGATTGCCTGTGTAACACCGTGGGCGGTTTCGAATTCATTCCCAATGGTGGTTTCGAAGACAAATCCGATTGCTGTACCAATTTAAATGATGAAAATAATTGTCTCGAACATTGGACGATCCTACAAGGCACGCCGGATCTATATGATCCTGATTGTATGACTCCATCGGATATCGAGGATACCGAGAATCTGTATGGATTTGAGATAGAATCTACTTTTATAAACTTCGGTGTGGCGGGTTCCTTTTCTGAAACTTTTGGTACCTGTCTATTAGGAACTTTACAGGCCGGAGAAACGTATCTCTTTGAAGCAGATTACGCCCAGACCGATATTTTTTTTCCAGATGAAGAAATCGTGGCTCAGATTGCCATTTATGGTTTTGAAAGCTGTACAGCTCTCGAAAATCACACATATATGGCCAATCCTTGTGACAATTCCCCTGCCCCGATAGAGTTGGCCAGCTTCTTCACCAATACCTTGACCAATCAAGAATTATTAGATTTAGCGCTGACTTTCACGCCATCGGTCGATATAGAATCCATCTTTATTAGAGTACATTGTGACAATCAAAATTCCAACAATCAAGGGATATTTCTGAGCATGGACAATCTAAGTATCCAGACAATAAACAACCAGACCTTTCAAGATTCGATTACCGTCAATGGAAATGTCTGTGAGTTTAGTTTTTTCTTAGAAGTACCGGATAACGATCTGTACAGTTATCAATGGTACTATGAGGGCAATCCCATCGATGGAGAAACCAATGCATCCATCGAACTCAATGGACAAAATCCATTGGTTGAAGGACTATATAGTGTGGCCATCTACCATCCAGACGGCTGTTACTATTATGATGATTTCCAACTCGTAGTACCGACTATAGATCAAGAAGAATTCTATACACTTTGTCCGGGTGATTCTGTTTTTGTAGCAGGCCAGTACTGGTCTGAGACCGGTGATTACACCATCAATTATTTAGACACGATTAGTCCTTGTCAAATTCTGCTAGAATTTCACATCGATCTATACGATCAATACGAATTCCTGCTGCTCGATACGATTTGCCAAGGTATGGATTACGAATTTCAAGGAGAAATATATACCGAACCGGGTACATATTATGATAGTTTGCAATCGTTTGCAGGATGTGATAGTGTCTATATACTTCAGTTGACCACGGTCGAAGCTACTGAAAACGAATCGATCGTTGCACTTTGCGAAGGAGACAGTTACGAATGGGAAGGAAATACCTACACAGAATCGGGCTATTATACCGAAGAATACATCAATCAGTTTGGCTGTGATAGCGTTCTTCATCTCGACATTAGCTTCGACGAAAGCATTATAGGAGATACACTTTTCATTGAACTCGCAGAAGGTGAATACTACGTTTTTGATGGAGACACCTTCGATATGGAGGGAATATACACAAGTGTCTTTTCCTCTTCAGGCGGCTGCGATAGTACCGCTTTTTTGTCTATTGTGACGACCAATCCGTGTGCCATAGAAGCCATGGTAGATTGGATAGATGCCGATTGCGAAGCAGCCAATAATGGTATCATCCAAATTATCCCAAGTAGTCCCAACGAAAATTATCAAGTATCCATTGATGGCGGTGAAAATTTCAGTTCTGCACTTCTTTTCGAGGCACTTCCGACAGGTATGTATTCCATTATAATTCGAGAAGGTCAAGACTGCGAGACGGATCTAGGTACCATCGACATTCTTACATTAAATGACCTACAAGCCAGCATCAATCCGGATACAACTATAAAAATTGGAGGACAGGTAACCTTGACGCTGATTGAATCCAATACCAATATTGAAACAGTGCATTGGAATTCAGCGAAAGAGTCTTGTCAGGATTGCATCAGTTTTGTCGTTTCTCCCGAAAGTACTACAAGTTACACGGCGACTATTATTGACGAAAATGGCTGCTCGATCCTGCTGGAAATGACCATATTTGTACGAGAAAGTACGGATATCTACGTACCAAACATCTTCAGCCCGAATCAAGATGGCATCAATGATCGCTTTATGATAGTACCCGCTCAAAATAAAGACTATGAGCTCGTCGAGTTTGTCATTTATGATCGCTGGGGCAACCCGGTACATCAGGAGCAGGATCAATCCCTACGCTCTATGCAGGGCTGGGATGGCACCAAAAATTCACGTGCCGTTGCGCAAGGCGTGTATGCGTATTATTTGATCGTACAGGAAGGCAACAATCAGCAAATATTGAAAGGATCCATTACTCTAATTCGTTAAATTCATGATCAACATTAGGGCGTCCCTCTCCGAATCGTCGAGGCGTTATGTTTCATGGTTCGCAGTCAAGCTGCTCATCCGCCTTCACTTCGTTGCGGGGATCAGTAGCAAGCCACTGACCATTGCACAGCACTGACGCAACAAGATCAGAGTATCGATCTTATCAATCGGTCTTTTCGAAGGTCTGTATTTATTTCAGCTAAATTTTATATTAAATTATCCACATCGCTTGACATGATAGCAGAAATGATTTATCTTAATGTTTTACACAACGTTATTTATTACAACCCACTCAACCAAACAGCATGTCAGAATTTGGCGACCCCCAAAGAACGCAACAAACGGATCAATCCGCTGCCCAGCATCAAAATCCGACCAATCCTGATACGGAAGCACAAGGACAGAGTCAACGAGCAAGAATGAACCCGCCTCAATATGGCAATGGAGGTGGTTCTCCCAATGCACAAAACACATCCGCACAAACAACTCAACAAAACACAACACAAGCCGATCATGTACTAACATCGGGAGAGTTGACAACCCTTGGGGAGGGTAATGATCAACAGACCAAATATATCCACTGGCCGCATACCGATAAATCCGGCGTCACATTAGGAAAAGGATACG
The DNA here is from genome assembly GCA_020628475.1 of Saprospiraceae bacterium. GTDB lineage: Bacteria > Bacteroidota > Bacteroidia > Chitinophagales > Saprospiraceae > JAHDFB01. The sequence goes on along the minus strand of JAHDFB010000011.1, from coordinate 12,492 downwards.
ATATCGGAAGTCGTTCTGCAGCTACCGTTATTGAAGAATTGACTGCTGCAGGAATGTCTGAAGAACAAGCTACCAAGATTTCAAAAGGAGCTTTATTAAAAGGAAGTGCAGCTGGGACTTTTGTTGATAATAACAAAACAGATATTGGGGAAATAGACATTGCTGTTCAACGTACTTTATTAGCCACCCTGTTGGTAGAATATACCGAAAAAGCTAGAGTGTTAGCAACGAGTACGACGGCCACGACCGATTCAAAAGGATATTACACCAATGCTCGGGGACGGGAAATCAAGGATGGCGTAGATGCCGGCACGTATGTGATGACCGACGAACAATGGAATGCATTACATCCGGCCATGATTGAGTTCTTAACCGACCTTAAATATCAAGGCGGATATTATCTCTATGATCGGATCGCTAAAATCAATAAACGTCTGATCGAAAATCACGGAAATCACTTAGAACAGTTTAAATCAGTCGCAGAATTATTCCAATCGGATGACGGGCTCAGTTATATGGATCGTTATGGAACTGGAATTGGAGAGAGTACCGGCAATACCACCAACTTCTACGGTCAATCATCCGAAGCCTTGGAGGGAGCAAGTACTCGAAGAAATAGAATCCGACTCGCTTTTCTTAAGAAAGTGATTGCCGCTTTAGAAGCGGGCGAAACAGTGGCAATGAGTACAGATGGTAGCAGCAGTACTACAAGCTCTAATTCTAGTGGTGGAGAGGAATCTACTACAACAACGGCACCATCCTTAGGAAATAATCAAGCGGCATCCGAAGCTCAAAATAGCGTCAGTAATCAACAACAGACTACCTATGTTGTACAACGAGGTGAAGGCCTAGGAGTACTGGCCAGAAAACATAACACCACCATTGAGGCATTAAAACAAGCCAATCCAGACAAATTAAAACGATGGGGATCCGTTGTCGGTTTCAATGCAGGCGAAACCATCGTTATTCCGCAGGCGGTCAGCACAACCAATACGACCAGTACCGAGCAGGAAACAGCGCAGGTACAATCTGAAGTAAAACAACTCGATTACAGAAAATTAGCGCAGGAAGTTTATGCCGCCATGTTTGAAGTCTTCTATGGTACCGGAATGGGAACAGACGAACAAGCAGTGTATGATGCCTTGATACAATTAGAAAATAATCCTGAATACATCCAAAAATTCAAAGACACCTATACAGAAATGTATTCGAGAGATGTAATAGCAGATATAAAAGCGGATTTCTCGGATATCATTTTTGGCGATCACTCAGCAAAAGCACTGGGATATTTGAATGCCGCTGGAAGTCCTGACAATTCAGCACCTGACTCCGAGGACACCAACGATCATTCACCGGCTCCAAGCACAGAAGTTGAAGCACCAGGTCCCGGAGGAGAACAAGTCACCTCTGAAACAGGTACACCGGTCAATTACAGTTCTGAACAGATTGTTGGTAGTGTGGGCGCTGGAGGAACCAATACGGTCAGTGATGTCAAAACCATTCAAACCAATTTGATTCATCTAGGCTATTTAGCTAATGGACCTGAAGTGGCTTTAGTAGCTGGTATGAAAGACGATGAGACGGTCAGTGATAATCAACTGGTAGATACGATCGCAGCCATCAAGTTATTCCAAAAAACGGGATTAGGCAGTAAATCTGGAGATGGACGAGTCGATGTTGGAGGTGGTACGTTCAATGCAATGGCCACTCGATTGACTCAAATGGAAGAATTATCCACCCATGAAGTAAAGGCAGAAGCGATAGAACCAGTACTACAAACATCCGATTGGATTAGTCAATTCAAGGATGGAATCAATACTAAAAAAGACGGAACCACGGTCAACTGGACGATTACTGGAGACGGACGTGGATTACTAGACAGTGAAAAAGCCTATCCAACAAAAAGTAACTTTGTTTGCTGTTGGGATGCTGCCAAGGCCATGGTCGAATCTCAAGGCGGAACGATCAATTCTGTAAAATCATCATTCTTACAGACCATGGTTCAAGATGGAGGTACGAATCACAATCTAGGCGATCAAGCGAAAATGGGCGTCAATTATGTCGACAAAGAGTTATTAGCAGGAAGGCCCGTGTTTATTGCGGTCGATGACGGAAGAACCGCTTCCTATAATTACGATAATACCACTGAACATTATATCGTAATTATGGCCAAAGTAATTAAGGATGGTAAGATATATTATCGTTTCTTTGACCCAGGAACTACCCAAGGGGCAAATAAAGGTCACGTTGAGAGTAATTTGTTGTTAGTCGGTGACGATTATTCTTTAACAGGATCAAAACCTGGCAGTACGAAAACCTACACAGTATCTCATATTCGTCAAAATAATTAATTTGTGAAATATCTAATTTTAAGTTTAACACTACTCATTACTTTCGTCGCTTGCAAAACAGGCGATGCTCCTGATAAAAAATCAGAAATACAAGCATCGAGTGAAACAAGCGATTCCGAAGAAAAAGCAACCATGTCCGATTCTAAACCAACAGCAGTTATGTCTGACTTTTTTAATAAATATCCAGATCTTCAATTACCGGTAAACTATCCTTGGAATAATGCTGAGCTTGGTAAAATTTGGATGTCTAAACCATTTGAGGGTGACGATCGCTCCAAGATCTGCGGATCCGGTGTTAAATGTTCAGATGATGAACAATTGTTTTATGTCGGAAAATATCCATTAGAAAATGGTATGATGGCATTACTCAGTTTTATCGTTGGTGATTTCAATGAGCGCTTAATACTCAGTATCCATGATAGGGATGAAAAAATGATCTCGAATGAAGTGCTCAATATGAGTTCAGAAGAAGTGGACTATGGCTATGCTTCTTCTATTTCGAAGTCTTTCAAAATATATCGATCCAAGATGTTTTATTCGGAAGGCAATCAAATGGAAGTAGATAGCGAAGAAGCTTTCAAGATTAATGATGCTGGTAAAATTGAAGCCGTTCCGGAATAGGACCCGATTTACATCAATTCGGCCTTGAATTTTGAAGCTTTTTTCTGTACCAGATAGGTTTTGGTTTTCATTTCTTTACCACGCAATGCCACTTCGGCACGTGCATCTTTGAGCCATTTTATACCTATATTTTTATCGAGTAAATTGGACCCGTCGTTGTATATTTTATCCTCGATTAATAGATACCTGTCCCCATCTGGTTCGACCATTAATATTTTGATCGCATGTGGCCCAAAGCCCACGGCTTCTTTGAAATAGACCTCAAGTTTCATGGAATCATCATAAGCTGTTTCGGCGTATAATACATCATAATCTTTCATAGGATCGCAACTGGTTAATACTGTAAATAGTAATAAAATTAGAATATACTTACTCATTAGATGCTTCAGCTTGCACTCGTTCTTTGAGTTTATTAATAAATATGTCGGTCATCCATCGGGACACTTTGTTGAAATGATAGGTTCCTGCCCAATGAATGATTCCTTCCCAAGCCCCATTTCTCATCTGAAAAGCCTGCGCAAAAGTAGAAATTTCCATAGCAAGCGATTCTTTCCATTCGTCGGAATAATTTGAAAAAGATCCATCCTCATATTGTCCCAATCCAATAGCCTCCGCAAATTTCGTATAACGTTTATGATCGCTTCGAGTTTCTCCAGAAGTGTAGCGAATAAGATTTTCAGAAAAACTGATACTAGGATCAAAATCCATGGCATAAGAATCGGCATTTCCCGCCATATCAACATCACCAGCCAAATTATTATAATGTCTATTTAAACCTTCTTCATCATAGTCAATCAAATTCAAATATTCTATCTCCATCCGCTCATCAATATAGGCTTCTACAGCACTACCAATATCTCCCACAAAGGTTGTAAACTCTTTATTGTCTCTAAATGAAAAGATCGGAATACCTGCTTTTCGTAAGCTAAACGGTCCATTATGATTGGTACTGTCCAAGCCCGTCAATAAGTGCCCTACATCAACGGATACACCATTGATACTGACGACCTGAGAACCGGCCACCGCATCTCGTAATGCCTTATTTTCATCATTGCCCCAACTGGAAGGAAAGCCCGTATTTGCCGCTCCAGAAATAGCCTTATCCCAGTTACCACTGTTATAATACAATTTTCGAATGGCTGATAAGGTTTCACTATGACTATAGCCCTCCGCTGCTGCCAATTGTTCTAATTGTTGCACCGCCAATAAATAATTGGAAGCAATGAGTGATTCTCCAGCCTGAATCTGATCTTCTAAGTTTTGGTTCTGATTTTCTGCACCAAGAACGCCCGTTTGTTCTGGCGACATAATCGGGCTATTCAGTGTACCATCATATACCCAAGCAGCACCATCTTTATGACTACTATTGGCCCACCAAGCACTGGATGGTCGATGTCTCTCATGGTTATTACTTCCGGCTTGTGAAGAAAGTGGCAATGCACCTTCTTCTCTGCCTTTTTGTTCTTGTTCTGTTTCACTCAGAATGACCGAAATATGTCCACTCCTAGAGGCACGAGCATTAGCCGCTAAAATAACGGCAATTTTTCCGCTATTCGCTTCTTGTTGTGCCACATCCATGTCGGTTACTTTTCGCCATCCATAGCCGACACCATATTCAGGCATCCAAGCCGTCAAGGCATTGGCATTCATCTCAAAGATGGTATCACCATATCTTGGTGTTACTTGTTCGCCTGCTCTGATTTTAGCAATGGCCGATTCACTCCACCAAACTCGAGGAATATAGGCCCCCATGGCAGTTACAAAGTCATAAGCGTAAATATTACAATAGGTTTTTCCGCCGCCAGGCTGATACAGTTGATTATTCTCTACATCCAGTACATCCGCTACGGCATGTTGGGTTGCTAAGAATAATTTTCTGCGCATGGCATCCGCTTCGTCCATACTTCCTTCTTCTTCGAGTCGATCAATTTCCGCCATTACTCGATCTCTGGTCATACCCTCTCCAAAAAAATTGGCTATGACCTCATCAATGGTATCATCAAATTCTGCGGCCGCGGTCGTGTCTTCTCCATCATCAACCCATCGATTGTGCGCTCTACTTCGTCCATTTCCTGTCAGATCAACTCTTGGAATTTCTCCAATATCCACGGGATCAGTAGCTTGTTCTTGTCTACGAACATAATCTCCGGATACCCACTCCACTGCATCAGCTGCGGTACTCGCAGAAATTCGATACCATCCTTCACTTATTTCGTACACTTGTACAACATCTCCTTGGCTGATTTGACGCACTTTGGTTTCTTGTGCGGAATTTCCTCTACGAACATTTAACTTACTGGCCGTAACCACTCCATTCCATAGCGCACCATTGGGGTTGTCGCTGGGGTTATCCTCACCAGAGGCTAATTGATAATTTGGAGCAGTAAGGGAAGCCTGCGCTTCTGCCCCGGACTCATTTCCTACTTCATTCGCAAACGCGGAGGCGTTACTAGGATTGTCATGCAAGACATCATTTTCTGGATCCATATGGCGGGGTATTTACATTCAAATTACGCATTTTTTCGCTGCAATGCAAGCCTGAAATGAAGGCTATTTAGTCAAAAGTTCGAATGCCATAATATCCGCTGTATTAGCTAATAGATTCAGTAAAAATCAAAAAAGACGAATTCGTGCCTTCTGCAGATTAGTGCAAAATACTTGGAATTCGTCTTCACTACTAATTAAAAAGTTACACTTGTTTACTATTATTTGTGTGTTTCTATGAAATGAATACATTCCATATTAAATCGTTCTGGTTCTGTTAATGAAGCTTCATGGGTAGAAAATTCATAGATGGACAATTCTTTGGATTCCGAAGATATACCTTGAAATATTGCTTCTCCTACTTCTGGAGAAATAGAAAAATCGTATTTTCCATAAATCAACAAGGTGGGAAGATGTATCCGATTCAGTCTTGACGTCAAGGCCTGATTTTTAAAATCTTTGTTCAAACTTCCGAAAGCCGTCAATACATTACTGATATGATTAAAAGTAGCCGATGGAGATAAAAAAGAGCTCCTAAAAAATCCGGATCTATACTGTTCTTCTTTGAGCACATCTTTCACCAATTTTAGGACGTCTTTTTCGATGGCATACAAATCTCTAGATTCACTAAAATCTAAAGGCCATGTTGATGTATCGATGGATTGAAGCGCTTCAAGTTGTTCCTCCCATACTCCTACTTGTACACCCATCATTACATTTTCCTGTATGATGCGGTCCAGCCATCGGATCGCATTTTTGTCCGATTCATTTACATCGAGTACACCGGACATGTTGATCCAACCCTTGAAATTATTCTGAAAATTCTCCGTACTTAAATACTTAGCTGTCAGCATACCTCCCCAACTATGTCCCAATAGAAATAAGGATATATCATCTCCGTATTTATCCTTTAATACATCTACTAAAAAATCCAAATCCCGTACATATTCATCCACTTTCAATTGCTCCTTTGAAAAGCGACCATGAGCTGATCCAGAATGCCTTTGATCCCAATAAACCATAGCATATTTCTGCTCCAATTCTTCGGTATAACTCCCCCTTCTAAAATCAAGACCACTCCCCAGAATAGGACCTCCATGAACAGTAAGTATAAATACTTTTGAGGCGCGGTTGCCATGTATCCAAACAGGTAGATCAGCACCGGATCTTCGAATAAAGAATTGATCATCCCATTCCGTTGGTGCATAATCATTCCAAGAACAGGCTGGCAAAGATATCATCATGACCAAGCAGCAGACCCAAAGGCTGTATTTTTTTACTTTTTTTATCATTTCAATGTATTTTTAGTCCATGTATATTTTAATCCAAGGGTGATAAATAATTCAAATGAAACAGCTGTATTGTATTTAAGCTTAGATGCCAGCGTCCATTCGTTAAACCAGGAAAACTGCGTAAAACGTTGACCATACTCCACATTAAGTGATGGCATCATATATCTTCGTATGGCCCCTGTTTTAGACACAAAACTTTCTTCATCAATCTGAACATAGGTTGTATTGGCGTTTCTTTGAGCAAGAAAACCAATTCCAGCGGAAAATGCTTTATAAAATCTTTGCTGCTCCTTTCTATATTCTTTTCCCAATATCAGATTGTATAAGAATGCTTGATGATTTCTCCGCTGACTATAAAAACCAATTTCTGGGCGCATAAATAGGTGCTGGGACTTCGTCTTGATGCTCTGTGAGGAAATTTGATGCTTCATCTGTTTCTTTAGATAGACAGATGCCCCAATTTTAACACCAGGATGAAATCCATTATATCCCCAATAAGCTACGGAATAATTTGTTTTAAGATCATTTTTTAGGCCCAAACTTTGTGCTTGTAAGGACAGACAAAATCCAACTAGAAATAGGCATAATGGTACTTTCATTGCACTTTTTGACACAAAGAAAAACGAGCTTTTCCTGCCGGTCTATTGAATTCCGTTGAAAGCGACTATTGTTCTGTTCAAATCGGTCAATTCTACGATTTATCAAAATGAGAAAACAGCCTCTGGATGTTTAAGCAATAAGGATAGGAACAGGCCCGGCGATAGCCGAGGCTCCCGAATGAGCCTCAACATGCAGAGAAAATGGTAGGAAAACGGACATTTGATAGTAGAATCCTATATCCACTTAATTCGATGCTCAGGAGGGATGAACCTAGTGAAACTGTGGATAGCCTGACCACCTGCTTGACTGCGGTCATGTAGGTGGGATTGCCCAAATCATCACAAAAGTCTAGATTTATCATAAAAAAGATGCGTGTATTAGTTTTTGGTGCTTCGACCAAATCGGAACGATATAGTAATATAGCACTGAACATGTTATTGGATTACAATCATGAGGTCTTTGCGGTGGGTGGACGTGAAGCGCAGGTGCGTGGAGTAGATATCTTGAAGGGGCATCCGACATTTGAAGATATACATACGATCACCTTGTATATGAATCCAGCTCGCCAACAAGAACATTACCAATATTTGCTGGACTTACAGCCGAAACGCATTATTTTCAATCCAGGTACCGAAAATATTGAATTTGAAAAAATGGCCGTTGATCGCGGAATCTATGCACAGCGTGCTTGTACATTAGTCCTACTGCGTACCGATCAATTTGAGCGAAATTTCGATTCAGAATCTGTATAATCATTATTTAGATTATTATCCGTACTTGGAAACTTAAATCTAGCTCGGTTTCACCAAAACCACCCATATGGGTAGGCGTTCTCTTATTGCTTTTTCTCAATTTTACTAGATGCAGTGGAATCAGCGGGATGAATGGTTAGATGCCAAATTAAAAGAACTGGAAAGCCAGTATTTACTGGCTGAATGGAAGTTTCTTGATGAAAAACTGGAAGCATGCCTACATACAGAAACCAAATCGACGCGTTCCGACCGGCTGGATGATACAGCGGATTCTAATCCACTGGTATCGAATACTTAAACGGAACTACTGGAAGACCTTCACTGTTGTATAAATCCAATGTTCCCGGATTATCCGACCAAGCGTAATATAGTTCGACCACATTCATTCCTTTGATCTGAACGAATACCTGATTATCGCGTAAAGAAGCTTTTACTTTTTTGTATTGACCATCTTCTAACTTCACATGAAAAGCTGGAATATTATCCGGTTTTTGTGCTTTCAAGCCATCAGCGATGTGCTTAAATTCAACAATTATTTCGTCATTTTCTAATCTAGCCGAAGCTAGTTGAGGATTCTTATACCGTATATTTTTATCATATTGGATCGCTAAAGCTGCATTGGCCAAACGCAGTCCTACCGTCTTTTTATCTCCGGGATGTATATCATCTGCTTCTCCAATATCAATGGCTGTAGCCATGGCCGTCGATGACATATCCAACACACTTGCTTGTGCTGCTCGCAGTTCCGCCCAGAGCGAAGGACCTGGTTCTGATTCATCCATAAAATTGGCTAACTGAACGAATAGAAATGGAAATGACTTTCCCCATTGTTCCCGATAGATTCGTATCATATCGTGAAAATGTTCGCTATAGCTCTCGGGACGCCCACAGTTGGATTCTCCTTGATACCAAATCATTCCTGTCATCGCTTGCTGAAACAAGGGAACCATCATGGAATTGTATCGATTGGCTGGAACATTGTTAAGACTTTGTCCTTGGGGTTGGGCAGGATATGCATCTGCTCCTTTTTTTATACGCCAGTTGCCTGATATAATCTGTTTTTCATCAGAACATTCTAGGTATATATCCATCGAATCACTGGCAAATCCACCACCCCATCCATGATCCAGTATACGTACCGTCAAGACATTATTTTCTTGAAATTGATTCGGATCGATATCGTATGTTCTACTTATATTGTAACCTGTAGTTGCTCCTATCAGCTGGCCATTGAAATAGGTTTCTTCGTCATCATCGATTTCACCTAAATGTAATTTACAGCTTTGAGTGGGCAAGGTTTTCATTTCTATATCTCGGCTATACCATACAACTCCATCCCAATCGGGAAATATGCTATCCTCCCAATATCCCGGGACTTGTATGCTAGACCATGTAGACCATTGATCCTGTTTACTGGGCCAATCTTCTATTCTCCCCTGATCTTCCGTTTCCAGCCCTTCATACCACTGTTTCAAGGCCAAATCAAAGGCTTCCTGATCAAATTCTTGTGATTGATATGCCTTTGCCTTTTCTTGCCATTCTGGAAAATTTTCAAAAGCTTCATATGGCAGCCAACCTTCGATATCACTACCGCTCCAAGAATGATCAATAATACCGATTGGAATATTGGTTTGATGATATATTTCCTTGGCAAAATAATAGCTCACGGCACTCATATCGGCCAAGGTTTGACGATCGATTTTTTTCCAAATACCACCAGTCAAGGTGTCGACTTCTTGATTGGACATCTGTTTTGGCGTGCGAAAATAATGTACCTGTGGGTACCGATCTTCTTGTAATTCTTCTTCGAAACCATCCGCACTTTTGACGGGCCATTCCATATTGGACTGTCCACCAGCCATCCAAATATCACCTACATATATATCGGAGTACTGTTGTTGATTGATGGTCATTTTATACGGGCCACCGAGCTGAGGTTTTTTCAATAAAATAAGCCACCTACCTGAGCTGGGCACCTCTTGCATCTTGGTTTGACCTTGAAACGATATTTGCACTCTGTCACCTGGTTGTCCTTGTCCCCAGACTTTAAATTGCTCTCCTCGCTGGATAATCATATGATTGCTAAAAATACTCGAGGGCCTGATGGAAGAACCATCTTGTGCGACGCCCTTTTGACTCCATAATAGAATACAAATCCAAAAGGCGCTATGTAGAAGGCTTTTCATTTTAGATACCTCGTCGCTTCATTTCTTTATCAATAAGTCCAAGTTCTCGACTCATTTCTCCTGTGACGGAAGAATTTTCTTTGGCTCGTCTGATTAGATACGGCACCACATCAGAAACGGGCCCATATGGTACATATTTTGCTACGTTGAATCCCTGCTCTGCCAGATTAAATGTGATATTATCACTCATACCATACAATTGACAGAAATTGAGATGTGGATGATTCTTTTGTATGCCTAATTCTTCGATCAATTCTGCCTGTAATTTGTTGCTGTAAAAATTGTGGGAAGCATTGCAAGAAGCGATATGCTCGTAATTTTTTACACAGAATCTCAAAGCCTTATTATACATTTCATCGGTCGCTTCTTTGGTATCATTGATGGGAGAAGGATAATTCATTTCTTCAGCGCGTTGACGTTCTTTATCCATATATGCTCCACGTACCAATTTGGCGCCCAGTAAGTATCCTTTCTGCTGTGATCGATCAAAGGAATCCTTCAAAAATTGATATTTATCCTTGCGGTACAGTTGGAAGGTATTGTAAACCGCTACTTTTTCTTTGTTATACAATTCCATCATTTGATCGACTAATCGATCGATAGGGTCTTGAATCCAAGATTCTTCGGCATCAACAAATACACCTACTCCCAATTCAGAAGCTCGGGAACAAATAGCATGCATGCGTTCCTCCAGTTGTTTATACTTCCGTTGCTCGGCCTCATCCAAGGCTTGATTGTCCCCTAGTTTTATCAGTATATCATTATCCACCAGACCGGTAACTTTCGTACTCACACAAGGAACTGAATTATTTGCCGCAGCAAATTCAATCGCCCGTACAGTCTCGGACATGACTTGATTGAGATCTTCCTCATCACTCTTGCCTTCTGCTCCATAATCTAGTATGGTCAAGGCGTTGTTAGAACTTAATCTATCGATGGCTTTCTGGCAATCGAGCAAATTTTCACCTCCTACGAACTGTTCGAAGATCGTTTGTTTGATGATATATTTTACAAAGGGAAGTCTCAGTTTCATCGCCAACATACCTAATGAAGAAGATAGGTTGACAAGATTTTGGTTATTCATTAATTTAAATAACCGTGTCATTCGCTTTAGTTCCTTGTCGGATTTATGAGAAAATGCAATTTCGGTATTGCTAAAATCTAAAGCTGGTTTGGGTTCTGGTTCCATTATACAGTTGAAATTAATTCGGTGTTCCAAATTTTCCAAGAAGCTTCGGCTTGACCTACAAGCATGGAATAACCATTCATAATAGAACAGTTTTTTAGCTCACCGCGCTCCAAAAATAATGTTTTTTCGGGATTATAAACGAGATCAAAAAGTAAATGTTTCTTTGTGAGTGCCTTATAGGGTATATCGGGTGCCTGATGGACATCTGGGAAGGTTCCGAGCGGTGTACAATTAACAATTAATCGGACCTCGGATAGGTATTTTTTCGTGATATCTTCATATCGAATATCGCCTTTGGAGCGAGAAGCCATTTGGCAATGTATATTTAATTTATCTAAGGTATATGCCACTGCTTCTGCAGCGCCTCCTGTCCCCAATATCAAGGCATTTTTTACTCGTTTTCTTCCGATCAACTTACGAACGGATTGTTCGAAGCCAATCACATCTGTATTATATCCAATAAGCTTCCCCTGATCAAATTTGATCGTATTGACTGCCTGTATTTCTTCGGCAATAGGGTCCAATTGATCCAAATATGGAATGATTTCTTTTTTATACGGTATGGTTACATTTAATCCTACTAGTGCAGGATTTTGTTTCAAAGATTCAAAGGCTTCTATGGTCTCCAGTTCGTACAGCTCATACTGCGTGTTTTTGATCTGCTCTTCTTTGAATTTATTCGCGAAATAATTGGCAGAAAAACTATGTTTCAATGTTCGTCCTATCAAGCCAAACAACCTTTTTTCCGTATTCATACCAAACTTATTTACCCGAACCTCTCAGTAATACCAAGGCCGTATAGAATAGAATTTTTATATCCAATGATAAGGACATGTTTTCGATATATAATATATCAAATTTCAATCTAGCCAGCATCTGATCCAAATTCGAAGCGTAACCGTATTTTACCTGTCCCCAAGAAGTAATTCCAGGCCGTACCTTGAGTAAATGTCTGTAATATGGTGCTTCCTTTAATATTTGATCAATGAAATATTTTCGCTCCGGCCGTGGACCAAC